>JAPZAP010000078.1 GCA_027460585.1 Candidatus Methanoperedens sp. | reverse complement strand
TTTGGGATTTCAGATATATTTTTAAATGTAGAAGATATTGTTACCATGGTCAGTTGCAGGTAATATCATTACATTAAAGAATAAATAAGTATTTATTGTGATGATATTACTTTGACCATAACTGGATTATGTAACTGTGCCAATCTGATATTATAGTTATAAAAAAAAATTGGGACCAGTTTTTCCTAGGGCACAATAATCATCTCCCTTAAAAATCACAGATAGTTTTAATATCGATTTTATCAGTTTAGACACAATGCAAAAACGGAAGGTAACGATTGAAGTTGATATCGATGATGAAAGGGTCAATTGCATCGAAGATCTCGAACGTGAAATTCTTGCTCAGAATATTCACAAACAAATAGCAATCAACTACCTTGAAAGTTTACAGACCGATCTTTCACAACAAGTGGATGTTAGAAAGGGAAGTAAAAAAGTGCATATCAAAACACCTCATATCGAATTTGATTTCCTGGCAAAACGAACACTTGATGAGATGCAAAAAAAACGTTCATAGTGCCTTATTTACATAACCGAGGTAAATATATGGATGATTCCATTTATTTTCCTTCTTGGAAGTATCTCTGCACAATAGTATCCTTTTCAGAAGCCTGTTTTCTGATTGAGATTTTACAAGGGATAAAACTGAGTTCATTCAAGCTAAAAACAATATTCCATGAGAATGACACCCCTCCAATACGAAATCCAATCTATTTGAGATACAGTAATCAAAGGATTGATACCATAATAATTGATGACACTAAATCGAAAAGAAGATCGGGTGGTCGCCCAAGCATCAAAGGGGTTTGCCCCAAATTCATACTGGTCCCAAAAAATTGTTAAGTTTTGGAAAAAAAATTGGTTTTCACTTACTTGCCGTTTTGGAGGGAATTATTCCCTGCATAAGTTGAAGGACATTTAGTAAGCATCCTGAATGCTTGAAATACGTTGTTATTGAATTGCCCTGTGACTATTGTCTGGATACTTACAGCCTCAGCAGGCATGTTTGGTTTATCCCCGATATACACAACATCCATAGTGGCGACACCATCAGTCATCTTGAACGTAAGGGTCTTTGTACCAGGATCCCATTTATCACTACCCGGAACCAATGTCCCATTAACAGTGATCGGTTTATCTCCAATTTTTTCTTTTGCAGCCAAGGCACCACTTACCTCGAAAAGGCTTGAATCCGATGTTAACTGCATGTATCCCATGTAGCCTAGCAAAACCACAATGATACTGACTCCAAATATTAAACGAGTTTTCTTATTCATTTGTATCCTTACGAACTATATAGGTTCTCCCAACTTAAAGGTTTCTTCCAATGATTATTAATGTTTCGATGTATTTTAGTAGTAATTATGGAACTATTTCCCATAATCGTGATAGCATTCCTGATCGCAGTCCTTTTCTCCCTTCTGGGTCTTGGAGGCGCTATCATTTACACGCCTCTGTTTTTCTGGCTTGGATTTGACCTTCTCACAGCGATACCGATGGCGCTTTTTTTGAACATGATTACAACAGCTTCTGCTTCAATGACATATCTAAAACAGCACCTTGTGGATAAAAAAGTTGCATTTCCATTAATGTCAACATCAATTATAGGTGCACTTTTAGGCTCATATCTTGCAAACAAAGTAGAAATGAAGTTTATAATTCTATTTCTTTCGGCAATACTTTTTATCGCTGCCCTGCGGATACTTTTTTTTAATAAAATAGGTTACAGGGTAAAACAGACGGGAAATAAGAAGATCATGGCAGGAGCTGGACTGGCATTCATAATCGGAGCCATTTCATCCTTCATTGGCATCGGAGGGGGCACTTTTATTGTACCACTTCTACTCATACTGGGATTTGACATGAAAAATGCAGTCGGTACGTCTGCTTTTATAATTACCTTCACTTCATTGTCAGGATTCATTGGACATCTTGGTTTTGGAATTCAAACACTTGACCTTAGAGTATTATTTTATACAGGCCTGGCTGCTTTTGCAGGCGCCCAGGTTGGATCGAAAATGATCTTCAAGCACCTTTCATCAAAACGCATCAGCAACTTATTTGCTCTTGTGCTTCTATTGATCGCAGGAAAACTTTTTTATGGTCTTTTGTGATAAGAGAAAATCCATCTGTCAAACGGTGCCTTTGCTCGATGGAGGCGGCTTGACCTCATCATCCATCATTTTCTGATATGTCATATCAATTATCGTCTTTAGATTTTCCACATCTTCTTTATTATACTTGATCAGCGTTTCCAGCGCCTCTGAATCCCCGCGCCGGTATTTGTTCCACAAATGAACCGCTTCAAAACCAGATATTCCTTCGGTCTCTTCACTCCTTCTTATTCCGAGTGAGCACTCAATCTTCTTAAGACCGCCGCTGTAACCGATATTTTTCAAAGGATACATCAGGTCAATATGCAGGTGGTTGAAAAATCCGGGGAATTCGTGTTCAATAAAAGGAATGTCAAACCTTGCCCCATTAAAAGTAACGAGCTGTTTGTACTTTTCCAGTTCTTCCTTAGCATCATCGAGGTTAATATCCTTAATGTAAGTCTTTGTTTCTTTCCCGTTAAAGATCCCGATCATCGTTATATTGTCAAAATTCATTGAAAGGCCGGTTGTCTCAATATCCACAAATGCGGTGTTATCCTTGAAATTCTTGTATGCTCTCCAGTGATGACGGGGTAAAAGACGCTTCGCAAAAAAGATGTGATTCCCACTCTCCAGTTGTTCGATCGATTCTTCTACTCCGGAAACTAATAATCGCTGCTTTTTTTTTGTCGCTTTGATCAATCCATGATTTTTTAGAAAATCTTCCCAGCTTTTTATGCCGGAATTCCATATCATTCGCTCGGTTGAAGCGCCGATGCTTGGAATATGAATATAGGTATTGTTCAACATATTTCAATTAAAATCCATTATTTTGTATTCCATTCCTGAGAGGTCAACAACTGTGGCTTTTGCCGGGTCTGGCTGTAAATTCATGCGTTTCTGGAACTCTGTCTGGCTCTGCCATGTACCGCTGTTAATTGTAAGCACATCCCTGTAGCGTGAAACACCAACAGTATGGACATGCCCGCAATGTAAAATATCGGGAATTTCATCGATGACAAAATGATCTTTTTTCTCAGGCGCGATAGAAACTCTTCCTCCGTATATCGGTGAAAGGTGCCTGAGTTTTAACATTTCATGCATGGGTTTGGCAGGCTCATTATACGAAAATCCGGGAACGCTTGCAATGATGTCATCCATTGACCTGCCGTGATAGATAAGGACTTTAACCCCAATATCCACCATGGCCGGGTTTCCCACAAAGATAATATCATTCCTGAACATTTTTGTAATTCTTTCGGGAAATCGGGGCTGCGGTTCTGCCTGCCTTACAGCGTCATGGTTTCCCGGTGAAATTATGATCTTAATGTGTTTTGGGACTGCGTTTAAGTATTGCGCTGCTTTTTCATACTGCTCATAGATATCGGAAATTGCAAGTTCTTTTTCTTGCCCTGGAAATATCCCTATCCCGTCAACGACATCGCCTGCTATGACAAGATAATTTATATCATCATCCAGCCAATCAATGAACTTGAGCCATGATTCTTCAAGAAAAGTCTTGCTTCCCACATGTATATCTGAGATGAACACAGCTTTTCCCCCTCCTTTTTTCCCGTTAAGGGTCCCATTCTTTGAATTGGGAATATCAGGCCATGAGATCCTGTTCGCAAATATCATGTTACCATCAGAGGAAAGTGTTCCTGTTATTCCAATCACCTCATCAAGAAGAAGACGGCATCCTGATTCAAAAAGCTCTTTATCCCGTTCTTTATGAATTAAAACCCTTATCGTCCCGGTTGGGTCTTCGATATCAATGATCTTGTGCCCGTTTGAGCTTGTCCTGATATCAAGTACCATTCCTATCACGGAAAGCTCCTCCCTCGAATCAAGGTTCCTTTTTTTCAGGCTCTCTATGGGTCTTGCACCTACTCTTTTTCTAAGGATATCACCCAGGGAACTGTAGCGGTCCCTGAAATACTGCACGAATTCGGTGTATTCCCCTATGCAGGTGGACTGGTTAGTAATATCTTTAAGAATGGTAACGGTGCTTTCAACGGACTTACTTTTTTTCGGGATTTCAACTTGTTTTGGCAGTATTTCCAGGGGGCTTACAGAAACAGGTATATTTTTGCTTATTGAAAAAATCGGTTTGATATGTTCTATCCCCACAACCAGCACTGAATTATCGATTGTTCCGACAACATGTTGTATCTGCTCTGGCGAGCTTGTTCTTATAGCGTCAAGCGCCTGCGGGTCTATCTGAAATCCAGACTGCGCAAAAATCTGGATTATCTCGCCAGTTTCCATATGCCAGTCTCCATGTTTTATGAGTTATAGCTTCTAAGGGGATAAGATTTTTCCTTGATCCTGTAACGATGCTTTTATTTACTCATGCCCTAATTTGTAATCAGGTGGAATATGGCATTGGAAACATCGGAGCAATTTGTTAAAATCATCAATGAACCCATGAGATCAAAGAATCCATTAGTTATTGTGGGGTTTCCCGGAATAGGTCTTGTAGGGAACATAACCTGCCAGCACATAATTGAAGAACTTGGAATGAAATATGTGGGCTCGATAGATTCGAAATACTTCCCTCCCCTTGCTGTGCTTTTTAATGGGATCGTTTATATGCCCGTCCGAATTTATGAGGCGCCAAAAAAAGATATCGTAGTAATAATATCTGATATTCCAATCCATCCCACTGCATCATATGATATCAGCAAAGTACTTATAGACTGGATGCAAAAAATAAATGCAAAGACCATAGTTTCAATTGCAGGGATTGCTACAACAACA
>JAPZAP010000077.1 GCA_027460585.1 Candidatus Methanoperedens sp. | reverse complement strand
CACCCTTTTATGACTTTTTTTGAAAAATTTGCCAAAGTATGCAGCACCATAGAAAATATTTCCGGTTCTTTAGAAATTACATCTGTGGTTGCACAACTTCTCAAGGAAGTGAGTGATGAAGAGCTTCCTATTGTTACGCGCTTTATCATGGGGCATATCTTCCCGGTATGGAGCAATAAAGAATCGGGGATCGGTCCAAATATCTTATATTCTGCAATATCAAGGATATCATCATTACCCCTGAAACAAATTGAAAAATTTGTAAAAGAAACCGGGGATATAGGCATTGCTTCTGAAAAAGCGATCAAATCAGGTAAAACTCATTTGAGTTTCTTCCCTGAGGATGAACAGCTTTCAATGAAAGAAGTATATTCAAGGTTTGAAAAGATATCTGAACTGGAAGGAAAGGGCTCGCAGGATGCTAAAATAAAAAACCTGCAATATCTTTTCAGTTCTGCAAAGCCAGATGAGATCGTTTATCTTTCACGGTTATCGATCGAAGAGTTGCGTATCGGTGTTGGTGAGGGGATCGTTCGAAATGCGATAGCTCAGGCTTTTAATGTGCCGCCAGAGCTTGTTGAACGAGGTGTCCTGTTAACAAATGACATGGGGCTTGTCGCAGTCACAGCAAAAAAAGAAGGACAGCAGGGACTTGAAAAGGTTGGTGTGATTATAAACCGTCCTCTTAAGATGATGCTTGCACAGATAGGGCCTGGCATCAATGAAACCGTTAAAGAAATGGGGCTTGTGGCTGTTGAATGGAAATTTGACGGGGCACGGGTGCAGATACACAAGAATGGGAATGATATCAAAATATATTCGCGTAAACTTGAGGACGTCACTTCGTCATTACCGGATCTGGTCAACTCCATCCGGTCAAATGTTTCCGCCACAAGCATCATCCTTGACGGTGAAGCCGTAGCTATCGGGAAAGACAAAAGGCCAATGGCATTCCAGGAAATACTTCGGCGCTTCAGGAGAAAATATGACATCTCAGCCACCTCAATTGAGATCCCCCTGCAACTCAATCTTTTTGATATCCTTTATTTGAATGGTGAAAGCCTTATCGATACACCCCTGGCCGACCGGCGCAAAAAGCTGGAGGAGGCCTGTGACAGGAGCATACTTGCAAAACAGTCTATAACTAATGACCCTGCCATTATCGAAAATATATATAAAGAAGCCCTTAGCGCCGGCCATGAAGGAGTAATGCTGAAGAATCCCGGCTCGTTGTATTCACCCGGAAAGAGAGGAAAAAACTGGCTCAAACTAAAACCCATCATGGAAACCCTTGATCTTGTGGTCATCGGAGGTGAATGGGGGGAAGGCAGGAGGACGAAATTCATTGGCTCATATCTGCTGGCATGTCGCGACCCCGACACAGACAGGCTGCTTCCCATTGGCCGTGTGGCAACAGGCATAACGGATGAACAACTGGAAGAGTTGACCAATTTATTTAAAGAACTTGTAATTTCGGAAAGCTCCAATCATCTGGAATTTGAGCCAAAGATCGTTTTTGAAGTTGCTTTTGAGGAGATACAGAAGAGCCCGAATTATGGATCCGGATATGCACTTCGCTTTCCCAGGCTTGTCAATATGAGAAGCGATAAATCGCTTGATGATGCTGATTCCATAGAACGGGTAGAACAACTTTATATCGGGCAAAAATGAAGGCTGCAATGAAAAAAAAAACGATTTGTTAACCACTACTTTTTTCCAGGCTTTACTAAAATGAATTGTTCAATCTTCTCTTCCTCTTCCCTGACGATCTGAAAAAAATAGCAGGACTCGCACGACACAATTTTCCTGGCAAAGTATCCTTCCACATTTTTCCTGCAGAATGTCCCTGAAACAGCCCAGCATATCCTTCCCCCTGCTGTTCCGCGATTCAGCCCATCGGCAGACATTTCTAATAACGTTGGACATAAACCCAATGTGTCCACTTTCTCTCCTCCTATTTCCCTGCCACAATTCATGAACTCCCAGCAATTTACTTTTCTCGATATATTTTGTTTTGGAAATATCTTGAAATTATTAAATTTTATATAAAGATATTCTAAGTTCTTGCCATCCATACCTTTTTTTAACAAATCCACTCTCTCTTCCGAGCTTTCCAGCATAAATCCACACCTACCTATACGATTTAAACTGTTCTACGTATTCAATTACTAATTATACTACACATATCATTAAATTCATATTCAAACCATGGAGTGGATTTAGCGAATTGACCTATAATTCTTATGAAATTTATATTATTTTCGGATTTGATCTCTACCAGACAATCACAAAATTGTTTTAAGGTCGCGATTGTTTGTTTGTCATGCATTCCACTACCTATCACAAATATCCCAAGAGCTTCTGCGGCTTTGATACGACCGGTAAGATTATGCAGGAACCTGAAAACTGTTTGATTATTTGAATACATTAAAATTGTCGAAAGCGAATTAATATGAATCTGTATTTTTAGACCTTTCTTCGAGAAATCATCTATAAACTGACCGATTCTAACTCCTATGCTGGTTAAATCTGCCGGGCTATTTACTGTTTTGATAATAGCATTTTCAAAATCTACCTCATCAAAATTTTTTGAAATACAATCCACCATTCCGATTCTTGATAATGATAATTCAAGCTCTTTTTTCTTGAACCTTTCTAAAATATGAAATGCAGGTTCATTAGTGGTTACGATTATCAGTGCAGTTTCATTTTTTGTTGCCCTATGATACATTATATTATCCAATACAGCTTCTTTACCACTCATGGGAGGACTAATTATCATTATATTTGAACCGTTTTTTATCCCCTCGATTGTTTCATCCAGTTCTTTAATCTCGATTGCATAATGTTTCAAGAATTCACCCCCAGAATCCAACATACTAATAATCATGTATATGGTTAGAATGATATAAAGTTTCCCATATTATGCAATGTTGTTCAAATTGAGCAATATTCTAATTCATTAATAAAAGCATAAGGTTTAACTATATGATACAATATAAACTGAGTTGTTATAATAATAATATTATGTTTCCTGCAAGAGGTTTCAATACAGAACGTTTGGATAAAGTTTGGGAAAAACGAAGATGAGCAATAGTATAGATAACCAAGATATTCACCGTCTCGTAGTCTGCTCAGATTTACGAAGAAATATCCTCCTTAGATTGAATGAGGGTAATAAATCACTGGGTAATCTGCGAGATGAACTGAAAATAAGCTCCACAACGGCGATACATGCATTAAAAGAGCTTGAAAAGTCCGACATTACTTTTCAGGATAAAACTAAAAAATATTCACTTACAAATATCGGCAAGATCCTGGCTCTGAAAGTGGTGGATTTCAGCAATTCGACTGAGGTTTTGAAAAAGCACGATAGATTCTGGCTTGATCACGACCTTAGTGGAATTCCGCAATACCAAATGGAAAAAATAGGATGGTTGAAGGATTCGAATTTAGTAGTAATCGATGAACTTGATATAATCAAAACATATGAATCCTTTGCCGCTTTCATCAAAACTTCGAAATGGATCAAAGGCGTATCTCCTATATATTCATCATATTATGAAAAAATATTCAAAGAAGCGATTGAGAAAAATATCAGCATCCAACTTATATTTACAGTTGCCGTGTTTAAGAAATTTACCGATACGCTAGGCTTAGATAATGTTAATAATTTAATCCGTAATTGCCCATTGGAGATATTTGTAATCGATGAAAATATAAAAGTGGCTTTTACGGTCTCAGATGCTTTTCTTTCATTCGGATTATTTGCGAATAATGGAGTATATGACATTACACAAGATTTAATCAGTACGAATGATTTAGGCATTCGTTGGGGTTATGAATTTTTTGAATACTATCGGGGAAGAGCAAAAAAATATGAAATATGAAAATTAGTTAAATATTGAAAAAGTTTGCATCATTCCTGATTTCTATGTCACTCTGCCTGGAGATAAATGGTTCAGGCTGGATATTTTTAGTATAATTAAATATATAGTATATTTTTATTAAATACTGCTCTGCTTATTTTTTTTAATCTAGATCAATTAACCTCACAGTTCGAGGCTGTCCGACATGTATGCTTTATAAAATTTCCCCTATTATGCAATATTGTTTAATTTGAGCAATATTCTTATTCAATAGCTATAGACACAAAATTTAAGTCTATTATCCCTCTTTAGCAATATCATTATAATAATATAATGTTAGCGGCAACATTAGGAATGGGGGAAATCGATGAACACAATAGATAATATTCATGAAGGTCACCGTCTTGAAATCTTCTCTGATTTGCGAAAGAATATCTTAATAAATTTGATATTGAATAAGTTTACATCATTCTTGATTTCAACATCACTTTTTTTGGCCATAAATGGCTCTATGCTTGTCATTTTCTCAGGATTTTTATATAATATTTTTGTATTTAATACTGCTATTCTGACTTTTTTAATTACATTTGGTATATACGGATTAAATAAATTAACAGACATGAAAGAAGATGCAATAAATCGTCCTGAAAGAGCAAGTCTCATAACGAAAATAAAACCAATTTTGAAATTTTTTGTTGCAATTTCTTTCCTGCTTTCATTGATACTTGGGCTTCAAGAGAATATTATGACTTTATTTATTCTAATTTTTCCTTTATTTATTGGGGTTCTGTATAGCGTGAAATTATCAAGTAATATCCCGCGGTTGAAGGATATTACGGGTGTGAAAAATATAACCATAGCTTTATCGTGGGCAGTTATTGCATCCTTCCTTCCAGCAATCTATTCACCAGACAAAAGAATAATAGTAATCATATTAATATTTGTATTTTTTTTTTGAAATGTTATATAAACAGTGTCCTGTTTGACGTCCGTGATATTGAAGGCGATAGAATGAACGGAATAAGGACACTACCTGTTTTTCTTGGAAGAAATAAAACAAAAAATCTTCTTCTCTTCCTGAACACGATTTTAATATTCTGGCTCATATTTTCCTATTTTCGTGGTTTTTTCCACAAATATCTTTTTGTTTTGATTTTTGCTATTTTATATGGATATTGGTATATCCTGCATTTTTGCCGGAAAGGAATAAAGATTGGAAAATCCTTAGATTTGCTGGTGGATGGGGAATTTATTATTATAACAATTTTAGCTTATTTAAACAATCATTTTATATAAGTTGAAATTTGGCTTTACGCCAAGCGTAAACTATAGATACTATCGTTCGTATATATACGAATTGTAGTGGGCAAAGAAAAAACTTTTTTTTTCGATACCACACCACCATAATCAAAATGCCCACTACCTTCTAATTACCAGGAAAATTAACGATATTATTTTTCCTGCAATACATTTTACATCAATCGTAAACTATAAATACTATCGTTCGTATATATACGAATCGTTGTGGGCAGATATTTTTTTCCATACCACCATAATCCCCTTTCTGCCCACTAACAATCAGATTAACAATCATATTTGTTTGCGGCAACTATGAATCGACGGTTGGATTCACTCCCGTATCAAAGGAAAACGATGCGCATCTTTCCACATTCTCAATCCTTTATGTTTCAAAACCCTATCGCCCAGAAGAGTACAAACAAACGGCAGCGGCGAAAATGCATATACAACAGAACCCAGAAGATAGGATGCTTTACGAGAATTTCTTACCCTGGATATCCTGGCAGACATAGGGCAATCCACACCATTGAACTTCAGGATTGTCTTTGAAGATTCATACGCTACACGGGTACTATAATTGATAAAATCCAGAAGAGATGCTACTTTTCCACCATAAATGGTTTGTCTGTTCTTTATGGCATTTCGAAAATCTTCCTGGGAACTTCCATTAAATAACGTATAACCATTTCCTATCATGTGACTTGAATGTGCGTCACTTCCGCCAAGCTTTGCATGCCCATTACAATTTTTCAGTGCAAGAGCATTGGAATATCCATCCCTGTGTAATGAATTGAATACTTCGATCCCATCAAACCTTAAAGTATTCATTTTTTCAGCCACACATGAACAATGACCGCTATAAGGATGTGGAGCAACTGCTATCCCATCCTGGCAGTGAATTTGTTCGATCGTTTCTTCGGCACTTAATCCCGGGTTGATTTTCTCCTGAAGGAACAATCCCAGTATTTCACCCTCTCTAGAGGATATCTCTTCTCCGATCACTACAAGATCCTTATTGTACTTTTGGGCAACAAGTGCACCTTTAATAGTGTTGTGATCAGTTATGCAAAGAGCATTGAGCCCCAGTTTTTCAGCAACTTTGATCGATGTCCGGGGAGTTGTTACACTATCCGGGAAAGATAAAAATTTATATTTAGTAAAGCCTGAATACATGGTGTGTGTATGAATATCTCCTACTCCAATATCTTTCATATTTTATCCCCTGCTTCTATACTTCTTATTAGTCCCTATAGTATAAAGATTTTAGTAAACTAGTTTTATTTTTGCGAAGTTTTTCGTATGCCGGCTACAATTCCGAACCCTGAAGTTGTCATGGTCGGTGTGTTATAACTTTGACATTTGTTTTATTTCATGAATAGCGTCGTCAACCAGTTAATTACACTGATCGATAGATAAACTACTCCTGTACTTTTAATGATATTCGCGATTAAGATAAGGAACAAGAATCGTTTCAAATCATAATTCTGTATTCCGGCAACTAAGGGAGCAAGATTGACAAAAACAGGGATCCATGGAGAAATCAGAAGCAATAAAACACTGTGTTCCCGAAAATAATTGTGGGTCGTTTTTTCCTGGGATTTATTGTTTTGAATATTGATAATTTTAGTAAGTCCACGTTTTCCGATATGGTAACATATATACGCTCCGAGTATGGAGCCAAGTGTCAGAATCAGGAAGATCAGCCTGGGGTCTCCTCCAATGCCAAGTAATCCAAAAACCACAGGCTCTGAAGGTATAGGAATAATTGATGAAATAATGCTTATTATGAAAAGTCCTATCATGCCATAAGAAATGAAAACCTCAAACAATGCCATTATTTACTATATTCAATTGAAAAAGCAAAAGGTTTTGGTATGAGAAAAATAAGGGTTTCTTTTTTCTTTTTTTCTGATACATGAAAAAATCTAATAGGAATTTAATGATACTGACAAATAATATCCTCCGAGTATGGTGTTGAACCAGAAGGAGGCAAGCCTGTACAGGAGAGTTGCAATTACTGCTATCTCAATGGGCACTCCCCCATAAGCAAAAAGTACTACCATAGTGCCATCTGTTATACCAAGACCCCCGGGAAGAAATAAAGGCAGCCAGCCGCTCATCATGGAGATCGTATATGCTATGACTAATACGCTGATATGCAGGCTGACATTTCCAAGTGAAAGAAACACGGTATATATTGCCAGAATATCAAAACACCATCCAATAAATGAAAAAATGACGGCTTGAATGATGCCATTT
>JAPZAP010000076.1 GCA_027460585.1 Candidatus Methanoperedens sp. | reverse complement strand
TTTAGTTCAAAAAAGACCTGTTTTTCAGTGGAAGCGATTTATGTGGATTCATTTGTTACCAGATTATTCTGTTTTTTGTTGTGAAAAATTATTAAATCACTGGATTTTAGGATTGTGCCCTCTTTTTGGCAAGAAATATTAATAATCCTGAGACATATAGTAAAGAATGATAGCGATGAGGATTTTCTTTTTCGAACATGGAGTCATTTCATGAAAATTGCATGGTGTATTACGGGTGCCGGTCATTTCCTGCGCGAAAGTTTTGATGTTATAATGGAGATAAAAGAAAAGAATCCTGAGACAAAAGTCACAACCTTTCTTTCAAAGGCGGCTGAAGAAGTAATCAGGATGTACGGATTGGATAAATCGCTTTCAAATATTTCAAATGGTAATTATCTTGAAGAATGTTTTTATGAGCGGGAGCAGGGATCAAGTTTTCCCAAAGCCGGAAGGATGCTCCTGAAAAAATACGATGCCCTCTTAGTCACCCCTGCTACCTCAAATACAACAGCAAAACTTGCTTACGGGATAGCCGATACCCTTGTCACGAATGCAGTAGCGCAGGCTGTAAAAGGCAGCGTGCCGGTTTATATTGTGCCGGTGGATATAGAAGGTCATATCGAATCGAAAATGCCTTATTTCATAGACCGGGAAATATGCATGAAATGTGAAATATGCCCCCCGGTAAAGCAATGCCCGAATCATGCTATCACAGATCAGATCGATCTTCTCATGTGCAATGGCTGCGGTATTTGTGCAAAATCGTGCAGTTATGGCGCGATCAGGGGAGGGCTTGCTAAAATCAAGGTGCGTGACATAGATTCAAGAAATGTAAGGATATTAGGGCAGCTTGAAGGTATAACGATAATTGATCACCCTCGAAAAATCATTGATGTTGTAAAAGAATGCAAATATTGAAGTACTTAACGAATAATTGAGGTGAGAATAAAGTAAATAGAGGAAAATATCTTGTTCCCGACTAAAAAAGTTCAGACATTAATAGGTTCAACAATACAGGTTGAAATGAAGGGCGATAAACATACTCTCCAGGGTAAACTTGAAAGCGCAGATGAGTACCTGAATTTGCATCTTATGGATACGTATGAGGTCGTAGATGGTGTAAAATCACGTTCATTAGGTTCTGTCATCTTGCGCGGCAACAACATTATCATGTTGAGTCCGGTAGGGGAATAGAATGGATATTGAAGAAAAGATACTTAAATTAATAAAATCAAAGAAAAATGGCATTTTGCAAAATGATCTCTGGAAAACCGCAAAGATCGATAGCAGTAAATGTTCCAGGATAGTCGCTAAACTTGAAAAAGAAGGACTTATCAGCAGGGAGCATGATTCGTCCAAGGGTTCTAAAACATACCTTATCAAGTCCATAGAAAAAAAGGAAGAGAAAGTCAAGAATTACCAGTTACTGTTAATAGAAGACATTTTCTCACCATGTACGGGATGCTCTATCGAATGCGTTCCCGAACAATGTATAAATCTCTCAGAATGGGTAATTCGTCTTTGAAATCCTGCCCTGAACACTGTTTCTTATTCCTGGTCGGATTGCGTCACGGTCCTTAGTCTCTTTACACCATTGATCTCATCGATGATTTCAATAACGCTTTCAGGCACGAACTTCTTCCATTTTTCACCCTTTAACATCAGGCGTCTGATCTGTGTGCCAGAATATTTGTTTCGCTTAAAGAGAGGTGACTGTTTGACCTCGATACCTGCTTCACTCAGCAGTTCTATCACCAGTGGATTATTGGTATATGCAATATCAAATGGCGGCACCATGGATTTTACATGAGATACCCAGAGGGAATTACGCTGGATATCCTCAATGGGTATAACATAATGCTTAATATCAAATTCTTTTATAGCACTTGTTACCATTAAAACACGTTCACCTGCAGTGAAGGGATTTTCTACTTCGTGGCTTTTCTGCGCGCTCCCTATTCCCACTATGATCTCATCAACTTCTTTTGAAATCTGTTTTAAGACCTGGTGATGCCCTAAGTGATAGGGCTGGAACCTGCCAAGATAAAGCCCCCGGATCATATCACTCTTTGGGTTTTGGCGGTTTTGCTCCCGCCGGTTTTTCAGCAGATGGCGGCGGCGGTGGAGGTGGCGGCGGGATATTTGCAAGCTTCTCGGCGCCCCATGGTCTTACCGGATTATCGCGATTCCATACTTCTTTCATGAAAGCGCGCCAGTCCCAGGCATTATGCTTATGTTTCATATCCGTGAGCTTTTTAACAATGTCCAGATTAACTGGTTTTTCAGACCAATCGATCTCACTGATTTTGTTAAGGTATTTCTCGCCGGTCTCGGTCCTGACGAAAACAGTACTAAAACCTTCATCTGATCCAACAGAACCTACGGATATGTCTGCAAAATATGATGTATAATCCTGACAATGATGGCATCCTTTCCTGGCAAGAGGAGCAACATCCTTGATAGGAACTTCTTTTACTTCTTTATTAGTTTCAACGATGAATTTACCTTTGTTAAAATTCATCTTCTTAACATCTCTGATATCAACACCCATTATTTTGGGTATCATTTCATTGAGCATTATCTGTTCAGAGAAACTTTCCATACAGATAAGGCCAATAATTAATTTGATCCTGCCAAAATTTTCACGGAAAAGCTTTGCGCCGTGAGCCTGGCATGGCACTCCCACCAGAGCAACATTTTTATATTTCTTTAAACCCTGGACATAAGTATCAGCATAAGCCCTGTGTATATCCCTGAGGTTTGAAAGCACGGGCTGGTATGTATATTTTGTACCGCTGGCGCTTGTTACATCTTCAGGTTTTGTGAACATCACTACTTTTGTTTCCCAGTTCTCATTTCGCACAACACCAAGAGCGCAGTCGATCTCTCCCTGTTCTAAGAGGGATTTTATTATCTGTGATACAATCGCTCCGTCCTGGCCGTGGAGTGTTTTGCTTTTGCCGGCCTTCATGATCCTGACATTATTGAATTCATCTGCAGGGAATCCATCAAGTATGGGGCAGACTCGTTCGCAAGCATAACAATTCACACATGGGTTCGTATCGGTTTTAAAAGAATTAACATTCTGGAAAACAACTTCGGTTTTTAACTCCATTTTATTATAGTTGTTCTTTTCCTTTGAGATGTCAACTTCTCCTTTTCTCACAATTGGCGCATTCATCGGACAGATGGCTTCGCATGTACCGCAGGAAGAGCAATAGTTGAATTCTCCAACATCTGCTATTTTTGGTAGCCCCACATTTGGGGCATACATGTTGCCCAGTCTGATGAGCACCTTATCCTGGTCGGATTTAAGGATGCCCCTCTCCATGAGGGGACCTGCTGCCGAACTGTCCGATTTTGCTTCCACTTTACTTTCCTCCGATGATTTCCTTTCCTATTAACTTGATAGCTGTTTCCTTATCAGGGCCGATCGGTGAACCTGCAACGATCTGGGTTACCCCGATCTTCTTTAAGGCTTCAATTTTTGCCTTGCAGTCAGCGGGCGCTCCGCATATTGAGAAAGCATCGATCATTTTGTCTGTGACAAGTGTATTCAAACCTGCAAAGTCTCCCTTCGCGATAGCATCGCCGATGTTCTTCTTTGCTGCCAGATCAATCGCATGTCTTTCAAGAACAGTATCAGGTGAACCTGCAACTATAAATGCGACGACTACTCTTGCCGCGTTCTTTGCTTTTTCAGCATCCTTATGGATAGAGAAACATGCATAAGCGCCTACGTCAACGCTCTTGGGATCACGGCCAGCCGCTTTTGCGCCCGCTGCGATCTGTTTGATCGCGAATTCAAAGTCTTTTGGATGGGATGCATTAATGAGCACACCGTCAGCTATTCTGCCGGCAAGCTCAAGCATCTTGGGACCCTGTGCACCCATATAAATCGGGATGTTGCCAGTCTTAAATGCAAGTTTTGCACCGCCGATCTTGATGCGCTTTCCATCCTGAGCTACTTTCTTTCCTGTAAAGAAACCCCTGATAGCTGTTATGGATTCAGCTATGGTTGTCATAGGCTCGACCCATTCAATTCCCATAGCGTCAAAAGTCGCCTTGTCTCCTGGACCGATACCTAGTATTGCGCGGCCTCCGGATATTTCATTTATCGCGCCGATGCTCTGGGCAGTGATCGCAACATTCCTGGTATAAGGATTTGTTACTCCTGTTCCAAGTTTTATCCTGTTGGTGTTCGTTGCCAGTACTGCAAGTGTGGTATACACATCACGATTATTGTAGTGATCTGTAATCCAGACATTGTCAAAACCGTTTTCTTCTGCGAGCTTTGTGTAGTATGCTAATTTTAGAACCGATTCATTAGGTACAAATTCAATACCAAACATATTTCCTCCTACGTTTCAGGTCATTCGTCTTTCATTATTTAAAAGCATATTGGTTTTGTTCGGGTATTTCCGGGCGTTAATGTTAAATGCTTAAGAAAAAATGATATTAACATGGAAAAGTGGAAATGTACTCTCTGTGATTATGTGTATGACCCGGCTGCCGGAGACCCGGACGGGGGAATAGAACCTGGAACAGCTTTTGAAGACCTGCCAGACGGCTGGGTTTGCCCGTGGTGCGGAGCGGCAAAAGAAGCATTTAAGAAAATTGAATGATTTTCCTTCATTTATTACAAAAATTGCAAAATAAAGAAGAGAAGTATTGACGGTATCCCTACGATACCCCATAAGACCGGATTATACCGCCATACTTTTGCACCGTCAAGCGGTCCGAAGGGAATCATATTGAAGCCAGCAAGGAATACATTTATTAATGCTGCTCTTGAGAGCACATTTATTACTGATTGGTCGGCAATACTCAATGAAACCATTATAAACAAAACAGCAAGTATCAAATTAACGACAGCGCCAGATACAGAAATATAAGCAAATTCTTTTTCAACCTGGAGTTTATTCCAATAATATTCTTCAGCCTGTCCATAAGGAACCCTTTTACCGCGTATCATTACAGCGCCGGGAGCTGCGAATACAAAACCTCCGCCGGTTAAAATCGAAACCCCTATTGCAAGAAGAAGCCCTATGGGACTTGCCTCATAATCTGCGACAAAACCATATCTCTGGGCTGTGAACTTATGAGCAAGTTCATGCAGGAGGAAGCCGGTACCTACTCCAATAGCAGCTATAGCCAGCGCCTGTGAGCTTGTACTGGGATAAGAGAACGCGATAGTGAGGACAAGTAACGAAGCCACAAGGTGGGTTATCTCTCGAATGCTATTTCGGTCCATGCGGCCAAGTTAATTTAAAGACATATAAATCATACCATTCCACAAGCAAAGTTTGATAATAACTCATTCTTTTAGAACCCCATCTTGTTTTCATGATATTTCCTATCTCTTATTTCTCCTGATTGAAATTGTTACTAAAAGTACCGTTATTGCCAGGAAACCCTCAAATCCGCCAGTCTTTTCGGGTGGGATTATAGTACTGGTTTCGGATGGAACTGCCGTCGTGGTCCGGGTTGGACTCGCTGCCAGTGTTTCAGTTTTATCTGGAATTCCGGTGATATTGCGCTTTGTGTTCCCAGTTTCAGTTTGACTCGCAATGGGAATATTTTCTGTTTCCTCTGGCTCGCCGCTCACCTTTACCAGCCAGCTTTCACTGTCTCCGGAACTATCTGATTCCGTAGATCCTGCAATTACAAATCCGCCATCAGATGTCTGCTGAACAAAATTGGCCGTATCTCTTTTCAATCCCCCAATGGTCTTGGTCCACTCAAGATTGCCGTTGGCATCAGTTTTGAAGAGCCAGGCATCATAATTCTCATAGAGTATCTGGCCTTTGAAATCAGGATTCTTGGCTGTGTCGATTTGACCTGCCAGTACATATCCTCCATCCGAGGTCTGCACAACAGAATTAACACTATCAAATCCATCCAATCCGAAAGTCTTGTTCCAGTGTTCATTACCATTTGCATCGGTCTTTAAGAGCCAGGCATCACTTCCTGTCCACGAATCCTTCATGCCTGCAAGAATATAGCCACCATCCAGCGTATTCCGGACAGAATAAACACGTTTGTATCCAGGTCCGCCAAATGTCCTGTTCCACTGTTCATTTCCTTTTGAATCGGTTTTTAAGAGCAAGACTGTATCCATTCTTCTTATATTGTCATGTTCATCCCACATAATATCCCCTGTCAGTATATATCCTCCATCCGGGATCTCCCGGACAGAAGACGGTGAAATAGCTCCGTCTAATCCAAAGGTTTTTCTCCACTCTTCACTGCCATTTGAGTTGGTCTTGACAAGTATGGCATCCCTGGCATCATTTCCTGTCCTATCCAACCACTTCATACCTGCGAGAATATAGCCACCATCCAATGTATTCTGGACAGAATAAACAGAGTAATCACCAGTTCCGCTAAATTTCCTGCTCCACTGCTGATTTCCATTCACATCCGTTTTGACCAGCATAACAGGACTTCTGTAAATTTGACTAAAGCCCATGAAAATATAACCGCCATCATGAAAATGTAAACCGGAAGGGATATACCCGAAATCTCCAAAAGTCTTATTCCATTGTTCATTGCCAGTTTCATCAATTTTTATTAACTCAGCCCAGGGACTTTGAGCCATCTTACCTAAAAGGATATATCCATCGTCTGAAGTCTGCTGGACAGACCACACATTGTCAGCAAATCTCCCATATATTCCACCAAAGCTCCTATTCCATTCTTCATAAGGAGTCTCCTTTATTTTTGGATTGAGATTGGTAGAGACAAAATCGGGCTCAATAATAGTCGATCCGTCAGAATATTGATAAAAAGGTCTGAGCTGGACTATATCGTAGGTACTTCCTAATAATATTGCATCTAACTTTGACTCAATAATTGTATATTCTATTCCACCTATAGTTTTATTGTAATAAATATAATCTCCCCTCTTTACTTTCATCCTTTTTACAATTTCTTCATTCTTATATATGGTAAGACCTGCTGTAGTAAGATCTCCACAACAAATATCGCACACATCATCCAGTGATAATGAATATCCTTCTTTTAGTAATGTAGTGGCCAATGGAGTTGCCTCATCCAGATCATTGAAGGGCAATTCAATTCTAGTATCCAATATTAAATCTCCCACTGCTGCATTTGCGGGAATGGAAGAAAATATTGAACCTAAAATACTTATTATAAAAAAAATAAGATATATCCACCATTTTTCTTTTTGGGTTGTTGAATCATTCATCACTTTATCTACCTATTTCTAAATAATCAAATGCCAGTGGAGCAATTCATGTGCGATGTCGCCCCCCGCTATCCTAAAAGTCATGTTACTATCCTTTGGAGTTGCGCTTCCACACCGAATTCTTTTAAATAAACATAAGCTGGTATAACCGAATACCATGTGGAAATAACAGAATCCAATAGAATTATTATTGCAATGTTAGCCATTGGAACGGTATCAAAAATAAATCCTGCAATAGAAATACCGAGGATGAGAAATAATAATGGGATTGTTAAGAAATAGATCGTCTTAGATTTCTTGTTGCGAGCAAACGCTTTACTTGCTTCCATTCCATCAAGCGCTCCTCGATTTTCAAACATTATAAAAGGAATAGTGTAAAAATACCAGATAGTGAATAACACACCAGGAATAATAAAGAACAAAGTGCCAGCTAAAATTACCAGGCCAATAATAAGGCCTGCAGCTATGAGTAAGGAAGCCTTCTTTGATGCAAGTCTGGATGCGGTTATCAGACTTACATCTTTATTTTCAAGTATATTTTTTATTGTCACTGTAATTATACCCTCAATAATTGCATAAATTATATATATTAATATCGAAGATATTATCAAATATGGTAAAATTGATAGAAGGACAGGCATTAAATCTTCAATTGATTTTATGTTGTCCGGTATATCAATATAGGTACTGGCTAAATACCCCTGCAATCTGTCAAATATAAACAGAATGATCATCGGAAGCAAGATAATCGGTTTTCTCAGAATGATTTTGAAGGATTCTGTCAATACTTCTCTTGCATTAACTTCTTTATTCATTTATACCACCTCTAATTTATTTCTAACAACTCACCAAACAGTTGGATATTATTCAAATTTTAATTCATCCAAATTCTCAGGCGGCAATCCAAGATTAACAAACATTTGTTTGAAAATACCGCGATACTCTTCTTCCGGGATTTTCTCACCAGGACTGAATTTAATACCAGTAGCCACGCCTCCCAGCCGGTCTATATTAATTGTATACTCGTGCGCCTTGTCTTGAAGGATTATCCTTACATTAGGAACAAGAAAATCTAAGACGCCTATCTTTTTGTCTCCACTGTAGAATGTTTCTTTAAATAAACCTTCTCCAGTTGTTGGGAAAATGCTTGAATTTGAGCTTGTTCCTTTTAAATTGGAATACACCGCAGGAATGTTGATGTCCTTTTTTATGCTGATACTAATCCTTCCGGGGTATTCTTGACCTTTAATGATAGAGTCTTTGAGCTGCGTCAAATAATTTCTTGAATCCTGCTCATTGGTGCCAAACATCAACCTGAACTTTTCAATGATCCATTCATCTGGTGGAAGATACTCTGGCTTAAATGGTTCATCTGACCGATCTTCATTAAAGAAGAATATATCTGTGCCGCCTTCCCTTTGGTCAGCTACAAGATGCATTTTTTCGCTATAGAAATATCCAACTGAAAGAAATCTATAGTCCGCACCGAACCTTTCATCCAGTTCTTTTATACCGGGTGGATGCACACCGATTTCTTGTTTTACATTTACATAATAAGGTCCATCGACCCTGTATCCGGCTTTTTGTGCATTGGAAATAATCTCATCGTAGTTAATTTTGCCAAGATTGCTTCCCTGTGAGAAATAAATGGCTTGATCTGAGGAAAACAGAGTAATAGCAAATAATGCAAAAAATGCAATAAATACGCCTACTGCAAGTATTATGGTTATAGTAGCTTTTTTCAATATAGACCAGTTTCTTTTTTTCCATATCCAGACAAGTCCGCCTATAATTCCAATCAATATTAATATCCCTACTAATAGGGGTAGAATTGTGGAAATGTCGATCATATTAGACCTCCAGTCAGGTATCTTGCCTCAGGTTTTCTGATGATTTCTACAATCACTATTTCATTTTTGTTCAATCTTATCACCTTTATTTTAAACTTCAATTCTATTTTTTTTGTCTTTTAATTTTCTCTCTCTGAAATGCTCAAATAAAATCCAACGATGGCGGCATTATAGAATATGAACGATCCGCTGGATAGGATTAATTGAAACAATATAAATCCAGGATTTTGGATTAATTGAAGGTAATTAAATCCGGGAATTGCAGCATATTGGTTTATTATTAAAAACATGAAAAATATGTTAGATGGGTTTAATAAATACAGTATCAGAATTAATGTGAGACACATAATAAACTTATTTCTGATGATATCGACGGATTTTTTTGTTCCATCTATAAATGTTTTGTTTTCCAGGACAATTATAGCAGGCGCCAGGAATAAGATGAATCCAAGGATCATCTCAAAAATGCCAATAAAGCCTGCAATTATTCTGGAATCAGCTTCAGGTATTGATGCTAAATGGAACATAGAAAAGGAGGACAAACATAATGCAAGAAAACCTAACACAGAAAATAGGAATTCATAGGTAAAAAGCGGTATAAAGTATCTAATGATCATCTTTTTCCAGTTGAAGCTTCTTCTTTGCTTTTTTGCCAGATATTCTTCTACGTCAAGTATGATTATTGGAATAAGGCTAACCCAGAACAATAAATCGATAAAGAATCGAGGCAGTTGCATCAAAATAAATTCAAAATATTGTCGAGCAGGAGTGAGATCATTACCTGAGTAAGAATATTGATCAAATATGAAATGTTTAAAGATATAAAAAGCCAGAACAATAATAAAAAGCTTCCATTCGAATATCAAAAACTTAAAACTATCTATTAAAGTATTTTTTATATTTATTTTGGATTCTGGATAATGAGGAAGCTCATTATCAGTAGCGTCTTTCATTTTTAAGGCCAGATCAAGAAATCAAATATAGTCATCAAGAACCCAAGGTCTTCATTATTACCAGTATTTGACATGTTCTTTTCAACTTTTAATTCATTAACGCATACATTATTTTCAACAGGTTTTTCTGTCATATAATTATCTTTTATGTTCATATTTGGCAATCCGCATATTATTCCTCTATTTTTTTCTCTTAACAACAGTCAAATACGCCAGTAGTTCTTTCGTCCCATTATTTTTAACATCTGAAAAACTGATATCGATAACCGCCCTGGCTTTAGACTGCCTTGAGCTATCGATCATCTTTTTGACCGAGCCTGTATCAACTTCAGGGGTGGTTGAGTTCATAGTTTATGCCATCCCCCGGAGAAACTGCCTGGACACCGAACCGGCATTAATGATTCTATCCTGTTTTGATTCGTACCCTATCATCGTGATCCTGACATTTGTTTCCTGTATCAGGATCCTTAATTTATATACCATATCCTGTTTCATATTTTTAACCTCCGCTTATTTTTCATTTGATATATCCATATATTAAACTACTAAATACTTAAACTTGTCTATTAATAGTTAAGTTGGTGTTTATTATGTCAAACACGCCCATATAACATAAGAGACCAACTATATAATTACACTAACGAGTCAACAAAAAAAAACTTTATACAATTTGATTTTAATCCAGCCATAAAAACCGGTCACTTCAAATAGTATGTAATTAAAAACGCAGTAATAATTAGGTTGATACAGATTATACAGGCCTCGCACTTAAGTCCGGGGTTTGGGTTGACTATACGGATGGTGCCATCATGACAAAAAATATGATTTTAATTATTTCAGTATTAGGAATACTTATGATAAATTTTGCATCAGCAGATGTTCCTCCTGAAAACTCCCATCCCCTTAATAGATGCGTTAAGTTTGTAAACCTGAACAATTTTTCTGATGTAGTTTTAATTGGCTATTATACTGGACCGATGGTTAAATACGAAGCCTACCAAATAGAGAACGATAAGTGTTTAGACAAAGGGTATAAGTTAAATAGCCTTTACATTTATTGGACTACAAAAGAAAAATTTCATTCTATTAACCTTGAAAATCTAAAATTAGATTCTAAAAAAGTTGCATGGAGTGGAGGAGATGACGGAAACGGTAATACAGTTTATTATGATGTATATTCACCAGCAAATTTAACACTTTTGTTAGAAAATATTGAGCCTTATGGCGGATATGTTAATGAAAATAATCCTCTAATAAATGAAACTATTGAGTATTCTGTTGCAGGATATTCTGATGGCAAGTTAGTTGTCTATATATCAAAAAAAACTTCTGAATATAATAATGGCCAATCAGCAAAAGTGGAAACCTTTGAAAAACCAGATATCAATAACAAAGAATCTATATCTACACCAACGCCTGAGCCAACACAAAATCCAGAACCACAACCAGTGAAAACAGGTTTTTGGAATTCAATTTCTTGTTTTTTTAAGAAATTATTTGGCGGAAGCTGTTAAGAATGTTATATGAATATAAATTTTTAATCGCACTAGCTTTTACATTATTTATAGAAATAATAACTTTATATATACTTATAAAATATTTTTTTAAATATGATGATGCAAAAATATCTAATAGCCTCTTATTTTTTACCGGTTTTCTTTCTTCTTTTGCTACATTACCTTATCTTTGGTTTATAATTCCTTTATTTATAAAAACAAGATTTCAATATATATTATTCGGGGAATCTTTTGTTATTCTTTTGGAATCTCTTATTATTTTTTTCCTGTTAAGAGTCAGCCTAAAGAAATCGTTCTATATTTCTTTTATTTGTAATATTTTATCTTTTCTGATCGGATTAATATTTTTGAATAATTAATGTGCCCAAATCATCCAAAATATTCCATGGTACACCAATTGTCTACGAACCGATAAGATGCGATGAATTTGATGCTACAAATCCGCGTTCATCTGCGTTTATCTGCGGTTCGTTTTCTTCAGATCCCATACAATCAACAGAATCTTTTTCCGGAGCTATCATTTAATTTTCTTTCAGAACGGAAAACAGCGACTCTGCGCTGTGTCGCCCAACCTCCCCAATTCACCGGGCGCGCCATTAGGGATGGGGCTGGGGAACACCAAAGGCGGTGTGATAGTTTGGAATGGGGAGTGCTGTCGTCTTGGCACGGATACAATAATTGATCGTCAATTTAGGGAGATGCTATTTGAGTTCCTTACTACCATAATTATTTTTATAAAAATTATAATATATATAATAGTAACATATGTAATAGTTGATATAAATATTGTAAACTGAAATATCATCAAAAAGCTTAGCATTAATAATGGGACAAAGTACAACCAAAACTTTTATTAACATTGCCTTAAATATGATAATAATCATAATTTGGTGGTTTCATGTTTTGCAGAAAAGCATTAATAACAGCGCATAATTTTATGAATAGTATTGTGGAACTTTTATTACTTGAATTTGGGGAGGGTCATAAATGAAAGCAGAGAAATCATTCCAGAAGAATATGACCATGTCTGAACAAGTGATAATCTGCCCAAATTGCCAAACAAAGATTCCTTTAACTGAGGCAATCTCTCACCAGATCAGGGAGAAAATGCATAAAGAATTCGAAACTGAATTTTTAAAGAAAGAGAAAGAATTTAAGGAAAAATTTGAGAAAGAAGCAAAACAAAAGGCAGAAGAAGCAATTGCTATTGATTTGGAAGATTTGCGTGGTCAGATTTCGGAAAAGGACAAAAAATTAAAGGAAGCACAAAAAGCTGAGCTTGATCTTCGAAAACAAAAGCGTGAACTAGAAGACAGTAAAAGAAATTTTGAACTGGAAAAGGCTAAAAAACATGAAGAATTAGAGGCTGAATTTTTAAAGAAAGAGAAAGAATTTAAGGAAAAATTTGAGAAAGAAGCAAGACAAAAGGCACAAGAAGCAATTGCTATCGATTTGGAAGATTTGCGTGGTCAGATTTCGGAAAAGGACAAAAAATTAAAGGAAGCACAAAAAGCTGAGCTTGACCTTCGAAAACAAAAGCGTGAGCTAGAAGACAGTAAAAGAAATTTTGAACTAGAAATGGCTAAAAAACTCGATGAAGAGAGGGAAAAAATCAGAGATATGACTTTAGAGAGAGCCAAGGAGGAACACAAACTTAAAGATTTAGAAAAAGATAAAAAGATTGCTGGTATGCTAACTCAAATAGACGAGTTGAAACGAAAAGCAGAGCAAGGATCACAGCAAACACAGGGTGAAGCCTTAGAGCAGGAATTAGAAGATATTTTGAAATCTGCGTTTCTTCATGACGATATTGAACCTGTTCCAAAAGGCATAAGAGGCGCTGATGTTTTGCAAAGAGTTCATACTCAGCAAGGCGCATGCTGTGGCACAATAATATGGGAATCAAAAAATGCAAAAATATGGAAGGATAGTTGGATTGTGAAGTTGAAAGATGATAAGATCGCAGTGGGGGCGGATATTGCAGTTTTGATGACAACAACCTTGCCGAATGATGTTAAAAACTTTGCTCATTATAAGGGAGCATGGGTTACAAATTATACTTCTATAGTCGGTCTTGCTACTGCATTGAGAATAAACCTTATTGAAGCCACTAGAATGAAGTTGGCTACTGAAGGTAAAAATTCAAAGATGGAGGTCTTGTATAACTATTTATCTGGCTCTGAATTTAGACAAAAAGTTGAAGCGATTGTTGAGGCTTTTGAGTCTATGAAAAAGGATTTAGAAAAAGAAAAAAGAGCTATGATGAGTATATGGTCGAAACGGGAGAAGCAAATAGAACGAGTTATTTTTAATACTGCCACCATGTATGGAGACATGCAGGGAATAATTGGAGCTTCAATGCCACAGATAGAGAGTTTAGAGTTGAAAGCATTGCCTGCTGGGACTGATTTTGGCGAGTTTAAAGGTGATGATGAAAAAGACGAGATATTTGAACATAAAATTCCAAACGAAGAATCACTAGTCAAGCAAATTGATACTCAACTTTTGAAGAAAAAAAGCGGTGAAAATATTTCAGAAATAATAGAAGATTTGGATGATGAAGGAAAAAATAAAATATTTGAATTAAAAACTCAAAACAAAGGATCAATAGATAAGAAAATCTATACACAGTTTACAAAGGAAAAATCTGGTAAGAATAATCCTGAAATTTCAGAAATGGTAGAAGATTTGGATGAAGATGAGCTAGAAATTTACAATTGTCTAAAGAATGATTTTTCGGGAGAAGCGGAGACTGGGGATATATCAATGAAATTAAGGATGGGGTCTTTCCTTGTGGGAAATCGTTTTAATAGGCTAAAATCAAAGGGGTTAGTAACAGAAATAAGAAACGACGAAGGCGGTATTAATTGGAGGATAGTCATATAAGGTGATTAATATTTTTAGTAAAAGAAAATAATATTTTTTTTTAGGATGCCACTTAAAATGGGCAGCCTCCTTTCTTCCCCGTTATTTCAATCCCATGCTCACGATCTCAGCCACATCCATCACCTGCACTTTATCATCAGCTTTTATGCTTTTTAATCCATCCTCGAACATGGTCAGGCAGTAAGGACAGCAAACGCAAACAGTCCGCGGGTCTTTCTTTAAAGCTTCCTCCACGCGCGCCGCATTTATGCGCGTGCCCTCACGCTCTTCCATCCACATTCGCCCGCCCCCGGCGCCGCAGCAAAATGATTTTTCAAGGCGGCGTTCCATCTCGGAAGGTGGATGGCCTGTACACCCTATAATTCTGGATTATTCAGGCAAAATTTTTTCGGAAATCTCATCCAGGATTTCATTTATGGTCATTTCTTTTGACTCATTCACTCCATCTTTATTATGTACATGATATGGGAAAGTAGACAATTCTCTGTGATGAGGTGCATTATCCCATCTAATTATGAATTCACCCTTTTTTTGTAAATGATAAGAATATTTATCATGCTTGATATTTTCGCCAGATATCGTAAAATACTCAGTAACATACAGAGTCGAACCATCGATCAATTCAACAGTACAATCGAGAAAGCCTGAAACTGAGGTGATGAATTCATCATCGATCTCAATATCCTTTACAATAGGTGATGAGGTTAAAGTGGCTTTGAAGTCAGCAAGAAAATTTTCAAGCATGAACTATACTTTGTATCTCCTTTAACCGTTCAATAAGCCTGTTGTATGTATCTTTATATGCAAACCAGTTCAGGTATCCCCTGTCATCACCAAGTTTACCTTCATTAAACTTTTTATAAAAAGAGTCGGAACTCATTTGATAACATTTCTCAAATTCAGAGAGTTTAATCTCAACCTGCTTGATTTCACGTTTCAACATAAAGAGTTCTACTTTGAAAATTTTATTTATAGTTGAATCTATGTACTTTTTCTCAAAATCAA
>JAPZAP010000075.1 GCA_027460585.1 Candidatus Methanoperedens sp. | reverse complement strand
TCAATTATGTTCTATTCATCCCGACAATGTTGTGTTTTATTGTATCGAACAACCATTACAATCCCTTGCGAAACCTATCAATTCCTCTAAAGTACTTAAAGTTTACGAATCGTTCATGATAATACATTATAAAATAAATAATGGCGAAGCTCCACGGTTTCATAATATACTGCGGATAATTAATAGGTGTTTTTTCTATCCGCCGCTCTCCAGACTGACATCTCCCATTTCCGCTAATTTGGAGGATTCTTTCTGTTTTTCAAGAGCTTCGTTTATTTCTTCACGAGAGAATGTTTTCTCTATGAGTTCTTTTTCGTCCAGCGTTCTTATTAATCTAAGAACATCGGTTTTATAACAAAGATTTGTTTTATCAATAAGCGCCCATACACCTTCTTCATCTGAAATAATCTCAGTGACAGTTCCTTTTGTCCCCGTATTTATATATTCTACGAAACTGCCAATCTTCAAAGGGTTTCCAGATATATCGGATGCCTTTAGATCGCTCATCGGAGCACTATATATTCGTAATAGTTCTTAATAATTGTGGTGATCCCGGACTCAACAGTGATCCCGGACATACTTATCAAAGATCAGGTTTTTCAAAGCATCCGGAGAGCCAGGTATGCCGCATTCTCACCATTATCGATCCCCACACAGGCAACAGGCACACCTTTTGGCATCTGCACTATTGACAATAGCGCGTCAAGACCCCCAAGTTTTGAACTTACGGGCACACCTATGACAGGTTTATTTGTGCGTGAAGCGATCACCCCGGGAAGCGCTGCTGATAATCCTGCTATTGCAATAAATACTTCAGCATCACTTCTTTGTATATATTCCTCTAATTCTTGAGGGTTCCTGTGGGCTGAAATGACCTGAACCTCATAATCGATCCCTGCATTATCAAGCACTTTTGCTGTTCTATCTGCAATATGCCGGTCTGATTCCGACCCGATCAATATAGCAATGGTAACCATAGCCATTAATGGCTCATTTATCTATAAAATCCTTATTGAAAAAAAAACTATTCAACTGAAAAACGCGACAAGTGCCTTGTAAATATGGAAAGCCACATTGAATACATCCCATGAACAAGTATACCACAGTTTGGAAAAGATGCCTCATTAATATATGTCGAATTCTGCCCCAGTTCGGCCGTATCCTGAAAACACAATCGCATCGCTCCATTTCGCTCAAACCCGATGGTAATGTTATGGTTCTCAATTTCTTTTTTTTGAATATGGATAGATGTGACGTATTTTGGGATATCTTTCATATTATTCTTCCTTTGCACATTTCAAATAATAGTACACTGCTTTTGATATGGCTTCCTTGACAGAAGACTCACCTGTTTTTGTTTTAAGGGCAGCAACGTCCTCTTGTGGCAGTACCGATTGCACATGAACAAATTTCATTAGTATATTTCCTCCGTTTGATGATATATTCCTATAATAATTATCATTATGTTAATGAGCTATAAATCTTTCGTTTTAATAACCCACCATATTTTTCAATCAAAATCTTAATAGGCAAAGCTGCAGAATAAACCATAAAAGGTATCCGTTTATGATCGGCAGATTCAAATATGACAATGAAGTGTTCCATGGTAAAGTTCGGGGAGATAGGGTTATTGTTGACAGAGGGCTTTACAGCGATACGTTCCTTCTAAGTGATCTTGAAATATTGCCGCCAAGTTATCCTGGCAAAATAATCTGCGTGGGACTGAATTATATCGACCATGCAAGGGAATTGGGAATGCCATTACCAAAGAATCCTTTGATATTTCTTAAACCACCATCAGCCATCCTTGGTCACACAGGGAAAATAGAATATCCTGATCAGGCAGAGCGTGTGGATTATGAAGGAGAACTTGCTGTTGTAATAGGGAAGCGATGCAAGAATGTCCGTTCACATGAGGCAGGAAGCGTAATAATGGGCTATACCTGCTTTAATGACGTTACAGCCAGGGATCTCCAGAAAGAAGATGGCCAGTGGACAAGGTCAAAAAGTTTTGATACTTTCGCTCCATTCGGCCCTTTCATAAGAGACTCAGAACTGGATGTAAGCGACCTCTCTATAAGGACAAGAGTTAACGGGAAACTACGCCAGGATTCAAGAACCTCCAACCTGATTTTCAATGTCCCCATATTAATCGAGTTCATCTCCCGGATCATGACCCTTGAGCCCGGCGATGTAATAGCCACAGGGACACCGCCCGGGGTTGGTGAATTGCATGAAGGGGATGGAGTGGAAGTTGAAATAGAAGGTATTGGAATATTGAAAAACAGCGTGGTTAGAAATAGTGAATAATAAATACTGTTGAATCTGTTGAATATATTGTACCCCTCGCTTTATTAAGAATGAAATCAATAAAACCATATATAATAATACGAACAGGTGAATAAATAATGTCGGATGTATATGATAGCGTATGGGACTCCCGAAAGAAAAAACCCCCAGAAAGAAAAGAAGAAAAATTAGTTGAAGTAAAACCGCCTTCTACAGACCGTGATAGGTTAAATGATACCATCGAGAGAAGAAAGAAAAATGTGTATGGTATGAAATAACATCCATTTTTAATGATAAGGTTTTGGAATATCTTTTTTTGGAGTGATAAACATAGTAGAGATTTCTATTGTCCTGCCTGCTTATAATGAAGCAAAAAGAATAGAAGATACAGTAGAAAGAACAGCAGCAATCCTTCGCGAGATCTCACCTTCTTTTGAAATAATAATTGCAGAGGATGGAAGCAGGGACGGAACAGACAGGATATGTGAATCACTTGCACGAAAATATGATTTTGTGAAACATCTTCATGCTGATGAGCGCCAGGGAAGGGGGCGCGCCCTGAACAGGGCATTTCGCTCATCGAAAGGAGATATCCTTGGTTACATAGATATCGATCTTGCGACGGATATGAAACACATGTTAGAGCTTATCCAGTCCATCCGAGAGGGGTATGATTTTGCCACAGGCTCACGAATGCTTCCGCAAAGCAATGTCAAACGCCCCTTCAAACGGGGATTTGCAAGCAAAGGTTTCAATTTCCTTACGCGTTTTATGCTTGGTTCAAAACTCTATGACCACCAGTGTGGTTTTAAATCTTTCAGGCGTGAAGCGATATTTGCGCTAATGGATAATATCAAAGATACTCACTGGTTCTGGGATACGGAATTATTTGTAAAGGCGCAGCGCGCCGGATACAGGATAAAGGAATTCCCTGTGGAATGGAAGCAGGGGGGAACTACAAAAGTCAACCTCGTGAAAGATGTTTTCGGGATGGGGTCGCAAATATTCAGGTTATGGTATGAATTATTATGGGATTGAAACTGTTTGATTTCGCGATCTTGTGGCTTGTTCTTGAGATAATTGGTTTTCTTGCACTTCCGATTTCCTTTTATTTATGCCGAAATTTAAAAGACCATGGATATTCTGTCTCAAAGCCGCTTGGATTATTGCTAACAACATATTTTAGCTGGATAGTATCTTATTTCACAGGTTATACCTATTTTTCCGTGTTGTTTTCCTTTGCGCTGACAGGAATTATTTCGTTCTCAATTTATTTTATATATATAAAAAAAAGGCAAATCCTTCTAGATAAGAACTACATTTTCAAATTTGAAGTCCTGTTCTTGATCGCATTTATTATTTTTGCAATAATCCGTGCATACAGCCCTGAAATTTACTGGACAGGCGGTGAGAAGTTCATGGATATGACATACATAAACAGCATGCTTCGAACGACGGAATTTCCACCACTTGACCCATGGATGTCAGGTACCGTGACTTATTATTATTATTTCGGGTATCTGATAGTTGCTAATTTAATAAAAATTTCAGGAGTGTTTCCATCAATAGCATTCAATCTTGCTACAGCTTCATTTTTCGCCCTGTCATTCACAACAGCTTTCGGAATAGGATTCAATCTAACTGAAAAAATAAAATATGGCATTATAACCGCTTTTTTTGTGACCATCGCAGGAAATCTTATGGGCTTTTTCCAGTTGATGGATATTTTGATAAAAGAAAATTATGATGGCATTATTTCCTTTAATTATTGGACAAGCTCACGAATCATCCCTGATACGATCAATGAATTCCCCTTTTTCTCATTTCTCCAGGGTGATGTACATGCGCATATGATCTCGATCACTTTCCAGCTTCTGGTTATTATTCTTTTGTTAAATATTATGAGATCCAGTGATCTGGATTTAATACCTATGCTGATCACAGGACTTGCTATCGGATTTTTATATCCTTTGAATACATGGGATTATCCTGTATATCTTGTTCTGGGAGTTATTGTTACAATAACTACTACGATTTTATACAGCCCTCCGGAAAGAAAAAATAATATTATAAAACCCATAATTTTAATAGCGTCAATGGCTGCAGCAAGTTATCTTCTATATCTTCCGTACCACCTTTCTTATAAGATCGATAAGAGTATTTTACTGGTTCCTTCCGGAAGATCGTCTTTGATCTTTTATTTAACTATTTTCGGATTTTTCCTCTTCATGATCTACACTTTTATATTTAGAAATATCAGAAATGACGCAGGAAATCTTTCTGTTAATAACAATATTAATGAGAATTTAAATGAAAATACTGCTAATATTGAAAGCAAAACAAGTAAAATTATTACAACTATAACTGAAAATATTCCAAAATATTCATTGTTTTTACTATTAATTGCTGCACTGATAACGATATTTGAGATTAAACTTTTTATATTTGATAATGTGGAAAAACCAAAAATTAATGAATTTGAATTATTGCTATTGCTTCTTCCCCTTCTTGCCATACTTTTGCTCTCCATTTTAAAAGAAAAGAACAGGAATAATGTTTTTATTTTGACCTTGATAATCGCCGGAGCTTTTATATCCATTTTTTGTGAGTTCTTTTATATTCTGGATGCTCTGGGAAGCGGGAATCCGGATTTCATCCGTCTGAACACTGTATTTAAATTGTATCTCCAGAACTGGATCTTGTGGAGCGTTTCAACTGGCTACGTCTTTTTCTTGTTAAGGGACAAAATCAACCCAGGAAAAGTATGGGGGATAACCGCAGTTATTCTTATCCTTATGGTGTCCATATATCCTGTTTTTGCCACATTGGGAAAATCAGGCGGCTTCGCTGGCGCGCCCGATCTCGATGGGGAAGCGTATGTCAAGAAAGAACATCCCCAGGACTACCAGGCGATATTGTGGTTCAGGAATCTCACAGGGCAGCCAGTCGTTCTACAAGCGCCGGGTGAATTGTACCAGTGGAATACCGCCATCACAACGTTTACGGGACTGCCGACAGTTATTGGATGGGCAGGGCATGAGATTAACTGGAGATTCCCAAATAGAAGCGAAATAGATACGCGCTGGTCTGATGTTGGCAGGATTTATACATCCAGCGATATTCGTGAAGTAGAGGGGCTTTTAAAGAAGTATAATGTCTCTTATGTATATTTTGGCGAGGCCGAGGCAAACAGATTCAGGCATCAGGGGCTTTTTGAGGAATACCCTGGGATGTTTCGGAAAGTGTTTGAATATGGGGATGTTGCGGTATATGACGTGCGGAATGAATAAAAAAGCAGCATGATATTTGAGCGGTTCAACATGATTTTCGCATTTCATAAATCCTGTTGCGTTCAATGATATCATAGAAAATCAGTGCAACACCTATAATATTATCCCTATCATCTTTGATCGCTGAACCGATAATGTCAACAGGCATTTTAGCACCTTCCTTCGCTATCAAAAATGTGCGATCTGCAAGACCGTAGAAACTCCCCTCCTGGATTGCCTTTTTTACAGGATCCTTCACATGTTTATCAGTTCCTTCACTGATAACATTGAAAACAGTTGCAAGGGGTTTCCCTAAAGCCTTTTCCCTCTTCCAGCCTGTCAGTACTTCTGCAAAAGGATTAATGGTCTTTATTTTTCCTTTGGTATCAGTGGTAATCACAGCCTCACCCAGGCATTTGAGAGTCGCAGTGAGCCATTGCTCGCTATCTTTCAATTCCCTTTCCATCTTATGCTTGTAGAGAGCTATCTCAATATTTATACGCAAATCCGTGTCATTGAATGGTTTAATAATATATCCGAAAGGCTCTGTGATCTTCGCTCGTTCCAGGATTTTATCATCTGAAAAAGCTGTAAGAAATACAACCGGGATATTGAAACGGGAACGTATAAGTTTCGCAGTTTCTATTCCATCCATTTCACCATCCAATACAATATCCATCAGAACCATATCCGGATTATTATCTTCTACATCTTTGATAGCTTCAGCTCCCGAAGACGCTACTGAAGTAACTGAATATCCCATATTTTGAAGGCTTCTTCGGATGTGTTCTGCCACAATAATTTCATCTTCAACAACCATTATTTGATTTCTTGCCATTATTATTTCCCTGGAATTTTATATTAAATTCCGTTCCTTTGCTTCTGTCCAGATCGATCTTACCCTTTAGTTGATTTTCTACCAGTAATGTAACGAGACGCAAACCCAGTGATTCGGTTTTTCTAAAATCCACATTATATGGGATACCAACGCCATTGTCGCTGATTATTAGCTCAAAGGTATTTTCATCAATGAGATGAAGGGAAACCTTAATTTCAGCTTTTCTCTCCCCGGGAAATGCATATTTCAAAGAATTAGTGATCAGTTCGTTGACTATTAATCCTAAAGGGATGGAATGATCAACCCCTAAATGAACATTCTCGATATTTATATTGAGTACAATCATTCCGTTTTTAACTCCGCAAGACTGGAATATAGCATTTGCTAAATCCCTGATATATTCTTTTAAATCAATTTTTGCAAGGTCTCTGGATCGATAAAGTTTTTCATGGATCAGAGACATGGAGGTTATCCTGTTTTGGCTTTCATGGAACATATCCGCATACTTTTTATCCTTGATGGATCCGGATGCAAGCCCGAGCAGACTGGAAATGATCTGCATATTGTTCTTTACGCGGTGATGGATCTCTCTTAAGAGAATTTCTTTCTCTTTGAGGGATGTTTCTATTTTCTCCTCCGCGCTCTTTCGTTCAGTGATGTCCGCTACTGCTCCAACCGTACGAACCGGGCGCCTCAAGCTTCCTTCACCTTCGAAGTGTGTGCGCGATCGCGTGCTCACCCAATGGATTGAGCCATTGCGGTCGACGATCCGATGCTCCACATCAAAAGAGCCGTCGCCCGCCGGATCGTGGGCACGACGCACAGCTTCTGCAATTCTTTCGCTGTCCTCCGGATAAAGATGCTTGAAAAATGCCGACAGGGTTATGGGTTCCTCATGACCAAAACCATAGATGTGCCTCTGTTCTGGTGACCAGTAGATACTGTCGGTGAGATGGTCGTGGTCGAAGATGCCGATCTGGGAAACGCGGACAGCCTGGTGTAGTCGCTCTTCCCTTTCCCGTATGGTAGCTTCCGCTTGCTTGCGCTCGGTGATATCCTGGACCGTGCCAACCATTTTCACAGCTTTCCCGGCACTATCCACGATCACATCAGCCTTTGAGTTGATCACGCATTTTTCTCCGTTGTCCGGCCTGCTGACAGTATAGTCGATATCGAATGATCTTTTACCTGCAAGCGCGTCGGCAACGGCTTTATTTACGAACTCTTGTTCTGCAGGATCAACCACCTGAATAAATGCTTCATACGACGGCTTTACCTTCTGCGGGTCAATGCCATGAATTATATAATTTTCCTCCGCCCAGTAGAGTTCGTTCGTGATCAAGTCCCATTCCCAGTTGCCCAGATGGGCAGCCCGGTGCGCCCTTTTCAGCTGGCCCTCACTCTCCCTCAAAGCATCCTCCGCCAACTTACGAACAGTGATATCCCTGAGTATGTCCATTGAACCGATTATCCTGTTGTCTTCAATAATTGCAGAGGAGTTCACCTCGACATCTATCATGCTTCCGGATTTTGTAACAAGCTTTCCTATGAATTTTTCATAATGCCCTTTTTCCCGAAGTTTCTTAAATTCTTCATTCGACCTCGGAACCTGTTCCCGGGGAATAAGGTCAAATATACTCATTTTCAAAATTTCTTCTTTTGAGTAACCAGTGAGTTCCAGAGTCTTAGTATTTATATCCGTAAATTTTAAATCTGTATCCACTATACATATCGCATCATTTGCATTATCAAAAAGATCCCTGTATTTTTTCTCAGATAATTTCAGCGAATATTCTGCCCTCTTGCTCCTGGTGATTTCTTGCTCAAGCTCTTTAACTTTATCCTCAAGTTTCCTGAACAATCGCTCTGCATATTCACTCAGGTATTCTTCATCTGTTGAGATATGAGATATTATATGCTTTTGTTCTGCGGATTCAAATTTTGCAATAACTGTTTTTATTTCTTTGAGAATCTCTTTTGGTTCTGCAGGTTTGGTAATGAATCTTGACGCGCCAAGTTTTTTCGCAAGTTCTTTATCCTTTTCGTTTATATACTGTGCTGAATACAACACAACAGGTATTTTCCCACCACTAATATCTTTGTTAAGTTCCCTTATAAGGGTAAAACCATCCATCTCAGGCATCAGGATATCCGATATTATAAGGTCGGGTTTTGAAGCTTTCAGGGATTCCAGAGCTTCGATACCGTTGCATGCCTCTTTAACCTCATAGTTGTTTAAAGTCAAAAGCGTTGTAAGCAGCAGTCTCCCATCTTCATTATCATCCACCACCAGGACTTTCGGGATTTTGTTCATATTTTTATTCTGCAAAAAATAAAATCCTATTCTGTACTGAATATAATACTCTTGATCTGATTCTTATTATCATACCCATAACTATCATGTTGACCTTATTTTTTATAAGTCTTTCGGCTAATGTCTCGAAAAAATTTGAGATGGAGGTATCCAGTTTATAGTTTAGCTTGCCAGATAATTCCGCTATGATAATACGATCTTTCCTTTTTTGTCCCAACTCCATTTTCTACAAAACTAAATCGAAAGAATAATATACAATGCAAAACACGATTCGTATAAAAACGGGAACAGTTTGAGGATTAGGTATGAGGATAGGAAAAATAATCATTCTTTTAGTTTTTATGTCAGTCGTATTTACGACGGCAGCGTATGCAGCAGAAGCGAACTTTTCAGCATCTTTGTTAACAGCCAGCGATGTCGATTGCAAAAAATGTCATACTGATACTCCGCACGTCATCCATGCCAACAAATCCGTTGAATGCGTCAATTGTCATGGTGATAAATTAAACGTAGCTATACCAAAATGCACAAAATGCCATGACGGCCCAATCCACCAGGTGCATGCGGGGAAAGTAAGTACCGAGAAATGTGAATATTGCCATAAAACAATCGCCGGGGTACATAATAATCTTATGAGTGATGCGGTTTGTTCACATTGCCATAAAGACCTGATAGATGTTCATGGAAAGGAAGCAGCCTGTGTAAAATGTCATAAATCCCCACCCAATATCGTGAAACCTGTTAAATCTGAAGGAATGGTGCTGATTTGCCAGGATTGTCATGCCAATTCCAGCGTGGCAACGATCCATGGGGCGGTAGATGATAAGAAAGGATGTTATTTATGTCATGGAGGCACCTCAAAAGCAGCAGGCAGCGAGATCCCACATTTGATCCATGCAACAAAGGTGGACTGTAAGGGATGCCACCAGGAGAACGGGCAGGTAGTCGTACCAAAATGCACACGATGCCATGACGTAGATAAACTGCATGCATTTGACAAGATAGGAAAATTGACTGCTCAAAGCGGGTTGAAGTGCGAGGCCTGTCATGCCGAAGAGACAAAGTTATCCGCATCACAAACTACGCCGTTAAAGGTTGAAAATACGCCGGTTTCACCTGTCCAGGCCGCCAAGATAGAGAACACTACACAGGGCAATGAAGAACAGCCGGCAAAAATGCCCGGATTTGAAGCCATATCTGCAATTGGATTGATGATGGCAGGATATATGATCAGAAGGCGGAGTTGAATTATAACCGCATTCAGAAAAAAGTCAAAGGCAGCTTCAGGCTGCCTTTAGATTGATCGTCGGAATTGCGCCGAACTTGCATTTCAGTGCACTTCATGCATGCCGTGCAGTTTGAATTCGTATGAGTCCGGCCTTAATGAAAAATGAGATATTGAAATTCATGACCTTACCAAAACTTTTGTAAAGCCTTTCAAAGGCTCCATCTCTCCCACATAACAATTTCGCTGAGACTTTTTCGCGGCCTGGCATCTGGAATTTCTGAAGGGTACCCCACAGTTAAAAGCGCAACGACTCGGACATCTTCCGGGATAGCTAATATTTCTTTGACCTCCTTTTCATCAAATGCACCGATCCAGCATGTGCCAAGTCCTTCTTCAACTGCCTTGAGAGTCATATGATCCACAGCAATTGCTGTGTCAATGGGATAAGCCAACTGGCCGCATGACATCACATATTCTGATTCAACCGAACATGCTGCAATTACTACAGGTGCCTCGGCCACGAAACTCTGGTTACTTGCAGCTTCTGAAAGCATTTTTCGCGTCTTTGCATCCTTGGTTATGACAAACCTGCGTTCCTGGCGGTTGCCCGCAGAAGGGGAAAGCCTTGCGGATTCAAGTATCCGCACCAATTTTTCCTCTTCAACTCCGCGCGTGTCGTATGCTCTTATACTATGCCTTGATTGAATTGCTTTCATTACATCCATAATATCTCCACTCTTTTATTTATTAAAATTTTATCGATTAAAATCACTGCAGCGCAGCTCTCACAAATGCCAAGAACGGCGGCGATGGCCTGCCAGGACGTGATTTGAACTCGGGATGGAACTGTGAGCTAAAGAAGAACTTGTGCTCCGGTATCTCTGCGATCTCCATCCTGTGATCGTTCTTGCCAGTGAATTTCATGCCCTTTGCTTCGATCTGTTTTATATATTTTGGATTTACCTCATATCTATGGCGGTGGCGCTCGATAAGAGTTGTACTTCCGTATAATTTGCAAGCAAGGGATCCTTCCACAAGGATTGCTTCGCAGTTCCCAAGGCGCATAGTGCCGCCCATATTCCTGACATTTTCCTGTTCGGGCAAAATATCAATAACCGGATTCCCTGTTTTTGCAAGCTCTGAACTGTTCGCATCTTTCAATCCAAGTATATTACGTGCAAATTCAATGACCGCAAGCTGCATACCCAAACACAGGCCAAGATACGGGATATTGTTCTCGCGGGCAAATTTTATGGCAAGTATCTTGCCTTCTGTTCCGCGCACGCCAAATCCTCCAGGGACAAGAATGCCGCTGTATTTGCAAAGCCTGTCGATATCAGATGGATTTTTCTCAAACTCCTCGGCATCAAGCCATTCCGCTTTTACACGGCAGCCGCACTCGATACCGGCATGTTTGAGCGCCTCGTTTATGCTTATGTAGGAATCCCCGAGATGCGCATATTTTCCGACCACTGCTATGCGGATCTCCCTGTCGATGGAAGCCATCTTTTTCATAAGGATTTCCCATTCATGGGATATTTCTTTTTCTGTCAGTTTGAGTTTCTGCATTAAATAATCTGAAAGCCCTTCCTTTTCCATAAGAGTTGGAACATAATATATATCGCTTGCATCATGGGCGCTCACTACCGCGCCTGCAGGGACATCGCAAAATAAGGCGATTTTGGATTTTGTATCTGGAAGCACTGGTTCTTTACACCGCGCGACTATTACATCGGGCTGTAAACCAAGGCTCTTTAGTTCTTTAACCGAATGCTGCGTAGGCTTTGTCTTCTGCTCACCCTGCGTATCAAGGGGAACAAGGGTCACATGCACGAAAATGAGATCCTCTTCTTTTTCTTCTCTGTGCATCTGCCTCACCGCTTCAAGGAAGGGCATGCTTTCGATGTCACCGACGGTTCCGCCCACTTCTATGATACATATCTCTGCGCCGCTTTTTTTTGAAACTCTCCGTATCCGTTCTTTTATCTCATTCGTAATATGCGGGATGATCTGTACTGTCTTACCCAGGTAATCCCCGCGCCTTTCTTTCTCAATGACGGTCTGGTACACCTGACCGGTCGTGATATTATGCTCCCGTGTCAGTTCGATATCCAGGAAACGTTCATAATTCCCAAGATCAAGGTCTACTTCTCCTCCGTCCTTAAGCACAAAGACCTCGCCATGCTGGTATGGGCTCATCGTTCCTGCATCGATATTGATGTAAGGGTCGATCTTAATTGCTGTCACATTAAAGCCCTTATTCTTAAGTATCCGCCCGATCGAAGCAGCCGTTATTCCTTTACCAAGCCCGCTCATCACACCGCCTGTGACTATGATATACTTCATGACCACTTTTTAGGCAGGCAAAAGAGATATAATTAATGGAGTCTTATTTGTATCAGGTGATCAAATGAAAGTATATATTTGTGAAAAGAGTTGCTGCCCTGCAGTTGAAACTGTGGGAGATGACGTATTGATCGGCGAAGATACGAATATTGTCAGGTTAAAGAAAAACGAGTGGAATAAGCTGGTTGAGAAAATCCATTCCGGCGAGCTTCACGCCCTCTGATCTTAAAATTCAGGAAAAACCTTTTTTTCCGATAAGGGGAACAAATACGACGCCCCCTTTAGCTTCTTTTTTTATACCATCGGTTTTTGTTACAAGATATAGCTCCTGGTATAACCTGCCAACAGGGATCACGAGTTTCCCACCGGTTTTGAGCTGGTCTGTCAACGTATCAAGTATTTCAGGAGATGCTGCTGCGACGCTTATCCTGTCGTAAGGAGAAAATCTCACAAGTCCGAGTGAACCATCCTCTACGATTACGGTCACATTTGTGATCCCTGCCTTTTCCAGGTTGTCACGCGCAGATAATGCAAGGCCTTCTATTCTTTCAACCGTATATACATGTCCGCTGCCTGCAAGTTCTGCCATCACTGCTGCATGATAACCGAAACCAGTCCCGATCTCAAGTACCTTCATCCCGTCCTTTATATCGAGAAGGTCGCACATTATCGCGACCATATGCGGAGCCGATATCGTTTGTCCGCTTCCTATAGGTAAAGGGTAATCTGCATATGCATTTGTTTGCTCATTTTCAGGAACAAAAAGGTGTCTTGGGACGCGTTCCATCGCAGCAAGAACACGTTCGTCTATATTGTGCTCTCTGAGTCCTTCGATAAGTCTTTTCCTTTTGATCTCAAACTCCATACAGAATCACGCTTCTTGATCACGATCCTTTCACCCTTTGCCTTTGAAAATCTTTTTGGCTCTTTTCTTCCCGAATCAGCCCAAATTCTTTTTATGTTCTTTGCACAAACGGCAACACCTTTCCTGCTTTTAAAACCGCCCTCACGTATTTTTATACGGATTATCTTTAACTTACGGTTATTCACTTCCACTTTATCCCCGATCACAAATTCCCTGTCACCAGGAACGCGCATGGAGACCGATTCCGTGGTTTCCCGGTGGCTTATGGCAAATTTGACAATAGCCTCATCTATAGCTCTTGACCATATCGTTTTTATGTCTTTGGCATCTGCTTCATCAGGTCTTTTATCCCCTATCTCGATGGAAGTTACCTTAACAAGGAACGCTTCTCCTGTATTCTCATCATCTATAAGCAGCTCATCCTCTTTTCGGATAATGCCGCTGAGCATGGCTTTTGTATGAATGGATTCCTTTCCTTTATTAACGATAACTCTCACAAGAAAGGTACTCAGTTTCTTCTCTTTATGTACTGACATGCATTCATCGCACTGCAAAAGTACATTCTTTTTACCTTTAAGTACCGTATGTGGAACGGGATCGTCAGGTGAACATGATGGACATATTGTTTCTATATTTTCCATATGTTAAAATTGGGGGCTTGATAGATATAAATATCTGGAGTATAGGGATTTTACAACTTAAGATAAGATATATTTAAATAGAAAGATAGCATGAAAAGTCTAATCGGAGGCATTAAAATGAGGCTAAGCAAACAAAGTTTAATTCTGGCAATTATTGTGCCATTGATTTTCGGACTGATAATCATCTGGAATTTCATGAGCGCTATCAATATATTGGCACCCCTGGGCCAATCGACGTCATTAATCTACAATCAACTCTTCTATATAGGTATTTTTTCATTCCTTGCTCTTGGAGTTTACTGGTGTGTAATGGTTTACTTGATATATTTACTCCAGGAGAACCTGGCAACACTGGATGCAAACCTTGACAAGGCAGCAGATATTGGTGCAAAGCACCTGTCTGAATCAAAGAACCTTTTGAACCAGGTAATAAGTATCCTCAAAAGATACGAAACAAGCCAGTAATATGCTATTAGCATATTACTACTTTAATTTTTTTTATTTTAGTATTTTTTTTGTATCAGAACACAAATTACTTATATATTATCATCTCTTGTGAAAAGATATTATGAAAAAGATATTCCTATTAATTATGGTGGCTGCCATATTGCTGAGCGGCTGCGTTGATAAAACTGTTAAGGTTGTAAAGATCGGGGATAATATTTCCGTTGATTATATTGGAAGCTACGAGGATGGGAAGGTTTTTGATACCTCTATTGAGAGTGTAGCCCAGGCTAATAATCTACCTCCACGCGATATTTATGAACCTCTTAATTTCACAGTGGGAAAAAAACCTTCGGAAGTTATCGAAGGATTTGATGAAGGTGTGATTGGAATGAAAGTAGGAGAGACCAGGACTTTAACGATCCCGCCGGAAAAGGGATACGGACTATCCAAACCCGAATTGATTAATGTATTTCCGATTGTGCAGGTCATCCCTTCGACAACAGAAATGCCAAAAGAAATAGAGATTCCAGTGAGTCAGTTTGAAACTGTCGTCGGTCCAGGCCATAAAACAGGAGAAACTGTTGAAATCCCCGATACGAATATTAACCTTACAATCCTTAATATTACGATATCTGATGTTTCATTATCCTACAAGCTAAAAGTTGGAGATGTTATCTGGTCGAAAGGAGCGCCATGGAATGAGACCGTTATCAAGATCGATAACAAGAACATAACTACAAAACCCAATTTGATAAAGAATGAGATCATACAGTTCCCTGATGCCCCGTTCAACACAACAGTGGTTGATATCACGGAAACGAACATCACTTTAAGGAACAATCCCATCCCTGATACAACGATAACTGTCCCCGGCATTTTCGGGCAAATGGTCAATGTGAGGATAAGCTTCAATGAGACATCTGTTATAATGGACCAGAACCCTGAAGTCGCGGGAAAGACCTTGATCTTTAATGTGACATTGCTATCGATAGATAAATAAAATGATGCAAAAAGAAGAAAAAATAGTGGTCGTACTGCTGGTGATGGCAATACTATCACTTATTATCGGTTATTTTGGTTTTACCCCAGTGGCAAGCGCATATTCGCCGGATTCAAAAGTGGGAGAGAAAATCTATGTGGAAGGAACAATTCTCCAAAAACAGATGACAGCAACAGGGGATAATCTCATACTTACGATCTCAAATGTAAATGTCAAGGTATTTATTTCCAAAGACAACGGGGCAAAGGAAGTGTACGATGCCTTCAAAAATGGTGATAAAGTAAGGATCGATGGTAAAGTAGCCGAATTCAGGAATGCCATGGAGATATTGGTTGAGAACGCAAAAGATGTAAGAAAGCTCTAGTTGACCGGATTAATCTTTTATCCTCAAAATACATATTAAATGTTCATGGTGATCAAGACCGAAGCTCTTACAAAAAATTTCGGCAAAATAACCGCTGTCAACGAAATGAACCTTGAAGTGGAAGAAGGTGAGATATTCGGTCTCCTTGGGCCTAACGGCGCCGGGAAAACCACTCTTATTTCAATGCTATGTACTATTTTAAAGCCAACATCAGGAAGAGCATGGGTAAATGGTTTTGATATAGTCAAGGAATCTGGAAAAGTACGAAAATCAATAGGCATTGTCTTCCAGCAGGCAAGCGTGGACGACCTGCTGACAGGACGTGAGAATCTTGAGCTTCATAATCTCCTTTTTGAAGTCCCAAAAGCAATAAGAAAGCAGCGTATCGAAGAAGTGCTTTCCATAGTAAACCTTGAAAAACGCGCAGATGACTTTGTAAATACCTATTCAGGCGGTATGCGGCGGCGTCTTGAACTTGCACGGGGGATAATGCACCACCCGAAGATCTTATTTCTTGATGAGCCCACGCTTGGTCTTGATCCCCAGACGAGGGAACATATCTGGGAATATATAAAAGAACTTGCTGTAAAAGAATGTATGACAATTATGCTTACCACGCATTATATGGAAGAAGCTGAACAATTATGCGACCGGGTCGCTATCATCGATTACGGTAAAATCGTAGTGCTTGATTCACCGGATGCTCTCAAAAACAGTGTTGCCGGGGATGTCGTCAAGATCAAACAGAAGATCCCTGATATTGAAAAAATCAGGAAGCTTGAATATGTTATGAAAGCAGAAGAAAAAGAGGGAATGCTTTACATTTCCATAAAGGATGCGAGCAAGCATCTCCAGGACTTGCTTTCAAATACAGGCCCGATTGATTTTGTGGAAGTAAGAAGAGGAAGCTTAAGCGATGTTTTCCTTCATTACACAGGACGGGAGATCCGCGAAGGTGAGGCCGAAGGTGGATTCTGGGAGAGGATGATGAAAAGATGAGTGAGTTAGAAGGAATTTATGCGGTCTGGCTTCGTGAAGCAAAAATATATATTCGCGAGAAAGAGCGGCTTATCTCCGCAGTGATATCGCCGCTTCTGTGGATATTCGGGTTCGGGGCAGGTGTTGGCACAACGGTGGCGAGTGTCAGTGGATTTTCCTACCAGATGTTTATTTATCCAGGGATAATGGTCATGACTGTATTGTTCACCTCGCTTTTCTATGGAATTTATATAATCTGGGACCGCAAACTTGATTTTTTGAAGGAAGTGCTTGTGGCGCCCATTTCTAGAGCCAGCGTATTTGCAGGGAAGATGCTGGGCGGGGCAACGGATGCGATGGTGCAGGTAATTTATCTCATAATAATAGGATTATTTTTCTTGAATGTTCCTTTTACTCCCCTGATCATCATTGAAGCGTTCCTGATGCTTCTTCTGATATCACTTGCCATGGTCAGTATCGGACTTGTTATAGGGGCGAACCTTACAAGCCCTGAAGGTTTCAGTCTTGTGATAAATTTTGTGATGTGGCCCATGTTCTTCTTTAGCGGCGCACTTTTCCCCAAGAGTAATCTTTCGCCATGGCTTGCTGCACTTACTAAATTCAATCCAATGACATATGGAGTAGATGCAATGCAGGGCATTATCCTGGGAATTAACCATTATTCACTTCTGTTAGATACGGCAGTGTTGCTGGTTTTCACGGCAATGATGATGGGGATCGGGATTATCAGTTTCAGGAGAATGTAGGGGAATTATAAAGAGTAGTAACCCAAAGGAAAATTCTGTATGAAGTACAAATCTTCATAGTCTTTAATTACCCATATCCATCTGTCTGGCAACACAAAACTTGCAGATAGCCTCCTCATTATCTTTTTGCCTGTCCTTTACAGGGCAATAATACTTCCCTTCAACTTTTTCTACAAAGAATCCCCCAGGAAATGGTGTTCCTTCAGGATGCGGTGGTGTCTTTGTAATAAAAATATTATACAGAGCGCACAGGTAATACAGTATCATCATCCCTGGCATTTCATCATCCAGCCTGGATTTGAACCAATCAAGAAATTCCTGATATTTTTCCATATCAAGTTGGCTGTTCTGGAAGTTATCATTATGGAGGATGCTTTTGAAATTAACAAAAAGATGTTCTGATAATTTTTCCTTTAATCTTTTTTTATATTCAGGTGGCAGATCCCTGAAGTCTTTCTCCATATAAGCCTGTATTTTCATCAGGTCGAAAACACTATAAGCCTTAAGTTCTTTTTTAAGGATCAATAAAAGTGTTTGCTGGTCACTAGCCTGTAGTTCATGGATACCTTCCAACTTCTTGAATACTGTTTGAGCCACATATATCAGAATGCAGGAATGTGATATTAATAATTATGGTATGCTTGCCGGGAAGATGCCGGGCGGAGCAACGATGGTGCATCCTGATTCTTCTTATCATATCAATTGCCATGGTCAGTATCGGACTTGTGAAAGGCGCAAATCTTACAAGCCCGTTTCAGTCTTGTGATACATTTTTAATGTGGCCAATGTTCTTCTTCAGCGGCGCACTTTTTCCTGTGAGCAATCTTTCGCCATGGCTTGCTGCAGCTACTAAAATCAATCCTATGACATATGGAGTGGACGCAATGCGCGGCATTATCCTGGGAATTAACCATTATTCACTCCTGTTAGATACGGCAGTGTTGATGGTTTTCACGGTAATGATGATGGGGATCGGGATTATCAGTTTCAGGAGAATGTAATTCCGGAATAATGGATTTATATCCTTAAATGCATGAGATGTATCCATGGTAACTAAAAATGGATTTACAAATGCACAGATAATCGCTATCGTTGGCGGAATCGTGTCTATAATAAGTGTTTTTTTGCCATGGTTCAGCGCAAAAGCAAGCGCTCTTGGCATGACTTCAAGCATATCCGTAAATGGTCTTGGCTCAATAAGCGGAAGCGGGCTTTTACTTGCGCTTTTGAGTGGAAAAGCGAACTGGGAATTCCAGGGAATCGGGGTTCTGGCTCTTGGGATCATATGCATGGCAGTGACAGTATTCCTCCGTGAAAAGCTTCGAAGTATTGCAATGTTCATCTGCGGCGTCCTCATAATCGGTGAGGGGGTCGTTAATATCAGAAGTATTGGTGAATTTTCCACCAGCGCCTTTGGGGCAGAAATGCAGTCTGGAGCCGGTTATGGGCTATATGTTGCTGTCCTTGCAGGTGCAATGGTAGCCGCTGGTGGATTGCTCGCCTGGAAGGATATTCAAGAATAAAATTTATAGTGGCCTACAGATCGTGATCTCTGTATTAATTGAATTTGTTGTGTGTAATTTCATAAACAGAGGCGCAGAAGTGACTTCTCCTTTTTTGATTGAACACGAAAACCCGATGAATCGTATCCGTACGCATCCGCGCAATCCGCGTTCCATCGTTTGCCTCGGTTTATACACAGAAAAACGTCAAAACTCTGAATTCTCTGTGAGCTTTGTGGTTGATTTTCCTTGTTATGGTCCATTTCCAGAATCAATCAAAAAGTCTCTCAACATCACTAATAAAACTTATTAATCACTTGTGCATAGTTGGGGACATGATCGTTTCAATGACTCTTGAGCTCAAGGATATTCCAGGACAGCTTGTTCTAGCGCTGTCGCCCATTTCGGAATTCCATGGCAATATCATGAGCGTTATTCACCAGCATGACGAGAAAACCCCACGCGGGACGATACCTGTCCAGATAAGATTTGAAATTGAACACCAGGTATTGGATAAACTCATAGAGCGGCTTGAAAAAAGCGGCGTAAAAGTAGCCAGGGTCGGGGAAGAAAGACTTCGCTCAACCGTTTCCGTTATTCTCATAGGACATATTGTCCATTCGGATATGGGAGATACTATTGATAAAATTGATTCAACAGGCTTTGCAGAAGTAGTTGATATGTCGCTTTCAATGCCTGCCATCGACAAAACGTCATCGGCATACCTTGTTATCAACGCAGTTGGCGAGAAGGAATTAAGCACGGCACTTGATATAATGAGAGAAGTTGCAAATAAGAAAGACCTTCTCATGATCGAACCTATTCATATGAATTCGGTGGGAGCATGAGGACTTTCAGGATATCCATCATCGGATTTGGCGCCGTTGGCCAGGGGGTGGCGCGTTCTATCTTATCAAAGCAGGAATACCTCAATAAACAGGGTATAGACCTGCAGGTTGTGGGAATATCAGATTCAAAAGGCTGTGAAATAAACGAAACGGGTATAGATATTGAAGCTGCGCTTTTGAGGAAAAAGCAAAAAGGTTCCGTCGCAGTCGGTTCAGGAAATGGTCTTGATATAATCCGCGATGTTGAACATGATATTGTTGTCGAAGTAACGCCCACTAACATCAAAAATGGTGAACCTGGCCTTGGAAATATGCGCGCTGCATTTGGGTCGGGAAAACATGTTGTAACTTCAAATAAAGGACCTCTGGCATTGCATTTTAGTGATTTGAAGGAACTGGCTGAGGATAACGGGCTTTTTTTAAGGTACGAAGCAACGGTTGGCGGAGCTGTCCCGATTTTCAACCTTGTTCATGAAGCTCTTGCCGGGAACACCGTGATAGGGATCGAAGGAATCCTGAATGGCACATGCAATTATATTCTTACCAGGATGTCAGATGAGAGAATGCCATACGACCTTGTCCTTAAGGAAGCGCAGGAATTGGGTTTTGCTGAAACCGACCCAACATACGATGTCGAGGGCATTGATTCGGCGATAAAACTTGTGATAATAGCAAACTCTGTCTTTTCGCAGGCTGCCACTTACAAAGATGTGGACGTTACAGGTATCAACAAAATTACGCCAGAAGCGCTGGAGCTTGCTAATAAAAATGATTATGTCGTCAAACTTGTGTGCGAAGCAAGAGAGGGCAAACTTACAGTTGCGCCGCGCCTTGTCCCGAAGAGGCATCCGCTTGCAGTGGGAGGCACGCTGAACGTGGCATCGATATTGACCGATCTTGCTGGAAGGATTACGATCAGCGGCAAAGGCGCAGGTTCTATTGAAACAGCAAGCTCGATACTTAGCGATATCCTGTATATCGTACGAAATTCTAAGAGTTAATATTTTATTATGTTCTTCACGTCAAATTCTAATAGAACACGGATGACGCGGATCGCGCGGATTTTCACGGATCCGCGTTTATCCGCGTCATCCGCGCAATCCGTGTTCAATCGCGTTCCATCTGCGTTTATCGTGCCGAAACCCTGCGGGTTCTCGACTCCGCGCACACGTATGCCCGCAGGCATACGTGGACACGCCCTCCAGAGGCGTGACTCTGGGCGCCATCATCTGCGGCTAATATTCGTTTCATTGAGCGATAGAATCCGGAAAATCTCAAAGCATAGCATTATTAATCTTTGCGAACTTTGCGTTCTTTGCGGTGAGAACTCTGGTTACCCAAAAGTATACTGGGAACTATCCTGATAAATGACACATGAAGAAATTAATTAAAGCCGTTCGTGTAAAAGTGGAAGAATCGGAATTAGTCCGGCAAAAGCTTATTTCATTGTCAGCTCTTGATAAATCAAGAAAGTTATTGAAAAAGGACGGTTTTATCGAGATTCCCGTCACTGAAAATTTCATAACAAATGATTTTACCCTGATCGATCAAGATCATCCGCAATATTACTTGCAGGAAAAAACAGTTTTCATTGACGTTGACATTCCTGACAGCGAGAAGAAATTATTACCACATGGATGGCAGATCCTTGGTGATATTATCATCGTAACACTTGATGAAAAACTAGTGGATCACAAAGCTGAGGTAGGAAAAGCCCTGCTTTCATATTATCCGGGATGCAGGACAGTACTTCTTGACAGGGGAATAAGCGGCCAGATGAGGCAGCCTGATCGTGAGATCATCGCCGGGAGAGATACAACTGAAACAGTACACAAAGAGAATGGATGCCTTTTTAAGCTGGATGCAATGAAGATCATGTTCTCACAGGGAAACCTTGCTGAAAAAAAGCGCATGAGTAAATTGGGAAAAGATGAGACCATTGTCGATATGTTCGCAGGCATCGGGTATTTTTCAATTCCCATGGCTGTACACGCAAAACCAAAAAAAATAATCTCTATTGAGATAAATCCTGTTTCTTTTGGTTATTTAAAAGAAAATATTGGCCTTAACAGGGTTGGGGAGATCATTGAACCCATAGCAGGAGACTGTTCAAAAGTAACGCCGCGAAGAATTGCTAACAGGGTTATTATGGGATATCTTGATGGACAGGATTATCTGGAAGCAGGGATCAACGCGCTGCTGCCTTGTGGGATATTGCATTACCATGAAGCGGTGCCGGAAGCGATTGAGAGCCGCCCTGTTGACCGGATAATCGATGTTTCCAGAAAGCTTGGAAGGAATGTTGAAATAACAGGGCGGCGCAGGATAAAGAAATACGCGCCCGGTGTCTGGCATGTGGTGGTGGATGCAAGGGTGGATTGATCAAATCTTACAATGAGAAATTCTCACTTTAAATCGCGGAGAATGCAAAAGAAAATCTTTAAATATAATGAACATAATTGTACATCAATGTACTTAAATGTACAATAGCAATGATATTTATGCACCAGATAATCCATGAAATACTCGAATCAACAAGAAAAAGAATTCCTTCAACAATTAAAAAAAGGAAATTAGTATCAAGAGACTTCAAGACGTACATAGATCACAGAATTCAGAATAATCTCATTCCTGTGATCGCAGAAGTAAAACCCTCCTCACCATCGCGGTTTATCAGGGATGTTACCCCCCTTGATGCAGCAGAAATCGCCCACCAGATGGAATCAGCAGGCGCAGCGGCTATTTCTGTGCTTACTGAACCTGATTTTTTTAAAGGGAGTATTAAAAACCTGGAATCTGTACGGCAGAAAGTCAAAATACCGGTACTTAGAAAAGATTTCATAATAAATAAAAACCAGATACCAGAAGTTGAAAGCGATTTGATCCTTCTTATCGCCGGGATTCTCGGTGATGAACTGGATGAGTTCGTAAATGAAGCGATATCCTCAGGCAGGGAGCCCCTGGTTGAAGTGCATAATCAGGATGAACTTGAAAAAGCAATGTCAACGGGGACAAAAATAATCGGCATAAATAACAGGGATCTTACTACAATGAAGGTTGACATAACAACAACAGAAAAACTGGCGCCCCTTATCAGCGACAGGATAATTATCAGTGAAAGCGGGATCTCTTCACCAGATGATGCCCTGCGTATGATAGATGCAGGCGCAGATGTGATACTTGTGGGAACATCTATAATGCAGGGAAATGTTTACGAAAAGACTTACGAATTAGTACACGCATTAGAGCAGGCAGGATAATTGAGATCATGAGACAGGAACTTACATCAACCAAATTCGGTAAATATGGCGGCCAATATGTTCCGGAAATATTGATGCCGGCACTCGAAGAGCTTATAGAATATTATGAAAAATACAAAGATGACGCTGTTTTCAATGAGGAACTGGATCATTACCTGAAGGATTTTGCAGGACGCCCTTCACCATTATATTTTGCCAGGAATTTGAGCAGGGAATATGGCGTCAAGATATACCTGAAGCGCGAAGACCTCATACACGGCGGCGCCCATAAGTTGAATAACACGCTCGGACAGGGACTCCTTACAAAATACATGGGGAAAAAAAGGATAATCGCCGAAACGGGCGCAGGCCAGCACGGTACTGCCTGTGCTATGGCTGGTGCAACTTTTGGCATCCCTACAGAAGTTTACATGGGCGCAAAGGATACCGTGCGGCAGCGCATGAACGTTTACAGGATGGAATTGATGGGTACAAAAGTCATCCCTGTAAAAAGCGGTTCCCAGACTTTAAAAGATGCCATAAATGAAGCCATGCGTGACTGGGTGGCAAATGTCGAGACAACTCATTACATGATAGGCTCGGTAGTCGGGCCTCATCCTTTCCCGACTATGGTGCGTGATTTCCAGAGCGTCATCGGAAAAGAAGTAAGATTGCAGATAATGGAAAAGGAAGGCAGGTTCCCTGATTCGATCGTGGCATGCACAGGCGGCGGCAGCAATGCCATGG
>JAPZAP010000074.1 GCA_027460585.1 Candidatus Methanoperedens sp. | reverse complement strand
ATGTTCACCCGATCAAAAATTATCGGTATAAATAACAGGGATCTTACTACAATGAAGGTTGACATAACAACAACAGAAAAACTGGCGCCCCTTATCAGTGACAGGATAATTATCAGTGAAAGCGGGATAACCTCACCTGATGATGCCCTGCGTATGATAGATGCAGGTGCAGATGCGATACTTGTGGGAACATCTATAATGCAGGGAAATATTTACGAAAAGACTTACGAATTAGTACATGCATTAGAGCAGACAGGATAATTGAGATTATGAGACAGGAACTTACTTCAACCAAATTCGGAAAATATGGCGGTCAGTTCGTGCCGGAAATTTTGATGCCGGCACTTGTTGAACTTACGGAATATTATGAAAAATACAAAGATGATGCCGTTTTCAATGAGGAACTGGATCATTACCTGAAGGATTTTGCAGGACGTCCTTCACCATTATATTTTGCCAGGAATTTGAGCAGGGAATATGGCGTCAAGATATACCTGAAGCGCGAAGACCTCATTCACGGCGGCGCCCATAAGTTGAATAACACGCTTGGGCAGGGTCTTCTTGCAAAATACATGGGGAAAAAAAGGATAATCGCTGAAACCGGCGCAGGTCAGCACGGCACCGCTTGCGCTATGGCTGGTGCAACTTTCGGCATCCCTACAGAAGTTTATATGGGCGCCAAGGATACCGTGCGGCAGCGAATGAACGTTTACAGGATGGAATTGATGGGAACAAAAGTGATCCCGGTAAAAAGCGGTTCCCAGACCTTGAAAGATGCAATTAATGAAGCAATGCGCGACTGGGTGGCTAATGTCGAGACAACTCATTATATGATAGGCTCGGTTGTCGGCCCTCATCCTTTCCCGACGATGGTTCGTGATTTCCAGAGCGTCATCGGAAAAGAAGTACGATTGCAGATAATGGAAAAGGAAGGCAGGTTCCCTGATTCGATCGTGGCATGCACAGGCGGCGGCAGCAATGCCATGGGAATATTCCATCCATTTGTGGAAGAAGATGTTGATTTATTCGCCGTTGAAGCCGGAGGCAGCGACATGAAAACAACGGACAAAGAGGCGCTTCATTCTGCCACTTTGTGTAAGGGTGAAGATGGCATTCTCCACGGCATGCGCACAAAAGTGCTCCAGAATAAATACGGGCAGATCCTCGAATCAAGCTCAATTGCCGCAGGACTTGACTACGCAGGCGTAGGACCTGAACTTGCATATCTAGCTGACATCGGGCGGCTCAAACCATGCTATTCGATGGACAGCGAAGCTCTTGATGCGTTCCATGACCTGTGCAGGCTCGAAGGAATAATCCCGGCTCTTGAATCATCGCATGCAGTTGCTTACGTCAAGAAAGCCGCAGCTTCCGGGGAACTTGGGGATATTGTCGTCATAAACATTTCAGGAAGGGGCGACAAAGACCTTGAGACCGTAATGGGGATGAGAAAATGAGAATAGCCGAGAAGTTCAAACAACTCAAAGCGAAAAAAGAAGGAGCTTTGATAGCGTATATCTGCGCCGGCGACCCAACGCCTGAGGCAACAAAAGAATACGTGACCGCACTTGTCCGGGGCGGCGCCGACATAATTGAACTGGGAATGCCGTTCTCAGACCCTGTTGCCGATGGCCCGACAATACAGGCAGGCATCCAGAGAGCGCTTGACGGCGGCATGACGCCTGATATTTATTTCAGGACGATCTCATCGCTTAAGCTTCATATTCCGTTGATCGTGATGACGTATTATAACCTGATATTTAAGAGAGGACTTGACAAATTCGTTAAAGATTGCGCTGCATCTGGAATATCAGGGATAATAGTCCCGGATCTGCCGCCTGAAGAATCTGACGACCTGTTACAGATTTGCAGGAAAAACGAAGTAGACCTTATTTTCCTTGTGGCTCCCACTACGACCGAAAGCAGGATGAAACGCATACTTGCGGAGGGAACAGGCTTTATCTATCTCGTTGCGCGTCTTGGCGTTACGGGAGCGCGTGCTGATGTTGCAGTTTCTACGGGTGAGCTTATTAAAAGAGTAAACACACCCACACCAAAAGCTGTCGGCTTTGGGATATCAACAGGCTACCAGGCCGCTGAGATCATACGTGCCGGAGCCGATGGTGTTATTGTCGGGTCAGCTTTCGTGAATATTATTGAAAGCAGAAAAAACGTACCGCAAAGGCTTGAAGCGCTGGCGAGGGAGTTAAAGGAAGGGGCTGCGAGGGGATAAGGCGCATTAGATTTGGTTCTAATAGGATGCGGATGACGCAGATAATCAAATCCACATTTTTTTATTCATTGCTCCCTCTCATCCGGTCATTGCTGAATATTAGTATGGCAGTTTCCGATGCAACATTATCGCCGTTTATATATTTTCCATTGTACCATTCGTGACTTGTATTCGGTTGGATGGATATTTCCATTACATTGGAGACCTCGTCATAACCATCTTCATAACCCTGCACTATTACACGACTGTTTTTTGGGTATTTTTGCAACTGCTGAATAAGTTCTTCAATAATCATGATTTATTCTCCTAATTATTCTGATATATATCCTGCACCTTCCTGGGGGTATTACTTTCCAGGCAGTATATTCCTATGTTCATCAATTATAAAGTTGACAAAATAACTTACATCCGACTCCCTTCCTTTTTCAAGATAGTTGAAATATTCATATTTTTTTTCAGGATTAAAAGCAAATATCGGGTATCCACTCTTTAGCAGTATGAAAGAATGAATAAGTCGTGCTGCCCTGCCATTTCCATCTTTGAATGGATGTATCGAAACAAAGAGGAAGTGGAAAATCGAACCAAGAATGAGGGGATGAATGTGATTTTTGTTAAGATGATAAAAACTCATCAGGGAGCTCATCAAGTATTCGATCTCTTTATTGGTTGAGGGTAATTTCAATTTTGAACCTACAATTCTTTTTGTTGACGAAGCGAAGAACATCCCCGCTTCTTTTATCAATCCACGCATCAGTATCTGATGAGTGGTTTTAATAAGGTCAATATTCAAATCAGTGTCTGTATACACTTCTATTATAAGATCCAGGGCATCTTTTGTGTTTTTGATCTCGATTATTTCCTTTGGTGTAAGGTTGGTGGGAAGGTCATTTATGATGCGCTCAACATCTTCATTGGATGCCGTGTTCCCTTCTGTAACTGTTGAAGAGTAAATGTGAAGTTTTATGAGCTTATCCATAATTTCTCTTGATCCGGAAATATCCCTATTGGCATCCATATTGGAAACTGGATCTTTGCATTTGCGTTCCATTTCCGGAACTGGCAGGCCTTTCATTGTCAGGTACCACAGAGTTACATCGTTTACAAGAAACTCAAAAACCATTGGTTTGTGACGGATTATGTGAATGAACTTGTTATCGACAAGAGTCCGTATATGCTTCCTGAGGGTTTTTGCTGACATTTTTGAACTTTTTAGAAGATTCTCAAGGGATATATTTTCAGATTTCAGGATATTGAAGATCAAAACTTCTGTTGTGGGAGTCAGGATCTTATTGTAGTCTATACCTTCTTTTCTGCACCAGAGAAGAAAGGATATGAGATTGATAAGTGAATCATTTTCCAGATTCAGTGAGTATTCGTAACCTCTTTTAGCAGATAAGGGTATTTTTAATATGAACTCGCTATCTATCAATTCCCCCATATGCCTGTACAATATCTGGGTATTCAGGTCTTCAAAAAGGAGGTTTCCCCGGAGGATATTTTCAAGAGTGCCGAATGTAACTGGCTTGTTGAAATGTATGTGAATGAGTATATCATATTTGCCGGGTGTGGACATATGTGGTAATAATGATATACTTATATTTAAACTCAACCGATTATAGTTTACTAAAAATCCTCTTTTGTAAGGGATACATAACATTATATTAAAACATCTATTTCAATATCTCCATAAGCTGCTTCTGATATCCTTTGGCACCACCGCAACTTTGTAATTCCTACCATCGATCCCGGTCTTTCCCACAAATAGAAGTCCATGTACCCTTAGCATCCCAACCGCTGAAGTTGGCAGCTCAGTTTCCCAGAAGTAGCTGTCATTCTCCTCTCCATATTCATTTGACAACTTATTGTATTTCACCCAGCCCCCTTCATCCATTACAAGCTTGAGCGCCTCCCTGGATTTTGGCGGTAGCTTCTCTATGACTTCATCAAGTTCTGTGGTCAGCCTGCTGACTATCTGATCAATTTTGTCCTTTTTTATATCTTTCTTTGAGATACCAAGCGCCTTTGATACAGTGTTTATCCGTGAGATTTTAAATTTATTGAGCCCGGCAGTGATCGTGATGTTCAAGGTTATGGGCTTGCTGTCTTCATCTTTACTCAAGGATGCTGTCATCATATCCATCATCCGGTGCGGATTAAAAAATAATATATTCGCCAACTTCTCCTGTCAGTTTATTTTTGAATTTGATGACTGATGTTACTCTATCATCATCGAAATAATCCTGACCCCTGTAAAAAATGGTCTCTCCATAGACATGTTTTATATCAGATTCTTTTAACGCAATTCCATCATTATTTTCGACATTTCATATTTTTCCCGTAACTCATTGAGAGAATCATAAACACCAATTTTTTTGGCCGTCTTCTCAAGATAATCACTATCCAGAGAATCATATTGCCGTATCAATATTCCCAGCGCATCCTTAATGTCCTGTTCCCTTGCAAATACCAGCTTGTTTACGATCGTATCCTCAGGGGAAGCTATCCAGAGAACGATGTCGTTGAGTTCGACCTTCCTCTTATTCCTGAGTGTCCTTTCATCCATTTCGCTGTAAACTCCCTTGATATCCAATCGAAACATTGTTTCTTTATCTTCAACTGTGCAATGTGATTTTTCTCTAAATGCAGCACGCATATCATATTCATCCGCATGGAAACTGTTTTCCTGCAGGAATTCTATCAGTACTGGTATATTCTTATCCTCAAGCTGGATGACATAATCGATATCCATTGTAGTTCTTGGATTTCCATAAAATAAGACAGCAAATCCACCTACGATAACATAACCTATATCGTTCTTATTCAGGAAATCACATACAAGGTTTAAAATCTGCTCAATAGTCCTCATAAAGCACGCTTATTTACTTTCAGGGCAAAGTCAATCAGGTTCATCCCCTGCCGGAGTGTATCGGCACCTGAAAAACTCCTTGCTCTTATTGCTTCCCGGATCAGTTCTTTTTCTGATGTTTCTTTTGATTTTCTTCTGATTTCTTTCAAATTCATCGAATGTTGCATATAGGTCACTTAATCATAAGTTTCAGGACTTGGAGTGTAACATAATTTGTTAAAACTTCCTATAACAATTAACTTTCCATTTATATAAACTCGTCCACATTAAGAAACCTATAAACACATTCAACCAAATCTAATCCTGATGAATTTCCAGATCCTTGACGCCGATTACACATATAGCGATAATAAACCCGTAGTCAGACTCTACGGCAGGGATGGATCCGGGACCAGCGTCTGCTGCACGGTTCCTGATTTTGAACCTTATTTTTATGCAAAAGCTCCTCCTGAGATGGCGGGGATACTCCAGGAAAAGTTCAAAGAGCATATAAAAAAGATCGAACCTGTATCGCGTTTTGAACCCATCGGGTATTTCAGGAATCAGACCTCAATGCTAAAAATAACTCTTTTTGACCCGAAAGGAGTGCCAGTCATCCGCGATGAAGTAAGAAAAATGGTGGATGAAATTTATGAAACCGATATCCTGTTCAGGAACAGGTATATGGTGGATAACGGGCTTGGCGGAATGGGCTGGGCAAATGTTGAACCGGAAGGAACTCAAACAGGTAATGAAGTCTTAAGCACCGTCAAAATAACATCTAAAAAAATCGTTCCTGTGGACATCCTGAAAAACGCCCCCCTGCGGCATCTTGCATTTGATATCGAATGCCTTCCTTTAAATGGCGCTATGCCTGTGCCCGAAACATCCCCAATAATTCTGTTAAGCCTTGCATTCGCGCCTGAATTCAATGGCAGGAAAACGACCGTGCTTGTTGGCAAAAATACTACTATAGAAGGAGATGTGGAAAGCTGCGGCAGTGAAGAAGGGATGCTTCGCCGGTTTTTTGAAATAATCAAAGATTTTGACCCGGATATCCTGGTGGGCTATAACTCCAATAGTTTTGATATTCCTTATATCGTTGACAGGGTAAATATTCTCAATAAGAAAGGAGCAAGGATATACCCTATCGCCGGCAGGGATGGGAGGACCTTATATTACAGGAAGATTGGAAATGTCACACGGGTAAGCGTGATGGGGCGTATAGCAGTGGATGTGCTGCCTCTTCTGCGTAAGGAATTTTCACTCAAACAATATACACTCAGGAATTCGGCAAAGGAATTACTTGGCACGGAGAAGCTTGATATACCTATCCTTGAGATGGAAGATTACTGGAAGGACAATGGGGAGAAGCTTTCAAAGTTCATTGAATATGCAAGGCGCGACTCAGAACTTGCTCTTCTTTTCCTTTTGAAGCTTCGGCTTATTGACAAATACATAGCTCTTGCAAGAGTGAGCGGAACGCTCCTTCAGGATATTCTTGACGGCGGGCAGACACAGATGGTGGAGAACCTGATACTTCGCGAATATATGAAAAATGATCGCGTGCTGCCAGCAAGACCCACAGGTGAAGTATCCGGTGAGCGATACGATGAAGGGGAAGAGCTGGCTGGCGCAGAAGTGCTGCCGCCGAAGAAGGGGCTTCTGGAAAATATCGTGATACTTGATTACAAATCGCTGTACCCGACAATAATGATGGCGCATAACCTCTGCTACACAACTGAAGTTGTAGGCGAAATGCCAGAAGATGTCATCAAAGCGCCAAATGGCGGTGTTTTTGTGTCAAAGGATATTGTAAAAGGCATTGTTCCCTCGTTACTTGAAGATCTCCTGGACCGCAGGCAACAGACGCGTGCAAAAATGAAGACCGCAGACGAGGATGAAAAACGCGTACTTGACGCCACGCAGCTTGCCCTTAAGATCCTTCTTAACAGTTTCTACGGCTATTCGGGATATACGAGGGCGCGGCTTTACAGTTTGACACTTGCCGGCGCGGTCACAAGTTTGGGTCGGGAGAATATCCTGCGCACGAAGGATATGATAGAGAACGATATCATAGAAATAATTCTTAAAGATGAAAAAGCGGTCAGGAAAGAAGAAGGTAACGGCGGAAAACATATTGGCCTGTCAGTTGTATATGGCGATACTGACAGCGTTTTTGTGCATCTTATTGATAAAGACCTCACTTTCGATGAGGCGCAGCTTGTGGGGAATAGTATAGCAAATACTGTTACAGAATCACTAGTCAAGCCAATGGAACTTGTTTTTGACTCATTTGCAAAGCGCGCCATATTCCTGGCAAAGAAACGGTATGCTCTGCTTGTCCAGGAAAAAACCGCACAGGGAATAAATGAAAAAATAAAAGTAAAGGGTATGGAGACCGTGCGCCGGGACTGGTGCGAGATTACCACAAAAACTATTGAAAAAGTACTTGAACTTGTGTTAAAAGAAGCAAAAGTGGATGATGCAGTCCTTCTTGTCAAGAATACGATAAACGGGATAAAAACGATAGATGCAAACAGCGCGATGTTTGATGACCTTATTCTGACGCGCCAATATACTAAAAAAGTTGAAAGTTATAAAAACAAACAGCCCCACATAACGGTTATAGAAAAACTCCAGAAAAGAGGCATAATTTCCAATGTAGGCGACAGGATACCTTTTGTGATCATTGCAGGCAATGCGATGTTCGTTGAACGCGCGGAGGATCCTGAATACGCCAAAAAGAAAAATTTGCCGATAGATGTTGATTATTACATTAATAAACAGATTCTTCCTCCGGTTGAACGGATATTATCTGATTTTGGAGTGACAAGGGAAATGTTAAGAGGAATGGGAGAAAGAAAAGTACAGGCTGAAACTAAACAAAAGCAATTATTTGAATTTTAGGAGACATAAAATTGAAGACCCATCCAAGATGCGCCCCATGTTTATTAGCAAGAGTGCAGTTTGAAGCAGAACTTTCCACAAAAGATGTGGCACTGCAGAAAAAAGTAATCCTTGCAGGCATAGAAGTTCTTCGCAAATACATGGCTGATGGCGCGCCTGCAACGCATCTTTCAACGAAGATACACCGTGAAGCCTACAGGGTGCTTGGAGATATTGATCCTTATTTTGAGAAGAAAAAGGAGAGCAACGCTGCTGCATTGAAACTTCTGCCATTTGCGCGGGATTTTGTGAGGGAAAAGGACTCTTTCAGGCGCGCGGTGCTTGCTTCAATTATTGGGAATTCATTTGATTTCGGGGTTCTGGGGTTTGACGCGGATAAAGCCACAGCAAAGGACATGATGCAGAAGCAATTCGAGCATGGGCTTGATGTAGATGATTCTGATAAAATAAAAACGATGCTTAAAAATGTTGTTTATCTTGCGGATAATTGCGGAGAGATCGTATTTGACAGCCTTCTCTTTGAAGAAATAAAAAGGCTCGGCGGAAAAATCACTCTCGTAGTAAGGGGCGCGCCTATTCTTAATGATGTAACAATGACAGAATTGAAAGAACTGGGCATTGATAAAAAAGTAGATAGAGTGCTCACTACGGGTTCAAACGCCATCGGCGTATGCCTCCAGGAAGCGCCTCCTGAGCTTGTGGAAGCACTCAATGGCGCATCGCTGATAATCAGTAAGGGCATGGCGAATTATGAAACCATGTCGGAATATGATTTCAAGCCCATAGCATATTTTTTGAAGACAAAATGCGAATCAGTGGCTGAGGCGCTGGGGCTTAAGAAGGATATGAGCGTGGCGAGGTTGGAGTTGTAAGCCAGGGTTTTACATTGTGAATATCAAAGCAAAATGAAAATAGTTCAATAAGGGAGACCGTTATAATTTGTTGTTGGTAAATATCCTAATGTGCAACACTTCTTACTCGATTGACCTAAAAATAACCTGAAATAATTTAATACGGGGTTTAATGATTGTCCTCCGTGCTCGTTCTCATGCATCCGAAAGGTGTGGATAGCAAAACAATTTCAAGAAATCTAAAAATGGGTGCGTATAGAAAACCATAATAAGAATTAATTATATTTATAAAAGTGGAAACCAGAGTTGGATTATGGACCAAGAAATAGAAGTTAAAATGCAAATATATCAATACCTTCGAGATGAAATGATAGAATCTATAAAGTATCAAAATAAGGTTTTAATTAGCATTATCTTCTTAATAAGTACTGGAATTTCATTAAGTATGCAAACTAGTTTTAACATCATATTATTTGCAGTAACCCCAATTGTTTTTACTACAATTTCTTTATGGTTAATCCATAATAATAGAATAAGAAAAATGGGATATTACCTTCAGTTATTAGAAGATAAAATTAATAGTGATCTCAAAAAACCATGTGTTACATGGGAATGTTGGCTCTTAAAAGAAAGAGAAAAAAAGTTAAATGCAGAAAATATAATCCAATTTTTGATTTTTACTTTATTAATACTGTTTGCATTTATATCGATATGGAAGATTGGGTCTATTGAACTTATAAATATTGTTCAACGGAAATTTTTTATGGGTGTTTATATAATTTTTTTAATTATATTAATTATAATTGCTATAATTTCATTATTTCAAAATTCAAATGTAGAAGAGAGAACTATAGAACTTAAAAAGTGGGACGAAGAATATTATAATAATTTAAAAAAATATCCTGAGCCTGATAAAGAATCAATAAGTTGATGCTTGAAACCTTCCAGTGCAGATTATAACAAGGGCAACTGATTGGGTGAGGTGTGGTATGGAGAGAGGTCAACGATGAAAATATTTCCCACTAGGCAGAAAAAAGCAAAAACAAGCATATAATTTTTAGTTCGTGGGGTCAAGGGGTAGAGAACCCTCCTGCTTTCCAAGCAGGGGATGAATCGTACCCCTTGGAACCGACGACTTCAATCCCAAAAAATGATTGGTAAGGTCGTATTTCGATGGCAATATATAGCACCGGAACAACCACATGTCACGATAGATCGCCGATGCAGCTGACGCCCAAGCCCTTTAGGGTTGGGTAGTTGACAGCCGCAGGGGCAATTGTAGGTGTGGTACTTGAACGTCATCTTTCTAAAGTATGTCAAAATCATGAAATTGCAATCACCCAAAAAAATCCAGTTATATCCGATTTCAATGAACTCCTGAAAAAATCAGAAATTTTTGACATCCCAACATGGAGATGGATACAACGTCTTGGCGATATTAGAAATTTATGTAGCCATTCTAAGGATAGAGACCCTACTTCAGATGAAGTTCAGGATCTTATTGATGGTGTGGATAAAGCAATAAAAACAATTGCATAATGTTTTGCATTAGGGTAATCACTAACACCAATTGTAACGGTCTTCATTAAGGGAAAAAGACTTAAGCCAAAAAGAACATAGTAATTTTGCACATAATCAGGGGGAAAAATTACGAGCAGTCTTTATAAAAAAATCCTGATAGCTACAGATGGCTCAGAACATACTGAAAAGGCAGTAACCCATGCAATCGAATTAGCAAAGCTTACGGGAGCACAGCTTCATGCGGTTTATGTGGTCAGCATTATTTCCCCGCCTGAAAATCTGGATATTGAGACCGACTATGATTTTGGATCATCAGTTTCTATTGATGCATCCATGGATGGATTAAAGAAGATTCTTGAACTGGATGGGGAGAAGGCAATAAGAGCCATAGAGGAAAAGGCAGCGATAAAAGGCGTAAATGTCAGGAAATGGATCCTGGAAGGGCAGCCTGCAAAAGAGATTTTGAGGTTAGCTGATGAGCAGTCATTTGATCTGATAGTGATGGGCACGCTGGGCAGAAGCGGGATTGAAAAATTTCTGCTTGGAAGCGTAGCAGATAAAGTGATCAGGGGTTCAAGCATCCCTGTGCTGACTGTACGAAAATAGATACCGGAGGTGAAAAAAATGAAGATCAGAAAGATAAAGAAGACCGCCAGAGGAACATGTAAGTGCCATTCTTCCTGTGCGTAGGTACCTCAGGAGGAAGTTTCAAAATATGAGCCAAATGGCTTTTCACACAAGTCAGGCAATTCCTAAACAACGAACTAAACGAACTGCAACGAACTCAAAGTAATCAAAGTTCGTTTTGAGTTTGTCCAGGTTCGTTGTTTTTTTATGAGATGAAATAATGACAAAAAAAGAAATAAATCCTTATGTAACCCTTATCTGCACCCACTGCGAATTCTACAAGGAAGATGATTTCGACCTTGAATGTGCTGCCTTTAAGGTTTTAAAAACAATGCTTCAAAATGGCAGGATAACACCAGTTGAGATAAAGGATGCCCTCAAGTAAATTTCCCTTGCTGGCGCCGGGATATATCCTTCGCGAGCTTGAATCTCCTGTTGTTTTTGATATCAATAAAGATGAGTTATACGAACTTGACGATGAGGCTTTCCAGTTTTTAAAAAAATGCAATGGCAGGAATCCTTTCCCGGATTTACTCGTAAATGGCAAAAGCGATGAAAATATTGATTTCATGCTGGAAGAAGGGATCATCCGGATGACGGATGGAAATGAAATAAAAAAAATCAAAACGCCCCGTTCACCTATCCCCTCTCTTCGTTATCTTCTTTTAAATATTACAAATATTTGTAATCTCAAATGTAAGCATTGCTATCTCCGGGATCCAGAAAAACTTGAGATCGAACCTGATCTTTTTGAAAAGACAGTGTCGCAATTTGAAGAAATGGGCGGATTAAAACTTATGATCTCAGGAGGTGAACCGCTGATACATTCAAGATTCTGGGAACTTATGGAGATACTGCCATCGTATGAATTGAGAGTGGTCGTCCTGTCAAATGGAACCCTGATAAATAAGACCATGGCAAGAAGATTATCCAGCTATGTTCATGAAGTCCAGGTCAGTATCGATGGTATCCGTTCTCATGACCTCCTGCGGGGAAAAGGTTCATTTGCCAGGTCCATGAAAGGTATTTCCAACTTAAATGAATCCGGAATACCTGTTTCGATCGCCACCATGGTTCATAAATTTAATACAGGTGAATTTGAGGAGATGGAAAAGCTCTTTTCAAAAACGGGAGCTATCTCATGGAGCGTTGATGTTCCATGCATTACAGGCAGGCTTTGCGAAAACATGGATTTTGTACTTGACCTGGAGGAAGCAGCCAGATTCTTAAAATATGGCTTTGGCGCCGGAGCGCATGAAAGCACGGGAGATCATACCTGCGGTTCTCACCTGTGTTCGGTAGCGCCCGATGGATCAGTCAGTAAATGTGGATTTTTTGAAAATGAACCTGCCGGGAATGTTAATGACCTTAAGTCTGCATGGGATAATATCTGCAAATCCAGCTTATGGAGACTTGATGAACTTGAATGCAGGGATTGTATAGTTCTTCATGAATGCAAAGGCGGATGCAGGTTCAGGGCAAAGCAATATAAAGGAATTCTTGCGCCAGACCCTTTGATGTGCCATGCTAATTTACCTGGTGGTTTCGATTGATCTTTAATAAAGGAAAATCTGATTTATTTTCGGATGACATGGAGAGTGCCGACGCGATCATCATCGGAGCAGGAGTAGGCGGCTTATCAGCCGCAGCCCATCTTGCCCGCGCGGGACGCAAAGTGATAGTCCTGGAGCAGGACAGCCACATTGGGGGCACTGCTCATGTCTTTAAGCGCGGCGGTTTCATCTTCCCGACAGGCCCCCAGTCAATCACGGTGCCCGAATATATCGCTGATTCCCTTTGTGAATTGGGCGTTGAAAAACGTTTGAGTTTTTTGCGGGATCGCTTCCAGGTACTTCGGGGTTCCATGGACATAATGATCTCCCAGCCTCTTGATCAGCTTGCAGAGCAATTATTGGAAAATTTCCCCGAAGAGCGTAAGGGAATACATTTTGTCATCAAAGTCCTGGAAGAGGTGATAACCGCCCTTGATGTGCTGCAACCTCATGACCTCATTGAACAAGCGCCTGGATGTATTACAGATAGCACTGCCTGCGCGGTGCTTGAAAAATGGGGGAGTTTCCCGGCCCTGGATCTCTTAGACCGCCATCTGAAAGACCAGAGCCTTAAGGATCTCCTGGGAAGCCAGGGAACCAGTAAAACCGAAATGCCGGTAGTGCTTTTAGCCCAGATGTGGCGATTCATGTCAAGATTGGGGATATGGTATGTCAAAGAAGGGATAGAAGCAATCCCCTTGCTACTCTCAGAACGGTTGCGCTCCATTGGCGGTGACATACGTCTTGGAGAAAGAGTCGAACGCATCATAGTGCAGGATGGCGCTGTCACCGGAGTAGAACTTGCACGAGGGACAAAAATTAAAGCTCGTTATGTTATCTCTGATGCCGATTATCGGGAAACCATCGAGGAGCTACTCCCGCCAGACGCATTCCCTGGCAATGAGCGGGAAGTAATATCGCGGATGCAACTTACTTCCTCAGCCTTTACTGTCTTCTTAGGAGTGAAAAGAGATCTGGTTGATCTATCTGCTTTCCGGGGAGATCATCTCTTCGTGAAACTCAAGGAAGGGAAACCTGTTCCATGGGAGATAAAGAAGGCCGTTACGGAAGATTTCCTTCAAGATGAAATCTGGCTTTCCTGGTGGTCAAGGCACGAGCCTGCACTTGCCCCGCCGGAATGTGAAGCACTGATAATTAAAGTAGGGGCGCCATTCGATATGTTTGCGCCATTCTCAGGAGGAGGTCGTGGACTCCATCATGAACGTTATTACTCTTTGAAAGAAGAGCTTGCAGACGCCCTTGTGGAAGCTGCGGCGAATATCCTGCCCGGACTTCCCGGCGCTGTTGTGGTTCGCGAGGTGGCGACTCCGCTCACATATAAATACTGGGGACACCGAAGCGTTGGGTCAGTGGCTGGCTGGTCATGGCGATCCGGGGAACAGCCCAAACCCTGGGCACGAAGCCTCATTGCCACGAAAGTTCCGGGATTGCTTATGGTGGGACTTCAGTCGTTTACACGGCTTTTCTACGGCGGGATGGGTACCTCGATGTATAGTGGAAAATATGCTTCAGATATTGTCCTGGAAAAAATGAAATAATTTGTTTATCCAATTATTCCGATCAATTTCACTTCTTTATGCTCTTTTTCACCTTTTCGGCAAGGTCTTTCCCAAGCCGTTTGGATTCTTCAAGGTCTTTCTCCTCTGGCTTGTACTGGACGCGCAACACCGGATCAATAACTTTTATTCCGATCGCCCGCATTTTCTCTGCGACCATACCGGGCGCTTCTCCGCTCCAGCCGTAAGAGCCAAAAGCTGCTCCTGGTTTGCCTGAAACATTTGCTTTTGCAAGACTGTCAATAAACTTTTCCATTGGCGGGAGCATCTTATAATGAAATGTTGAAGACCCGATCGCAATAGCATCCGCAGATTTTATATCGTCTATCTTTGCTTCATGAAAATTAAAAGCTTCTGCGTCAATATTTCTTGATTTTGCACCTTCAACTATGGCATCAGCCATAGCTTTTGTATTCCCCGACGTACTTAGATATACTACAACAACTTTTGGCATATTTTTCCTCCCGGTTATATGAGAGGGTTTGATGTTTCACTATCCCTCTCTCATAATAAGATTAAAAATCATTATAGATAAAACTTCCTTTGAAAAAAAAAATCATAACTTTTTCAAAACTCCAGCAGGGCTGGGAATATCTCTACAACTTAACTTTTTTTTTGATAAATGTACCATTTCGATACTCTTCGAAGGCTATTTCTAATTCTTCCCGTGTATTCATAACGATGGGTCCATACCAGGCCACGGGTTCGCCAAGAGGTTTACCAGATATCAAAAGGAAACGCAGACCCTTTTCATCCGCTGATATTTTTACTTTATCTCCATCTTTGAAAATCACAAGATGCCCATTTCCGATCGATCCACTTTTTCCTGATTCGAAATACCCGCTGCCCTCGATCACATATGCAAATGCCCTGTATCCTTTCTTGATACTGTGTTCGAATTCTGTGTTTGGCGCCAAAGTTACATCAAGATATTCCGTATCCACAACAAGATCTTCAACAGGTCCTTTTATGCCATCTACTTCACCGCTAATGACCCGGATTTTGATCTTCTTGCCTGTCTCCGGTATCTGTTCATTTAATATTCCCCTGTATCTTGGTTCCATCATTTTATGTGTGGATGGCAGGTTTACCCACAGTTGAAAGCCCCCCATACGCCCGTTAATTCCCTTTGGCATCTCCTGGTGGATTATGCCGCTTCCTGCTGTCATCCACTGGACGTCTCCTGCTGCGATAATACCTTTATTTCCCATACTGTCCCCGTGTTCCACTGTCCCTTCCAGCATATAAGTGACGGTTTCAATGCCCCTGTGAGGATGCCACGGAAATCCGGCTAGATAGTCGGCCGGATTATTGGAACGGAAATCGTCAAGAAGCAGGAATGGGTCAAGTAATGGAACTTCATTGTAGCCGAATGCCCTTTTCAGATGGACCCCTGCGCCTTCGATAGTTGGTTTGCTTGTTGATATTGATTCAATTTTCCTGTTCATTGCTCCCACCTCTATTAGGTAATGTATGTTCTAAATTAACTTATAACTTTATGGTTTTAAGGATACAGTTTCAATTTGTGTTGGTAGTTATCATCATTTTTTAATCAAAATCTTCTCAGATAACATAACCTTGTATCAATTATTCTAAATGTCCAAGTGATTCATGGGATTTTATAGCTTGCGGAACTGCTGTATGTCTGTACCATCATCATTAAATAGGTTAGAACATAATAATTATAGAGTCCAACTATACTATCTCAAGCTTTCAAATAAATGGAACATGATCTTTCATAGATTAAGTGTAATCTCAGTCTGCAAAAACAAGGGAAGGGTAAAAATGTCAGAATTTAAAAAAACAAAACTGTATAGTACTAAATTGAGACGCTCTGAAACTGCTGACTCATGGAATACAGGCTTAAGCGAACGATTTTACAGGGTCGGAGGGAAATGACATGATCGGCAAGTATCGTATGATTGCAACCATGATTTTGGTGATGCTCATGTTGGTCGTATTTTCGGGATGTGTCCAGGAGCCTTCCAAAAGCAAGCTGGTTCCCAAAATCTTGACTCCCCTTCCGGATGAGGTAGTCGCCGGACGCGTTCTTTTGATGGCAATCGAAGATTCTGGAAATATGGCTCTGGTCACCCAGGCAAAGCTGGAGTTCTCAAAAGATGGAACAAATTTTACACTTATCGATTCGCAGCCCGGCCTCGAACTGGCTACAAATCCTCAGGGTATAGACAGCCTGGGTTCGTGGAACGCTATCTGGGATACTGCACCTCTTGCTCCGGGCAGCTATTTTATCCGCGCCGAAATGACCGATCAATCCGGTAAAACTGCCTCGAATACGATTCCAATCGTAATAGATAAGATTCCAGTTCCCAAGATGACCATTGCCTTTGAAAATGTTACCGGAAAAGCCACTTTCGATGGCAGCGGCTCAAATGACAATGAGAGGATAATGGAATATAAGTGGGATTTCGGGGATGGTCAGTTTGCCAATGGTTCCAGGGTGTCCCATACATACACCAACCTTAACCGGAACTATTTCCCGATGCTTACGGTAGTGGACAATCAGGGATTCAGGGACACTGCATACTTCGAAATTCAAGCGCTTGAGATTCCGGAATTATGGGCAAATCAAACCGCCACGCCAGTGAACGATTGCGTACCTATTAAAATGGAGGTGCTGGGGAAAGATACTGCGGATACAACCTCTATAGATTTTGGTGGGTTTGCGATGCCAGGCGATGCGACAAAGAAAAAGTTGGGTCCATTCAATAACGTTAATCTCTCAAGTCCTGGACCCTATGACCTTGCATATTGGTTTGAAATCAAGGCAACGCTCAAAGCAGGAAGTGATCCGGCATTATGTTCAGAGAAGCAGGAAATAAAAAGGACATATCATAGTGATAATGTAACCTCACACAACCCACTCCCCGACGGGTTTAACAACCCTACGTATGGTATGGATGACTATACGAATAGATCCACCTTCAAAGAGCATGACGGCTTGATTATAAAGTGGCTGGATGCTCCGGGGTGGCATGGCAACCTTGCCAAGACCGATGTCACTACAAGCGGCGCAGCCGGCGTGTTCTACGATGCACACTTCAAAGCTTCTGTAACAAGCAAGGATGGAAGTAAAAGTGTTTGGTGTACATGGGATCTCAGGATGAAAGTGAACGATACAGGAGCTGTGGTAACTGCCCCCAACATATCCAACCTTAATTGCCAACCTTAAAAGATTGTGCATACTATCGTGTATATCATGGAAAGTAGAACTACCAGAAGTTCCGATCGTTAAATTCAGCGAATAACACCCATATTATCGGTATCTGTGGATACACGGTATTCCTTATTAATCGTGCTCCCTGGATTCCCTAAGCCAGTATTATTTGTAGGGTCTAAAATTATTTTCCCTAAACAAAATAGTTTTATAGCCAGAGCTACATATATATGCTAAAGGGGGTAGTGAACTTTGGATACTGATACTTCACATAAAACAAAGCGAATTGCAATAGCATGCCAGGGCGGGGGCAGCCATACTGCTTTTACAGCGGGCGTTTTGAAAAGGATTTTGAAAGAAGAGAATAAAAAATTCGAGATAATTGCATTAAGTGGCACATCAGGAGGCGCTATCTGTGCGCTCCTTGCATGGTATGGTCTCCTGACCAATGATAAGAAAAAATCCATCGAGTTATTGGATGCCTTCTGGCAGGAAAATTCCACACAGTCATACTGGGAGAAAATCCTGAATGATTGGATGTTATGGTCAGCCCGTATGCCGGAATTAATGGTTATGCCCACAATGAGCCCTTACTCTTATCCGCCATGGGCGCAGGACTATTTGAAAACACTCCTTGAAAAACACGTCAAATTCGATACACTGGGAACACTTATTAAACCATCCAGCCCGAAATTATATATCGGCGGCGTTAATGTTCGCACAGGCGGATTCAAGGTATTCAAGAGCGGCGCCAGGAATCATGAAATAAGCGCCGAGGCTATACTTGCCTCTGCGGCGATACCGACACTTTTCCGGGCTGTACATATCGATAATAAAATCTACTGGGACGGCCTGTTCTCCCAGAATCCACCAATAAAAGAATTCGTCAAGGGTCATTCCAAGAACAAACCTGATGAGATATGGATAATACAGATAAATCCGGAAAGGCGGGAAGAAGAGCCAAAGACAATAAAGGAGATAGAAGACAGGCGAAATGAACTTTCGGGCAATCTTTCACTTAACCAGGAAATAGATTTCATTCAAACGGTGAATAAGTGGGTTGACCAGAAATACCTGCCAGCCGATGAATACAAGCATGTCCATATTGAAGAAATAGTGATGGAGCGCAATCTTGATCTGGCTTCAAAGCTTGACCGCAGTGAGGATTTCATCAAAGATATGATGGCTTATGGGGAAGAGAAGGCAGGGAAGCTTTTTAAATAATTGCCCGGTCCTCCATTTTTTTAATATAAATTGTAGAAGTTCTCTGTGTCCTCTGCAACAGTTTTTGCATTTTCTTATAACTTTTCCTATAAAAATTAAAATCGCTATGCATTGAGGCGATAAGGTATATAAGGAATTAAAACAATTAGACGCCGAAGGAACTAATGGTCTGAAGGAAAGAAATTGTGTCCGGAAATAGTTGAAAACGAGAAATTTTCAAATAAAATATTAGTATATTTATTCAAAAGGTATTCGATATGAATGATGTAAATACAGAATATGGGGCAGGACAGATACAGGTGCTTGAAGGACTTGAAGCCGTACGCAAACGTCCAAGTATGTATATCGGAAGTACGGATGCACGAGGGCT
>JAPZAP010000073.1 GCA_027460585.1 Candidatus Methanoperedens sp. | reverse complement strand
TATGCATGCATAGAGGATAAATGCTTTGCTATGTAACGATTATTTCAACTGGAAACCAATAGATAATGACTGAAAAGAGTGATTATTGAATCTTTTTTGAGATACTTTGTTGATCAGAAATCCTTAACCGATGACCAATGAAGTTTTATTTCAGTTTTATGTTTATCAGCATAATCCACGCTGCACTAACGATTCCCCCGATCAGTATAGTTATTAAATCATCAAAATGAAGAACGGAAAAATGGAATAGTTCCCTGAATGCGGGCACATACAGCACAAAAACAAGTGACAAAAGCGCGCCTCCTACCACCATCCATAATGCCTTGTTCTGCGAATTGAATTTTTTTAATATATTTCCTTCCGATGACAGATTTGAAATTATCAACGTCAGGTTGGCAAATACGAGCATGGCAAAGGTAATTGTTCGGGCTTCGTTCTCAGACTTTCCCAAATACAATGCCAGAAGAAATACTATCAAAACAAAAAAAAGCACGCTCAATCCCTGGAACAGGCTTCTGATAAGATTCTTCCTGCCAAATAACTTGTCCTTGAGATTCCTGGGCGGTCTTTGCATGATATTTTTCTCCTCTTTTTCAGCCTCAAAGACCACCGAACAGGCAGGGTCTATTATCAATTCAAGAAAAGCTATGTGCGCAGGTAAAAGAATAAGAGGTAACCCGAATAAGATCGGAAATAGCGCAAGGCCAGCAATGGGCACATGAACTGAAAAAATATAAGAAATTGCTTTCTTGAGGTTGTCAAAAATTCTTCGACCGAGCCTGACAGCCTCGACGATTGATGAAAAGTCATCGTTTAGCAGGACAATGGATGAAGACTCTCGCGCCACGTCCGTGCCCCGTTCTCCCATTGCGATACCTATGTGGGAAGATTTCAGCGCAGGAGCGTCATTTACCCCGTCTCCTGTCATTGCAACCACTTCCCCATTCGCTTTTAAGGCATTAACGATCGCCAGTTTCTGTTCCGGCACAACGCGGGCGAAAATATTTGTTATCCTGATTTTTTCCTGAAGCTCCTGGATGCTCATCCGGGAAAGCTCAGGGCCTGTAATGATCCTCTCCGGGTTTTCCAGGCCGATTTCCCTGGCAATGTGCCTCGCAGTTCCTGGAAAATCCCCTGTTATCATTATGACTCTTATTCCCGCGGTGTAACATTCAGAAACTGCCGCCGGGACAGATAAACGAACAGGGTCTGTAAAACCAAGCAATCCGATAAATTCAAAACCAAAATCATGCTGCGTTTCAGGCAAACTTTCTTCCTGGAAGATAGAACGGGCTACACCAAGCACCCTCAGGCCATTATCAGCCATACTCTGCACTCTGGATAGCATCTCATGTTTTTGAGCTTCATCCAGATGGCACAGGTCTATTATTGCTTCCGGGGAACCTTTTGCAGCTATTACGTGCTTTTGCCTGTCATTTGATTCCCATACATTTGACAACGCAAGAAGATTTTTAGAGAGCGGATATTCCCTGACAAGCTTCCAGCTCTTATGAACGTGTTCCGAATTTGAAAGAAATTTATCCGTGCCGTTTTTTATTTCCGTCTCGACCGGGTCAAAAGGATCCACCTGGCTTGCAAGATTGCCAAATTCAAGCAATTCATGGAACTTTTCCGGAAGTGGGAGGTGTCCGTTCTTAGCTACATCATAAAATTCTCCCCTGGAAAAAAGGGAACTCAATATCATCCGGTTCATTGTAAGAGTTCCTGTCTTATCCACACATAACACAGTAGCGGAGCCAAGTGTTTCAATAGCAGGCATTCGCCTTGTCAAAACCTGTCTTTTTGACATGCGCCATGCTCCCATGCTCAAAAAGATCAACAGGACAACAGAAAACTCTTCAGGAAGCAATGCCATGCTTAAACTGACTCCGGCCAGCAATCCGTTAAGCCAGGCTCTGTCCCCTTCTATTGTCACCCGTGTCATTCCGTAAACTATCACTACAAAAATACATAGTATCATCCCGGCGATAGCGAAATTTCGTATTAGAAGTGAAGTCTCTTTCTTAAGAAGCGTCTCTTCCTGGGTGATTGTTTGCAGGGCTTTTCCGATTTTTCCCATTTCCGTGTGTATTCCAGTTCCTGTCACTTTCGCCATCCCATGACCCTGGACTACAAGCGTACCTGAATAAACGAATGGCATATCGTCGCCACCCGGATTTGTTGGCTTCGTTTTTCCATCCCATTCTGATTTCCGGACTGCCAGCGACTCACCTGTAAGCATTGATTCATCTACAAGAAGGTTTGAGCAAAATAGCACGTTCCCATCAGCCGGGATACGGTCGCCTTCTCTTAATATAATAATGTCTTCCCTTACTACTTCCCGCCCTGGAATACGTCTTTGCTTTGCGTTCCTTATTACAAGTGCCCTGGGGCTGGAGAGGTTTTTTAAAGCCTCTAACGCCCGTTCACTTTTTCTTTCCTGGTAAAAGGTTATTCCCACTACTACGATCACAAAAAAGAGCAACATCAAAGCGTCAGTTGATTCTCCCAGTATCAGATAAATGAGTCCTGAACCTAAAAGGAGTAACAGCATCGGTTCAAATAAAATGTTGATCAGAATGGAAAAAAGACTTTGTTTTTTTTGGGAAGGAAGTTCATTAAACCCTTCATCATACAATTTTCTGGCGGCCTCTTCTTCTGAAATGCCAGTAATATTTTCAATATCGGACTTTTTTTCCATATTTATCACAAAATGGTAATGAGTAATTCAATTATAGTCAAGAACATAATTTATTTTACTATTTTACTTATATGTTAAAACTTTGCGCTCTTTGCGTCCTTTGCGGTGCATGATTTTATTCACCGCAAAGAGCGCAAAGGACGCAAAGATAGTTAGAATTGTTTGGTATATTATCTCGGAACACTTATCTTAATACAAAGATATTGTTACATTAATGGCAGACCTGATCATAAAGGGCGGAACTTTGCTCACGATGAGCGGTAAAATTCCCGAAAAATGTGATGTAGTTGTAGATAATGGTTTGATAAAATCCATCCAAAAAGATACGCATGAAGAAGCAGATAAGATAATCGATGCGAAAGGCTGCCTGGTCATGCCCGGTCTTGTAAATGCACATACACATCTTGCAATGACACTTTTCAGGGGATATGCAAACGACCTTCCTTACGGGGAATGGATCAAAAAGATCCAGAATGCTGAGATGAAACTCACACCTGCTGATGTCAGGACAGGCGCATATCTTGGCGTGCTTGAAATGATAAAGTCAGGAACAACCTCATTTGCCGATATGTACATACATATGGATGAAGTGGCTTGCGTGGTTGAAAAAACAGGAATGAGAGCCGCGCTTGGATACGGTATGATCGAGGGGCTGAATGAGGATGCTGAAACAAAACTCAAAATAAGGGAGAAATTCAACCGGTTCTGGAACGGCGCTGCTAATGGCAGGATCACAACAATGTATGCGCCTCATTCGGCAGCCTCCTGCTCAAAGGGATTTCTGGAAAAAGTAAGGGATCTTGCCAGGAAAGACGGCACGCGGATTCACATCCATATGCTTGAAACCGAAGATGAACTGGATTTTATGAAATCACATTACAATATGTGTTCAGTAAATCTCCTGGACAGCATCAATATACTTGGACCTGATACGCTTGCAGCGCACTGTATATGGTTATCGGATGATGACCTGGAGCTACTCAAAAATAAGAATGTGAACGTGGTCCACTGCCCCACAAGCAATATCGCTCTTGGCGCCGGGGTTGCGCGTGTTCCTGAAATGCTCGATATTGGGATCAATGTGGCGCTTGGCACTGACGGCGCCGCATCCGGGGGAAGTCTTGATATGTGGAAAGAGATGCGAGCGGCGCAGATGCTTCATAAGCCCAGGAATCCCCGCGCCATGCCTGCATCTGTCACGCTTGGGATGGCCACAGTGAATGGCGCAAGGGCGCTGGGGATAAATGCAGGAATGCTAAAAGCGGGATGCTTTGCAGATATTATTATTGTTGATCTTAAGAAACCGCAGTTCGTATCAGCCGATCTTGTAACAGCGCTTGTGAATGGGGCTTCAGGATGCGATGTGAGAACTACGATCGTTGATGGGAAAGTGCTTATGGAAGATCATGAGGTGGTGGGGCTTGATGAAGAGAAAATAATCGAGGATGCGAGAAGGATCGTTGTTGATTAGGAGACCGATATTTGCGCCATTTGCGATTCGTGATTGCTGGTTATAATTTATGCCATTCATCCGCGGTAATAACTCGACCCATTATATTTTCGATTTCCCGAACCATCATCCTGAGTTGAGGAACAGATTATTCTATATTTGAAGGAATTGCAAGACGATGCTGTGCGTATATCAAAAACTGATGGCGAGTGCCAGAGAATGGTCCTTCAAAACCAAGTTTTCGCACTTTCCGGATGAAATCACGTCTTTTACACGGCGCCCACAGGCTCATAGGCAGGCTCCCTGTTCAAATCGATCATTGCTACTACAGGCAAAGGATGATTGAGTTTAAGACCTGTCAAAATCCAATCTTCAAGTGTAGAGCGTAGTTCGTCTTCACATTCACGTAAGGTGGAGCCAAATGCTATTACTCCTTTACATAAAGGAATCCGCCCGCTAAATGTGCCATCTTCAAGTTTATCATAGACAGCCTGCGCCATCATTTGATTGACATAGTCTGTCAGAATATATTGAATTGCCATTTCATTATATTTTAAGCAAATGTTTGACCATATAGTTTGCGGTGAAACGAGCTTTGCACCCAAATTATGATTTTTAGCAGACTTTAGGTGCATACAACAGACTTTAGGTGCAAACCCACTCTTACAAAAGATATATATTGTTCGAACATATCATGAAGAACTGAATAAGATATTAAATAGAGTTAGTTCAATAATACAAGGGATTAATTATGAACAAATTTGTGAAAATAGGCACAATACTCGGCGGAATATGGGGATTTGTGAATGGAATATTTCTTGTTTTAAGCTTCTTAGGCGGTATCCCTAATAATGCTTTTCAGTCAAACTCAATATATACGTATGTTTTTTTACCATACTATATTACGGGAAATCTATTTTATAACGCAGTTTTTGAAGAAATATTAAGTTCCATTGTTAAAGTTATTGGAACTGGTGTATTATTGAATATTCTGTTCATATTTATTGTAATTGCAATTCCAACGTTAATCGGCGCACTAGTCGCATTAATAATTGGCGGTATTGCAATTTTGGTGAATAAAATAAGTTCGAGTGTAAGACACGAATAAATGAGTTGTTGGAAGGTAAGTGCTTAAAAAATAGAAGCGCAAAATCCGTAAAACAAGGACTTTAGGTGCAACTTTCATACTTTAGGTGCAAGTGCGTCTTTAAGTGCAAAGCTGGTGAAACGACGCTGCATCTTTTGTAGCCATGCCAAATATAGTAAGGAATGTTGTTGGATTTGAGGTTAATTCGCTTTCATTTATTCCTGCACTTTTGCAGGTCTTGTTTTATTCTGAGCAATATCTGCATCATGTTCTTTAAGTTTTGTTTTTAATTTACTTCGTGGTGAGCTGTATATTGCCCATGCTATTGTATATATTAAACGGGCTTAAATATTTTCTGTATTGATTATATGAGGGTGCAACCATTGTTTTTATTTGCTCATTTATATGAAGAAAATTATCGCAATATTAATTGGATATGCAAGAGATTTAAAATATGCGATAGTATTATGTTGTCTCATTATAATATTTCATATACTATGAAAAGTCGGTCCTTTCGAGCTGCATTGTTTATATCAATTTTTATTCTAATTACTATATTTTTTTATGGTTATCAACTTGTTTTGTTTCCCATTTTCTTTCTTGTCATGAGCCTCGTAATAGTTCTTTATCTTGATAATTTTTTAGGAATATTTGAAATCATTGAGAATAATTCTTCTTCAAGATATTGGGAAATAAAACAAGACCCTGATACAGATGGAACAATACAAAAAATATGGATATGGAATTTTCTATGTTCTTTCCGCTCCTTGTTTTTTTCAAATTTATTAATCTCGCTTACTTCGATATTTTTCCTATACAAATTAGATTTTTTATCTAATAATAAAGATTCAACATTATTAATTCTTGTTAGTACGACAGTTGTTATTTTGATTAGAGTTTTAGTATATTCCAACAGAGAAATTGCACGGGAGATTGGAAAAGGATTCAGATATGCAATGTTTCCATTTGGGTATGCTCTTTTCTTTTGGGATATTTTATATCCTTTAGCAAAACAATACGGTAACGGATTTATTTTTCATATCTTCAATAACAATAATATTGAAATGCTCGGAGCATTGTTAATTGCAGTATTCGTGATCACGAGCCTTGAGCCCATATTTGGTCTATTTAGCGAGATAAAGAAGTATTCCAAGAGGAATTATGAATCAACAGAAACAAGAATGATTAATTGGGTAATGGACAAATTATTTAAAAAATAAGAGTATTGCATTAAGGTATTAGATTGCTACCAACACCAATTAAAACCAATGAACTTCTTAAGAACCCCCGCTTAAGTAAATCCACAATATCAAAACCACCCCAAAAACCATAAGAGCCCAGAACAAAATCCTCTGCGCCCTTTCAGATATCCCGAAATCTATGGCGAAAACCCTGAAGCCATTAAGCGCATGAGGTATAATCAATACTACCAGGATAAGGACAGAGGTCGTGCCTGATACAAAAAGGATATTCAATAAAAAATCAAATGGCGTCTTTATACTTGAGAAATGAATCCACCAGATATGGATGAAAAGGTAAATTACAAGCAGTAATCCTGTAATCCGCTGGAGCAGCCATGCCCACATACCGGTTCCGTATCCTCTTTCCTGTTCCATAGTCACCTGAATACTTTTTTCATTTTATTTAATATTATTGCCCTTATGGATCCTGTAATGGCATTTGTCGGAGGCACTTGCTTGGGACAGACTTCAACACAGCGATAAACATGCTTGCAAGCCCAGACTCCATTTGGCATGTCCACTCTTTTTAGCATCTGGTCGCCAGTTTCATATCTTGAATCGGCATAGAATCTCCAAGCCTTTGAAAGTGCTGCAGGGCCGAGATAATTCTCATTTCTTGCCGAAACGGGACATGCCCCATAACACAGGCCGCACAGGATACAGGCGGCATACTTATCAACTTTTTTCACTTCTTCCTGCGACATCGGGTTTACTTTACCGGGTTTTGGATCACTCTCAAACCATGGCCTGACATATTCATAATGCTTGAAAAAAGGTTTCATATCCACTATCAGGTCTTTTATCAGGGGAAGATTCGGGAGAGGTTCGACCAGTATCTCATAACCTGTTTTTATTTCAGGTTTCGCGATAGGACCATACGCCGATATCGACAGCACTTTCTCCCCGGCGACTTCTGAAACCTGGGTGCGGCAGGCAAGCCGCAGCTTCTTGTTTACCATCATGGCGCATGAGCCGCAAACCGCTCCCCGGCATGAATATCTAAACGCGAGGGTGCTGTCCTCTTCGTCCTGTATCTGGAAAAGCGCTTCAAGAACAGACATGTGAGGCTTTAGTTTCACATCAAATATATCAAATTTAGAGTTCTCCCCATCGAATCTCTTTATTTTGAATCTCAAATAAATCCATTCTCCAGATTCCAAGTTAAGCTATGGTTTTCTGTCTATTAATATTTTGGTTTTGACGTGAGTGTAAAATCTTTTGCTATTACAATATTATAAATCGTAAAATACGCTATCATAAATCTGCGTTCATCCGCGTTTATCTGCGGTTTTTTATTTTTCATTTTTTTATGATAGCCCCCAATACTAAACTTTTTGACTGCCCTGTTTTGACAAAGTCAAGATAATAACATTATAATCTGTGGAATCTTTGTAAGGAATTAAATTTTGAAATTATAACCGACAGATTCTTAAATCCACCTATTGTTAATTTATCAAATGATCCCGGACTACGAAGACATTGCAGAATATATCATTAGTCATTACAAGAATAAAGTCGTAGAAGTAGGAGTTGGAAACCTTCCGCAAGTAGCTCTCCAGTTGAAAGACAAATTGGATGTAATCGTTACAGATGTCAATGAACAGAAATATGCGGGTGTCCGATTTTGCATTGATGACATCTTCAACCCGGATATGGGAATATATCGCAATGCTTCCCTCATTTATTCGATAAGGCCACCAATAGACATGCAGGATGCGATCGCAAAGATCGCAAAAGAAGTGGGTTCTGACCTTATTATAAGACCTTTCGGGAATGAAAAAGCAGATTTAAGAAAATATTTTAAAGAATACTCTCTTGTGAATTATAAAAAGACAAGATTTTATCTGTACGAGCCTGTCTGAAAATTGATGAATTGCCAATGGCTTCTTGAGCGATAGGTCTACTTCTGAATTATCGATTCCGGCGGCAGGGCAGAGGTTATGGGGTCCGCATGGCGATGCAAAATTTTCCAGGTGTCGTCTTCGGGACGAAATATCATCGTGACCCGCAGAGGAGCCGGTGAGATATCCTGGCTTCCACCGATCTTGGCCCTTTGCCATTCTATTTCGACGACGAATGCCAGATCAGGAGTTACATACTTGGCTATAATATCGAAGTTAGGGATATCGCCTTCTCTCAAAACCGCTGCGGCACGATCCATGATCTCAGAAACTTGCTTCCATCCTCGCTTGGGAGGGCCAAACGGATTAGCCAGGGATACGTCTTCTCGATGTGAGAACATCAGTTTCATGGGTTCGGGGTTCCCTTTGGTAAACTCACGCAAAGCCATGTGAACCTTTTGAATTACCTGATCAAAGTCTGGGACTCTTTTAGATACCTGTTTTTTGTTGTTTTCCGTAACGATAAACCCCCTTGAAGCAGTAGTCTGCCTGTGCATTACACTTTATTGGTCCCTAAATCTCTTATACTTTTGGTTCCATCAGTGCCTGGAGTTTATTTTGCAGGCGCAAACATTCCACCTTCAAGAAGGTTCAGGCGAAGTCTTAGAGCCTGTCTGAATGTTTCTTTTCATTGGCTGGAGGGTTCAATATGACGAAGTCGTTTTAACCATTAAATGTGCCATTGTGGCAAAAATCAAAACTTCGCTGGATCCGGTAAGCCTTCGTAGTCTTTACTCAAACGGCGATAACGACCGAGCCATGCAAATGTCCGCTCTATTGCCCAACATGCTGAGTTTAGGTGTATAAAGGAGTTTAATAGCAAAAAAATCTATATGCAAAACATTAAATACTATACAAACTAACTTAAGGTTAGTAACCTCAAGTCACTAACACGCGGGGTGAAGGACAGAACATGGAATCAGCACAACTATTAGACATACTCGGGAACGAGAACCGAAGAAAGATCCTGCATCTTCTTGCAAGCCGCCCATGCTATATGAGCGAAATAGCGGAGAGGCTTGACGTAGGTGCAAAAGCGATCCTTGGGCATCTTGAGCTCCTTGAGCGTGCCGGAATGATAGAAGCCAGCACAGATGAGCAGCGGCGCAAATACTTTCATATAACAGATAACCTCCGTCTTGAGGTATTCGTGTCGCCATATTCTTTCGAGGTTGAGATGACCACTGTTGCGGTATCAGCCCCACAACAGCAAATCCTGGCCAACCCGGCAGTCAAGAGCTTAAAATCGCTTTACAACGAAATCAATGACCTTGTCGAAAAAAGGGAACATGTGATGCAGGAGTACCAGGATATCCAGGGAATTATCACCCAGACTTTGGGACATTGCATGGATGTCATAGAAGAAGTCGCGGATGACCATATCGAGGCCGAGATACTCTATGCGCTGCTAAAAGGTCCCATGAACAAACGTGTGCTGTCCATGCATCTTGGAATACCCGAATATGTGCTTGAGAGATATATCGAAAAAATGGAACAAAAAGAAGTACTGAAAAGAGACGAAAATAATTATATAATAGGCTAAAGAATATAAACATAAGAAAAAAAAGAGAGAAAAGAGGTAAAAATATGTTCAAAGACTGGAGACGAACAGATAAGGGATATTTTGATGAATTTGAAAAAGAGATGGAACAGATAAACGACCTTATGAACCGCATGATGCAATCCGTTGGGAAAGAGCCGCAGGTATATGGTTTCAGCATGCAGGTCGGACCGGACGGCATCCCTCACATTGAGCGATTCGGGAATGTTGTGCCTGTGGGTAAGGACAGCGATGTCAGGGAGCCTTTCACGAGTTCGATGATCGATGAAAAGAATAGTGAATTTAATATTACTGCGGAAATGCCAGGAATAAGCAAAGAAGATATCGAACTTAATGCCACCGAGAATGAAGTGGTAATAAAGGCGAACAGCGCTGCCAGGAAATATTACAAGTTCATACCGGCAACAAGCCCGATCGACCCCGAAAGCGCGAGTGCTAAATATAACAACGGGGTGCTTGAAGTGACACTGAAATTGAAAGAATCAAAGAAACCGCAGGGGAAGAACATAAAGATCGAGTAAATTATAGTTAAGAATCCGACAAATCAAACTATCTTTGCGTCCTTTGCGCTCTTTGCGGTGAAAAAATCATACACCGCAAAGCACGCAAAAAGCGCAAAGTATCGGCATTTATGCAAAAAATGTTCTTGACTATAAGGAAAATCAAGAAAAATAAATAGATAGTAATTATGGATAAGAAAGATAAGACAGTAACCCTCAAAGTGATTGAGGCAAAATCCTACGATGCAGGGCGCGGTATTGCCAGGATAGACCCGGAGGTCGCTTATGACCTCGGATTGCAGACAGGCGATGTCATAGGTATTGAAGGCGCAAAAAGAACGGCTGCCCTTGTATGGCCCGGTTATCCTGAGGATGGCAATACCGGATTGATACGCATCGACGGGACGGTAAGGCGAAATGCCGGCGTGAGTATCGATGATAAGGTACAGATAAGAAAAATCCATACTGCGCCTGCTGAAAAGATCCTTTTTTCACCCACTCAGTCATTAAAGATACAGGGTGGAGAAGCGTATCTAGCACATAACCTGGAAGGACGTGTTATTACACGCGGGGATATTGTGGAATTAAACATTATGGGTCGACGCGTTGACCTGGTGGTCGTTTCAATAAAACCGGTTAGTGATTCCGTGATTATCGGAGGGGCCACAGTCATTGAGATAAGCGAAAAGCCTTCAAAAGAGATGCCTTCAATCCCCAGGGTCTCCTATGAAGATATCGGGGGGCTCGGAGACGAAGTTAAGAAAGTGCGTGAGATGATAGAGCTTCCTTTGCGCCATCCTGAGATTTTTGAACGTCTTGGAGTTGAAGCGCCAAAAGGCGTTCTCCTGCACGGTCCTCCGGGTACGGGAAAGACACTCCTGGCAAAAGCTCTTGCCTCGGAAACAAATGCAAATTTCATAACCCTCAGTGGTCCTGAAATAATGAGTAAATTCTATGGCGAATCCGAAGAGAAACTCAGGGATATCTTCCAGCAGGCTGAAGAGAATTCTCCAAGTATTATATTGATCGACGAAATCGACAGTATCGCTCCGAAAAGAGAGGAAGTCACGGGAGAAGTGGAGCGGCGCATTGTGGCGCAACTTCTTGCTGTCATGGATGGTCTTAAAGCCCGCGGCAAGGTCGTGGTGATCGGAGCCACGAACAGGCCTAATGCTATTGACCCGGCCCTGCGCCGCCCCGGCAGGTTTGACCGCGAGATCGAAATCGGAGTACCTGACAGGAAAGCGCGGTTTGAAATAATGCAGATACATACGCGGGGAATGCCGGTTGCAGATGACGTGAAGCTTGACAGGATCGCAGACCTGACGCATGGTTTTGTAGGCGCAGATCTAGCCGCACTTACGCGGGAAGCTGCCATGAACGCTATCAGGCGCCTGCTGCCAGAGCTTGATCTTGAAGTGCAGAGCATCCCCTCAGAAGTACTTGGCAGGTTGACTGTTACAGGAGAGGATTTTAAGAATGCGCTTCGTGAAATGACGCCGTCTGCGCTTCGCGAAGTATTCATCGAATGCCCCAATATCCACTGGAGCGATATCGGCGGGCTTCCTGAAGCAAAACAGGAATTGAAAGAAGCTGTTGAATGGCCGATGAAATATCCAATGCTTTTCAAGCAGGGAGGTGCCAGGCCGCCAAAAGGAATACTTCTTTATGGCCCACCTGGAACAGGAAAAACCATGCTTGCAAAAGCAGTGGCTACGGAAAGTGAGGCTAATTTCATAAGCGTGAAAGGCCCCGAATTCATGAGCAAGTGGGTTGGCGAAAGCGAAAAAGCCGTCCGGGAGACATTCAGGAAGGCAAAACAGGCAGCGCCCTGCATTATCTTCTTTGATGAGATCGATTCGATAGCTCCAACGCGCGGCGCTGGTTCGGATTCCCATGTGACCGAGAGGGTTATCAGCCAGATGCTTTCTGAAATAGATGGGCTTGAGGAACTTCATAATATCACAGTGATAGCTGCGACCAACAGGCCGGATATCATCGACCCGGCGCTTCTTAGGCCTGGAAGGATCGACCGGTTGATCTATGTGATGCCTCCTGATAGGGATTCAAGGCTTGAGATATTCAAAGTTCATACTGCAAAGACACCACTTGATGTCGATGTTGACCTTGAAACATTAGCCGATGATACCAACGATTTCACAGGTGCGGATATTGCATCTGTTTGTAATGAAGCCACGATACTTGCTATAAGGGAATATGTTACATCAGGCAAATCCACAGATGATGAGTCAATACAGCAATTGAAAGTTGGCTATCATAATTTCAGGGATGCAATGACCCGTGTGAAACCGTATTCCAAGAAGGAACTGGAGAAATATACGAAGATTTCAGAGAATTTCATATACCAGTAAAAATCGGGTTCAGGGATATACAAGTCCCTGATTTTTTTTGATCCTGACGTGCTTCCGCACCGCCTTACTACCACAAATCCAGCCCGTTCAACGCTTTAATGGTCCGTTACATCCATACCGACATGTTCCCTGCACCCTCGTTGAATTCAGTTACTGACCGCCTCCCTGAGATACACGCTCAGGTGTCGCCCCACAGAACGCGCGCGCGAGGGGGACGGGGGCAGGAGTTTTGTGCGCTTGCGCCGCCATGGAAGAGTTCTTATTTTTGGGAAAAAATATAATGCTAAAACCCAATAAATTAGAAGAAATTCTCTACAACACCTTCCCCATAATCCCGATCGCCTTCTTTAATTTCTCCTCAGATATCGCATAAGATATCCTGATATGCCCCTTCCCGTTCTCACCGAAAGCCGTACCTGGAACAACAATAACTCCATTTTTCAGCAATTTCTGCGGCGCTTCCTCATCCTCAACTTCAGGAAAAGCATAGAACGCTCCTTGCGGCATTACGCATTTGATACCCATTTCATCAAAACCTTCCATTAAGATATCTCTCCTCTTCCTGAAACTCTCGCGCATCTGGCTTACGCAATCCTGCGGCCCCTCAAGGGCTGCCTGTGCCGCCTTCTGGGCTATTGAATTTGCGCATGCCTGGATATACTGGTGCACCTTGAGCATCTGTTCCACATATTCTTTCCGGGCCGCTGCATAGCCGATGCGCCAGCCGGTCATAGCGTATGTCTTTGAAACAGCGTTAATCGTTATCACTTTGTCAGTAAATTGCGCCGGGCTGACATGCTCACCTTCATAAATAAAATGCTCATACACTTCATCCGAGATTATCGTAATTTCATTATCCTCGGCGATCTGTGCTAACGCTTTAATTTCCTGCCTCGTCTGCACTGTTCCTGTGGGATTTGACGGTGAATTCACGATGATCGCACGGGTTCGTGGAGTAATGGCTTCGTTTACGGCCTCAGGTGTGATTGTCAATTTTTCACCAAGAGGAACGCTCACAGGCGTTGCACCGGCCATTTTTGTAAGGGGAATATATGAGACAAAACCCGGATCAGGAATTAAGACCTCATCCCCTTCATCGACCAGGGCCGAAAGTGCCAGATGAAGCGCCTCGGAAGCGCCTGACGTTACAATGACCTCTTCGGGTGACACTTTGAAATGATTTTCCCGGTCAAACTTCCTGCAAAGAGCAAGACGCAATTCAGGAAAACCAAGGTTCATGGTATATCCCGTCAAGCCATCGTTAATAGCCTTTATCGCTGCGTTCTTGATATGCTGCGGTGTATCAAAATCCGGCTGACCGAGTCCCAGGTTTATTGAATTTGGCCCTGCGCCTTCAAACATCTTTCGGATGCCCGAAATATCAATATTTTTTACGCGTTCTGAGAACATTTGATCACTCAAATACAGTATGCCTTTTCTTCAACTCTGCTTCGCTTGCCCCTGTCCTGACCATCAATTCCGAGACCACGGCATCAAGAAAAACAAGCGCTGATATTTCAAAGATAGTTCCAAGAGGCGCTAACTGGGGATACCCCATCATCCTGCGCTCTTGATAATCTTCATAGATAATATCTTCTTTTGGTCTTCCCGGAATAATAACGACAATATCTGAAATGCTGCCAAGCGTCGAATCTATGTTAGAGGTTATCACTGCAAGTTTTGAGCCGATCTTTTTTGCGATCCCGCCCAGGTTTGCAATAGAAGGTGTTTCACCTGAGCCAGAAACCCCAATAACAAGGTCTTCCTGGCCAACTGCCGGGGTAGTTGTCTCGCCTACTACATAAACATTAAAACCAAGATGCATGAGCCTCATAGCAAAAGCTTTTGCAGCCAGTCCTGACCGCCCGGCTCCCATCAGGAATATTTTCCGGGAATCCATTATGCACTTCACTAGCAATGTTACAGAGCCAGTATCAAGTTTTGAGGCTACTTTTCTTATATGATCAGCGATAAGGGTCATTGATTCAATAGTTGCTTTACATTCATTCTTTTCTGATTTCATTATAACACCTGTGTATCTTTATCTTTAAATTCGATCCTTTTTATTTCAAACCCATCAAAGTTCTTCAATTTATTATAGAGCATATTTATCTTAACAGGGCTTCCATCCCAGTGAAGGGTTTTCTTCACATCATTTTCCCGAAGCTTAAGAACGATCGAACGAACGAAATGGGCAAGCGCGACTTTCCTGGAAAAAGGGATATTGAAAATAACCAGGTAACCTGATTTTGTTTTACCGTATGATGTCAGGACATATCCCATATTCTCATATTCTGCTATGTTGTTAAATTCACATATTATTTCCTGTTCAAGATTTACGGAAGGGTCAATACTTGATATTCCAAAAATAACCTCACGTATTGATGAGTCACCCGCCTGCCTGCCAAACCATAATATGATCTTATGGGGAGTCAGGGATACCGTCATATCGTCGCATGCCAGGTCAACAGCAATAACTTCTTTTCCATCACGAAAAAGATCAGATTTTTCCGAAGACTCCTTTTTCACTGTTATTCATCTGCCATTGCTTGATACATATTCTTGATATTTTTTATAGGTATTTCCCGATCAGGTCTTTCAATTTCCGTTTTGTTTCAACAGGGATTTTATCGGGAGCAGTGACAATTGACCCTGCAAGCGCATTTGCGCACACGCAATTCCGATCAAGTGATATCCTTGGAATTGCCTCTGTGATGATCTTACGCACTGCCTTCTCATTTTTCATTGCATTTGAGATGATCGTTTCGATATTCACATCAGTTTCATGCCAAACATCATAATCAGTAACAGTGGCGATCATGCTGTAGCATATTTCAGCTTCACGCGCAAGTTTTGCTTCTGGAAGAGCTGTCATCCCGATAATATCAAATCCCAGCCCCTGGTAAACTTTTGATTCAGCCCGCGTTGAGAATTGCGGCCCTTCCATACAAACATAAGTTCCATTATTATGGACCGAATAACCAAGGTCTGAAGAAATATCGTAAAGTAGCGATGACATCTCAGGACAGAAAGGATCGGCAAAACCCATATGAACAACTATCCCGTCCTCAAAAAAAGTACTGTCTCTCATGCGCGTCCTGTCAAATATCTGGTCAGGTATCACGATATCAAGCGGTGCGTATTCAATCTTAAGGCTCCCCACCGCTGACGCTGAGATGATCCTTTTCACGCCAAGTTTCTTTAGGGCCATAATATTTGCGCGGGAATTCAATTTACTCGGTGAGATCCTGTGTCCTTTCCCATGCCGCGGGAGAAATGCCACATTAATATCGCCAAAAGACCCTAACGTAATGGCATCAGAAGGTTTCCCGAATGGTGTATCTATTTCAATGTCCTGAATATTATCCATCATCTCCGTATCGTAAACGCCGCTTCCTCCTATTATTGCAATATCCGCCTTCATAATTTAAGCTCCTTCATAAGTCCATGCTTTTTTCCCTGAAATGTTTTTTACCTTGATCAGTCCTCTTCTTACCATCTCATCGAGTATTTCTTCCATACGGTCAGGCTGGGCGATCTCAAAGCTTATGGGGTCGATATTGTGATATTTTAACAGTCCGGTCCTGATTTTTTCGATATTCCATTCATCCAGCTTTTCTTTTGCCATTAAGCGTGATATGATATCGATCATATCCTCGATGAAATTCCACGGATATACGATCCAGCCCCATTCCTGCACGACTTCGCCGCAATAATCGGGTTTGATCTCCGATGTATACAAATACTGGAGCACTGCTGTGCGCACTTCTTTTGGACCCTGTTTGTTCACATATTCTTTTGCATGAGCTATGCTTTTTCCAGTGTCTGTAATATCATCTACAATAAGCACTTTTTTTCCCGCTACGGCATTATTCGCAAGAGGGTACCTGATATTTGGCCCGCTGCCTGCGTTGGCTGTACCCACATAATGTTCTATCTTGAGGCTTGTAAGATCATTGAGCCCCAGGAAATCGCAAAGCACCCTGCCCGCGAACCATCCACCGCGCGCCAGGGCGATTATTGTATCGGGTTTATATCCTGATCTTTTCACATCGTTCGATACATGCCTGCAAAGGTCGTATATATAGTTCCAATTTGTTATGACACATTTGAATTTATCCGGAAGCACCATTAAACCACCTGCGATGAAAAGGTTATTACATAGCAATATATTTTTTGTAATTTATTGACCATATTAAGCCGCCAAAGCATCATAATTATCAGTAGATGATGAATAAGTATTTATATAGTAAAACCGTATTAAATGACGGTTGAATTTCATGGCTGATAAAAAGAAGACAAAGACAGAAAAAGGCGACTCAAAAAGAGTTCCTACGGGGATCGAAGGTTTTGACGAGTTGTGTGGCAGCGGACTTCTCAGGAACAGGACATATCTATTATCAGGAGCCGCAGGTTGCGGTAAAACTATATTTGGGCTCCAGTATCTTTATAATGGTATCACAAAATACGGGGAAAATGGTATTTATATAGCGACAGAAGAGCGCCCTGACCAGGTCAGGGAAAATGTTGGGAAGTTCGGATGGGATTTCGAAGCGCTTGAGGATGAAGGAAAACTTGCGATAATTGATGCATGTTCAACAAAAATAGGAATACCATCTCATGAAAAATATGTTGATGTCAGACCTTTTGATCTTCGCTCCATGATGGACCAGATAATTGCGATCCAGGATACCATCGATGCTAAAAGAGCACTTGTCGATGGGACAACGTCTATCGGTTTCTATCTGCAGGATCCTTCCAAGATACGGGTTGAACTCTTAAAATTAAGCACGACACTTGAAGTATTGGGATTGACTTCGCTGATGACCTGCGAGGTAGTAGATGAAAATGCATCAAGCAGGTTCGGGGTTGAATCTTTCGTCACCGAAGGTACGGTCGTAATGTATAATAAACGGGTGGACAGCGTCAGGGTTCGAAGTATTGAGATTCTCAAGATGAGGGGTTCAGAACACAGCCATAATATACATCCCTATGAGATCACTCCGACTGGATTATTAGTGCATCCGAAAGAAGAAGTATATTCCGCTTAATTTTTTTTCAACATGGTTAAAAAACCATTGATAGTATTGAATTTCAAAACCTACGCGGAAAGCATGGGCGAGAAAGCGGTCATTATGGCCAGATACTGTGAAGAAGTGAGCCAGGAATCCGGAATTGAGATTATTGCATGCCCGCAGACCCCGGATATATTCAGGGTCGCCGGGGCGGTCAAAATACCCGTGTTCGCCCAGCACATAGACAGTACAGGAGCTGGTGGTTTTACAGGTCATATTAATGCCGATTGCGTACGTTTTGCCGGTGCAGTTGGAACGCTGATCAACCATTCAGAGCGGCGCATCCTGTTATCTGAGATCGATTCAGCGATCCAGTCTGCAAGAAAAGCCGGTTTGCGAACCATCGTTTGCACGAACAATATCGCGGTAACCTCTGCCGCGGCGGCGCTATCCCCTGATTTTGTGGCCATTGAGCCGCCTGAACTGATAGGTTCGGGAATTCCTGTTTCAAAAGCCAATCCCGATATCGTGAGCGGCTCTGTGAATGCGGTCAAAAGGATAAATCCGAAGGTGAAGGTGCTTTGCGGCGCAGGGATATCCACAGGAGATGATGTGGCTGCGGCTGTTGAGCTTGGGACGGATGGAGTGCTTCTTGCATCAGGTGTTATAAAAGCGAAAGACCCGAAAGCGGCGCTGTTTGATTTGGTGAAGAAGATTTGAACCAATGTTTAATAGGAAACAAATCCTGCGATCCTTTTATATGGTCAAGTTGGTCCAAAATAAAATATTATATTCAAATTAGCGATAAATTCCAGTTTCCGATATCCTTAAATCTTGGAATGGCATTTCAAATCAACCATGGCAAAGAAAATAAAATCCACGAAAATCACTTTACCAGTAATTGTTGAAAAAGACGAAGATGGTTTTTATGTGGTAGAATGCCCACTTTTAAAAGGTTGTTATACCCAGGGAGAGACTCTTGATGAAGCTCTCAAAAATATACGCGAAGTAATAGAAATGTGTCTTGAAGAAGAGAGCGAGGACGAAATTTCTGATATTGCACATATACAAGAATTCAGTTTCCATACGGTAGCAGTAGAAGCATGAAATTACCGGTTATATCTGGTAAAGATGCAGTAAAGGCATTTGGAAAATTAGGCTATGTTACGGTCAGGCAAACCGGCAGCCATATTCGAATGAAGCATCAATCAGATGGTTCAAAAAATCCGCTTTCCATACCAAACCATAAAGTGATCGGAAAAGGCTTGCTTAGAAAATTGTTGAGAGATGCAGAGATAACAATTGAAGATTTATACGATCTTCTTTAAATCTTTTATAAACTTTGTCTCTCTTAACCGATGATGTATAAATACCTGGACTGATATTTATTATTCAGACTCACCTGACTGCAACCCCTTTCATCTTCAAATATTCCTTAGCATCACCTATCGTATATTCCCCGAAATGGAAAATACTCGCGGCAAGCGCCGCATCTGCTTTTCCTTTCGTGAACGCATCATACATATGATCTATATTTCCTGCGCCGCCTGATGCTATTATCGGTATATCAAGCGCTTCAGATAAGGTTCTTGTGATTGGGAGGTCATAGCCATCCTTTGTCCCATCCTTATCCATGCTTGTGAGCAGGATCTCGCCGGAGCCGAGTTTTTCGACTTTTTGCGCCCACTGCACAGTATCAAGACCTGTTGGCGTTCTCCCGCCATAGATAACAACCTCATACCATACTTTTGTGCCATTTTCAAGCTCTAGTATGGTCTTGTCCTTGTTATCCCTGATATTGGTATTTCGCCTGCAATCAATAGCAGTTACGATACACTGGGAGCCAAAAATATCTGAAGATTCTTTTATGAAATCAGGGTTTTTGACCGCTGCCGTATTTATCGATACCTTATCAGCGCCCGCACGCAGGATATTGCGTATGGCATCCGTGCTGCTTATCCCGCCGCCGACCGTGAGGGGAATGAAAACCTCATCAGCTGTGCGTTCTATCACATCGATCATGGTTCCACGGCGTTCATGTGATGCTGTGATATCTAAAAAAACAAGCTCATCCGCACCCTGTTCGTTGTATCTCTTGGCAAGCTGGACAGGATCCCCTGCCTCTTTCAGGTTAACAAATTCAATGCCTTTTACAACGCAGCCTCCGGCTTTATCAAGCGTTACATCAAGGCACGGGATTATTCGTTTGGTGAGCATT
>JAPZAP010000072.1 GCA_027460585.1 Candidatus Methanoperedens sp. | reverse complement strand
TTTGTTCACGCTTTTTTAAAATGAATATCAAGAGATATTGATTTTATTTATGAGGAATGAATGGATTTATCCAATCTGAGATTAAGATAACAGGTTACAGAAAATATCTCATTCGGAAGTGTGATCAATCGGAAGTACTGAGCAAGGGAATATATTAATAATACGGCCCCGGCAGGAGAGAAAGTTTCTAAGAAAGAATCGACATGTACACCAGCTAAAAACGCAAAATCAAGCTGCTGTGGAAATTGAAAACATGATGAACCTAAAAAGAGTTCATGTGGCAACTGTAGCAGATCGTTATGAAAAGCATCTTGCTCGATATTATTCGCACATTTGGGATATATTCTAACTTGCACGATTTCTTTTTTCTCAAACCTATGGCAAAAATATTTATTATCAGCATAATAATATATCTATAATCAATACCACCATGGAACTTTACACAGAAATCCAAATAAATGCTCCCCCCGAACGCATATGGCGAATCCTGACCGATTTTGCCGGTTTCCCTCAGTGGAATCCATTCATACGCAGAGCAAGTGGCAAACCGGAAAACGGTGAAAAACTCGAAGTTTATCTTCAGCCGGAAGGTGCAGGAGGCATGACCGTTCGGCCCATTGTTCTTAAATCAGAACCTGGTCGTGAACTGCGCTGGCGTGGGCATTTACTGTTACCCGGTCTGTTCGATGGCGAGCACATTTTCATCATCGAGCCGCTTGTTGCTGGAGGTGTGCGATTTATACAGCGCGAAATCTTTACTGGCCTGTTCGTTCCTTTTCTTGCGCACAAGTTAAATACTGAAACGCGCAGGGGTTTTGAAGACATGAATCATGCTCTCAAGTTGCTGGCGGAAGGAGAAAACTAAAGAAATCAAAAATAAGAACGAAAGAGCATGCGCATTACGAGAAGGGGCAAGGACTTCCATAAGAAAGTTGAAAATGCGAAGTGGGTTTATTGTTTAGTAATAAAATATATACGTAAATAATAACAATAATTACTTAATTAGTGGATCAAAATAATCCGCATGGGGAAAAATGGTTAGGATCGATAAATATTTGAGCCAGACATTGCCTTACTGAACTGCTTTGTTGGGGAACTCAAAATAATCGAAATTTAAAAGAAGATTGCAGAATTTGCGACCGAAAATCCTGGAAAGGTGATATGATGTGAAATGTGTTAGTTTTTCAAACATCCATGTTGAGGGGAAAACGCAGGAGGGAACTTGAAAAGCTATCCAATGTCGCTGCGCAAAAAAACATTGCTGATCATTGGTATTTCTCTTTTCTTCCTGATAGCACTTCTCTATTTCATCTCTTCAGCCGTCGTTCTAAACAGTTTCTCCAAGGTAGAAAAACAGGATACCATAAAGAATGTTAACAGGGTAAATGATGCGCTTTCAGATGAAATTTATGTCTTAAGTGGTGTCGTGGGTGACTGGGCAGCATGGAATGAAACATACACATTTGTAAATGGTGAAAACCCCAAATTCGTCGAAGAACAAATAGCTGATACTACTTTCATTGAGATCAGGGTCAATCTCATGCTGTTTATTAACTCAACAGGCGGGATTGCCTATGGAAGCGGCTTTGATCTCAAGAACGATACAACAATGCCCATCCCTGAAGGCATGCAAGAATACCTTTCTGCTGACAGCATCCTTTTACGTCATCATAATACAGACAGCAGCATTACAGGTATAATTCTTCTTCCTGAAGGCCCGATGCTTATTGCTTCAAGACCGATCCTTAAAAGTGATGGAACAGGTCCGATAAGGGGTTCAGTTATCTGGGGTCGCTACCTGGACGACGAAGAGATCAAAATGATAGGAACAAAAACCCATTTAAATATTACCATGCAACGTCTTTACGACACAAAGTTGCCTTCCGACTTCCTTTCAGTCCGTGATTCCTTTTCAGAAAATGAAGCAATCGTTGTCCGGCCTTTCAATGTAAAATCGATTGCAGGGTACACTATATTAAATGATGTCCGTGGCGCTCCGGCTCTTATGATGCGCGTGGACATGCCCAGGGACATCTTTAACCAGGGACAGATGGGCATGCGGTATCTTCTTATCTCATTAATTGTACTCGGACTGGTTTTCGGAGTTTTGACATTATGGCTTTTGGATAAATTGATCATTTCAAGGCTTTCCCGCCTCAATTCCGAAGTGATCGGCATCAGTACAACAAAAGAACTGTCGCAGCGGGTCGCTGCTGAAGGTGGCGACGAGCTGTCAAGCCTCTCAGGCTCCATCAATAAGATGCTTGAAGCACTTGAGATATCGGAGAAAGAGCAGCGCCGGGCAGAAGAAGAACGCAAAAAATTTGAAGATATACGTCTTGATAATGAGGTCCTTATCAATGCAGGCAAAGTAAAAGCTGAACTCCTGGCGATTATGAGCCATGAGCTTCGCACTCCTTTGAACGCTGTGATTGGCTTCTCGGAACTCATGAAAGGAGATGCGATCGGGGAATTAAATGAAAACCAGAAGCGATACATGGAGAAAATTCTTACAGGTGGTATTAATCTTCTCAGTCTTGTTAACAGGATTCTTGAGCTGAGCAGGGTGGAAGTTGGCAAAATCGAATTGTTCATTGAGAAGATGTCAGTCCCGGCGACCATTAATGATACTCTTACCATGTTTAAAGAAAAAGCAATGAAGCATAACATATTGATTAATACCGATCTTGATCCACAGCTTGACGAAATAGAAACCGATGTACAGAAATTCAAACATATCCTGTTCAACCTTCTTGGCAATGCAATAAAATTCAGCAAGCCAGAGGGAGGAACTATCACTATAAGAACGAAAAAAGAAGGAGATATGGCAGAGTTCACAATTTCGGATACAGGCATTGGTATAAAGGAAGAAGATATGGGAAGGCTGTTTCGTATATTTGAGCAACTGGATTCAGGGATTAAAAGGCACTACGATGGGACAGGGCTTGGACTTGCGGTCTCAAAGAAGCTTGTTGAAATACAGGGAGGAAGGATAACTGCAAAGAGCAAATATGGCGAGGGATCTACGTTCACATTCACACTGCCACTTGCCATAAAGAAAGAGAATGTGCAGAATTAATATAAAGTCTCAAGCTGGATACTGAAATACGGTGGGGTTTTGAAGATATGAATCATGCTCTCAAACTGCGGATGGAAAGAGAAAAATAAAAAACTCATTTTATGGATAAGTCCTAGGCGTCAAAATACCGTTGGAAAACATCGTCAAGATTTGATAATCGAGCAGCTCACACTTACTTTTTTACCTTCGCCTTGATGATCTTTGCGGGTATCCATTTTGGTTTGTTCTTTGGAGCTTCAACAACATCTGATCTCTTGCAAACAAAAGAAAAATATACGTTTTTATCTTATTATACCTATGTAACAACTCTTAAAAACTAAAATAAACTTCAGTGTACATTTAAAAACTAAAATATACTTCAGTGTACCTTTAAAAACTAAAATAAACTTAAATAATTGTCAGAGTATTTATATTGATTTAAGTTCTACGTTTAGAATATATGGAAATCATGCCAGTATCGGGTTGTGCTATCGGAAAAGGTTTGTTTTCTTCCTTTGCGGGTTATGAAAAGTCAGATACATTGCCTCTTCGGTTAGTAACGGAATGCAGGGAAAAATTTTCAAGAAATTGCAATACAGGAACATGCCCAAGATTTCGGATCGGATTTAGGGGTTTGTCCAGAATATCCTGGCGAAACGAAGGAGCACGTATTTGAATTCTGCAAATAATTCCACAACATCCATAACATAATTCCAGAAGAATTGAAGTGATTCTGAGATGCACACATTATTATTTACCTGCAAATCAGGCTTAAGATAATCGACATGATTAGGCTTATCAGTGTCTATTATTGATTGAGGTTGGGAAATATTAATTCCTGAAACCAGATCAATAGCGGGTTGAGTCCTTTCTGATTTATAGTCAAGAACATAATTTATTTTACTTATATGCTAAACACTTTGCGCTCTTTGCGTCCTTTGCGGTGCATGATTTTATTCACCGCAAAGGACGCAAAGATAGTTGCAATTGTTTGTATTCAACTATACTTTTCTAGATCCCAATCGTTCTTTTCAACTTTTTTATTCATGTTTTTCAACCTAATTTAGATCATATTTTTTATCGACAGAGTGATAACAGTTTTCATATCCTGAGTTCTCTATTTTCATAAATCTCAAGCCCCACGCTCTGCAAGCTCTCCATCCTTTAACCAGATTACCTTGCTCACATAGTTCATATCATCGGGTTCATGGGTAACCATCAGGATCGTCAGCGCTGTTTCCTTATTTAATTCCTTGAATAGCTCAAGGATTTGTTTTGTAGAGGCGGAATCAAGATTTGCTGTCGGCTCATCCGCAAACAATATTTCAGGCCTGTTTATCAGCGCTCTTGCAATCGCAACACGCTGCTGCTCTCCTCCTGACATCTCACGGGGGCGGTGATGAAGTCTTGTACCAAGTCCGACCTGTTCCAGTACTTCTGTCCCGGCTTTTATATACTCTTCTTTCTTCCTGCCGAGAGCCATTGCAGGCAGATAGACATTTTCAAGTGCAGTAAGCTCAGGCAGAAGTGCATACTCCTGGAAGACGTAACCGAATTTTGACAGGCGGAATTTCGCCTTCCGGGATTCAGGCAGCCCTGAAATGTTCTTTCCACCGAAAATGATCTCTCCGGACGTAGGTGCATCGAGCAATCCGAGCTGGTGCAGCAGGGTTGATTTGCCGCTGCCGCTTTTGCCCATTATAGCTGCAAATTCCCCCCGCTTAATCCCGAATGAGACTTTATTCAGCGCCTTCACCTTCACATCTCCCATGCCATAAATCCTGGAAAGTTCCTTTATTTCCAGGATGGGTCCGGTAACATCTGTCATTTTAATCACCCCATATTGTATCTATTATCGTTTTGCGGACTGCCATCCATGAAGGTATAAACCCGGCAGCAAATGCAGCTATGATCAGGCTTATTGCATTCATCGAAACTTTTTCGGGAAGAATCATTAATGAAGCCAGTCCGATAGGAAATTTTAAAGGATGCTCTATGAACCACGGTTTTATGGCAAAAAATATTATTATTAAGCCGATAAATATGCCGCAAATCACAAAGAACAATGCCTGGAAGATATATGATTGTATGATTACGGATTCTTCTATTCCGACAGCCCTCAAAATCCCTATCTGCTTTCGCTTGCTGATAGTACTGGTATAAACTATTATAAAAATAGTAATGACCGCAACAAACAGGCCGATCGCAGTTATCATCATTGCTATCATGTCAAAACTGTTCGTTATGTTTTTTACCATGCCGGCATAGACTGTCCAGGGTTTTATTTTTTCTTTAATACCCATCTCCAGGAACTGTTTTATGTACCGGTCTTCATTACCATTATCCCTGGTCTTGACCAGTATTTGGGAAGCTTTGTCTTCCAGACCGACTATGGATTCCATCTCTTTCTGGCTGATGTATGCCATTGTATTTGTCTGGATGAAATTCGCGTCAAAAATCCCCTTTACCTTGAAGCTCCTTTTAACGCCATTATCGAACAGCACATCTATGCTATCACCAACTTTAACTCCAAGCGAACTATAGTCAAGATCACCGCCATACCCACCTGAAATCTCTTTTCCAAGTAAGATCTCGTTGTCGTCAAGCCTGCTCAGGTATTCGCCGGCGATCAGGAAATTATGATTTGTAGACACTTTCATCTCATCATCGGGATTAATGGAGCGCACTGCCCAAGCTCCATGTTTATCCTTATATGAAAGTGTCGCGCTCGTTACATATTGTGCTGAGATGCCCACTACACCCGGAACGGCTCTTATCTTTTGTTCTAGGGAATAGACATCGCTTATATATTTCTCATCCTTTTTGGGCTCGATCACTACATTGCTATACAGCGAGTTGATTACCTGCTTGTTAGTTGCCTCAGTCACTCCAAGAAAAATGGAACCTATAAATACTAAATTTACAAAGATCAATGACATTATAAAGATTATTAAAAGCTGAGTGCTTTTATTTCCTTTTATCATTGACCTGGATGCCAGAAACGACGACAGCTTAACATTATTGAACATAAGCCCTCTTCATTTAGCATTACCCTGGTTTTTTTTCTTTCGCGAAAGATAATATGCGATCGAACCAATGACCGGCACAGCCACAACTATTGGTGCCGTCATGCTATTTTCATTCTGTTTATACACATGGAGATTCAATGATTCATTGACAGTCCGCATGCCCAGATCGTCTTCATATTCTATCGAGGCAGTTAATGGAATATCACCGTCTTTTGATGCATAGAATGTAAAAACCCCGGGTGCATCATCATCTGGCTTGATCTTACCAAGGAATGCAGATTTTGTTCCCTCAAACGGGGCATCGAGGTTGATCTTTACAGATTTAGCCTCGCCGGTTCCTGAATTTTCAATGCGCATATTCACAGTAACAAGGTCGCCTTTTACTGGATTTTGAGGTTCGATCTTTATATCCGAAATCGCAAGGTCTGCTTTTCCAAGAACCCGGATGCCTGCAAGACTTTTCGAGCTCAAGTTTTTGCCATTCTCATCTTTGTAATCCATTTTAATGGGGATCGAATAGGATGAAATTTCGGTCTTGTCTTTCACCTGTACAGGATAATTCAATTGAATAGTTTCCCCCGGATCAAGTCTTTTTATGACCTTTGTATCAGCATCAAGGGATACAAAAGGCAGATCGCTCATGTCAGCACTTACCTGGACTTCCCGTGCCATGCCGGTTCCTTCATTTGAGACCCGGAATGTAAGGTCAAATTTATCCTTCGGGCTTATACGACCCGGATTTATTGTAATGTTGGAAATCATAAGTTGAGGCGCTCCCCTGACCAACACCTTGAAGGTTTTGTTTGTTTCAGACGACATGCCGTTGTTGAACCAGCGTGTTCTGAATTCAATATCGTATGCACCGGAAGCTGCGAGAGGATCGACATGAAGCAGATAGGTTTCAGTTACTGCACCATATTTGATAATCCTGCCTTCATCGATAATGCGATCGTTTTCATTCTTGAGTTTAATAGGCGAATCCGGAACGATCTCAAGAAATACATTTTCCATATCGCTATTTGTATTTTCAAGCCTGACTGACAGCGTTAAATCCTGCCCCGGTTCAACGGGCTGGGGTGAGAGCTGATCCAGTACGATCCCAAGTTCAGCATTAGCAGGAACAATCATGAATATGAGAGCAAATACTGCAATCAGGGTTATTACTGGCTGTTTCATTTCAGATCACCCTTTATCGCAAGTTTCTCACCATCTAGAATTCTTGCCTTATTTCTGATTTCCCCGAATCTCTCAAATTTACGGATATTCATCCGATTGCTTATGTGTGGTTTATTCATTTTTTTCACCTCTATTTTTTATGATGGTCTTCAACTCAGACATTGAAATGCCCAACTCTATTACACCGAATTTGCCCGCGACCCTGAGTACCTCATCTTCGACCATCTTGATCTCATCGACTTCCAGGGTTCCTCCGAACTCAAATTCCTCTTTGTAGTCGCATCTGATTTTGAGGTCTTTTATCATGTTTGGCTTCAGGGTCACATAGAATGCAAATTCGTGTCCGACCATTTTTCTTATCACCAGAGGAAAAATGGATTTGGAAATGCTTAAATAAAATCTGGCACTAGTGTGTAGTTATACAACAAGAATATAACAAAGGTTACACAAATGTAATCAGGAAACACGATGAAAGTCTTCGAGCTATTTACGGAACTATCTTCAGAAAACAGGCTTGGTATACTCCAAACCCTTGATGAAAAACCGATGACATTCACGAGCCTGATCAAGGAAGTTGACATGAACTCGACAGAAGCATCAAGACAACTGTCGAGATTATCAGAAGCCCGGTTAATCGAGAAAAAAGGGGACGGCAAATATTATAATACACTTTTTGGTAAACTGGTTTTATCGAGCATATCCGACCTGGATTTCATATCAGAGAAATCAGGATACTTCCTTGAACATGATACTGCACCGATTCCACTTGATCTTCTGGGACAAATAGACTCCCTATCTAAAGGAGAGATCATAACAGGAGTATATAATATTTTAAATACCCATGAAAAATTGGCCAATGGTATAAGGAGCCAGATGTGGTACATGTCCGATGATTTTCCCAGGCATCATCTGCCCGATACCGAAAAGAAATTGGAAGAGGGTGTGGAAATAAGAGTAATACTTCCAAAATGCATGTGCCCTACTAAGCCATTTAGCGGGCCGCTTAGCGAAAAAAACAGGGAAAAGCTAAAGATCAAAGTAATGGACGAGATTAAAATATCAGTAATCGTAAGCGATACCTTTTGTATGCTTGAACTACCTGGACCTGACGGGAAGATTGATCAAAATACTGCCATCTTCGGCTATGACGACCGATTCAGGGAATGGTGCAAAAAGCTATTCCAGTATTACTGGGAATCAAGATGTATTCCTTGTACTTGATATAAAAATACAAGTAATAATATTTCAGGATTATTTCTGATATCAGTATTACGTTGATGAGTTTTTAAATTGCCCATTTTCTATCCAATCGAATTGGACAGTTGCGTTCACCTCTGTTTTTGGTAAAGTCTTCTCTCTTAGAAATTCAGTATCAAAGTCAAATATTGAGTGTTTGTCTGGAAGCACATCTATTCCTACCATAACCGTTTTCCTGAATATCTTATTCTGTGCCGCATCTGTAAATATTACTGTGGCTGTCACATTCCTGGCAACCAGGCTCCCGTCATTCCAGAATGTCCCATGAACCTTTATGATTTCCATCTCCGTATTATTTTCTGCCGCTCCCTGCGAAATACCGACTTCGCTAACAATATGTACATATTTGCTTTTTTGCAGAGGGACAAACCATGCAACCACAATTAATGCCAGGACTGCCAAAAATGCCAGTGCTGTGAAAAACAATTTTTTTCTTACAACGCCATCCATATTTATTGACCTTTTAATTTTAGTTTAGCTTTTTTTTTTGAACTTATTCAATCAGGTAAGTCACTTGCACGGATAATGTCACCTTTGACTCTCCGGGTTGTATAGGCGTTGCAGCTTTTTCTGCAAGTGTTGCCATTACAGGAAATATTTGTGTGCCTTCATTGATGGAACTTGTTTTGACACTGGCTATCTTCACATTCAGGCTTTTTGCAAGATCATCTGCCTTGCTTTTCGCATCATTCACCGCGGCGGACAGCAGTTCACCAAATATTTGCTTCTGTTTTTCTTCGGATACCGTGAATGATATCCCGCCGACCTGGTTAGCGCCCGAAGCAATGGACTTATCTATTATATCGCTTAGCCTGTCAAGATTTTTAGTGGTTACCAGCACATTATTTGAAGCCGAGTATCCAACTATTACAGGTACGTCCCTGGTATAATTGTATACAGGCTGGATGGATATGGAAGAGGTTTGAATCTCCTTATCCGGAAGACCTAGATTCTTAAGCGCGCTTATCACAGCATTCATCGAAACAGCATTCCTGTCTGAAGCTTCTTTGGACGTTGCCGCCTGTGTGATAACGCCAATGCTCATGGATGCAGTATCAGGTATTACTGATATTGATGCCGTTCCGGAAACTGAGATGGTCCGGTCCCCTGGTAAAGTAGGAATATTTAATAATTTTACTCCTGCTGTGCCAGATACGACAAAAGTGTAGAACATTGCCGAGATCACTACGATTGCTATCGACAGGATGATCAAAAGTGTGTATAATTTATTATTTGATCTTTCGTCCATAATTCTAATCCTCCCTTTTCAGTTATATTATTTACTATCTTTTTCATAGTTATATCTTATTATGAACAAGAACCATCACATCCGCAGGTAACCTCTTTTTCTCCCTTAACTGCAGCCAGCATCATTGCTGAAGCGCACCCAACGCCACTGTCCACTTTTATTGCTTTTGTCGGGCAGTTAAGCTGGCAGGCTCCACATTCCATACATGCTTCCGGATTTACCAGTTTGGCCACACTTCCATCCGGACTGAATACCCTGTGGGGACATACTGTGCTGCACATGCCGCAGTTGATGCATAATTCCGGATCGTATTCCAGGGTGTTTGAAACATACGAATTAAACATATCACATTCCTCCCAATAATTTCATTGCTGTTAATACAATTATCAAAATAATGCCAATTCCGAACATCCACGCTATTTTTGGCATATATGTAAAGATCTCGCGTTTTACGCCGGTTACGGATGTAAATGTTGAAGAACCAGTGAAATTCAAAGCCAGGAAAGCACTTATTGTTGTCATGACCAGAATATAAGCCAGTGCCCAACCATAGCGCAACCACAGGTTTTCATCCGTCATTCCATAAAATGAATACAGGGCAAATGGCAGTGCCATCAATCCTCCTATAAGGAATCCCTTTGTGCTAAAATCAGTAGTTGGTATCCATGGCAGCAGGATCGGAAATAAAACCAGCCCTGAGAAACTGGCTGCGATGACAGCCGCTGAAGCCGTGTAACTTCCCGCAAGTGCTAAAATTACAGATGCGATCACCAGGGGGATCAGGAAATTTTTCATCTCCACAGGTATGAGAACAATTCTATCATATAGAGTAAATCGCACGCGGCGCATTTCTTCGGTGGCTTGATGCTTATTCAGGTATTCCGGCAGGTCGGCTGCTCTTACCGGACCGAATTCGACTTTGAATCCTGACCGCGCCCTGACTTCCCTGGCATCCACTCCTGTTGCACCCAACTGGGGAACGATCAGAGTGCGGTGGCTGACAACATCATTCAGTCCCACTACCTCGATCCGGTATACCAGTTCATTGGTTCCGAATGTTCCCTTGCCAGCGGCACACCAGACATTGATCCCCTTCGTATCAAGAACAAGGATATAGCAATCGTTTCCCTTCAATGAGGATCTTAAGGCATCAAAGCTGAGTGTATAATTTGCGCTGACAAAAACAGGTGACTCTTTTGTGGGCTTTCCCATGTTGTAAAGTCCGGGCTCTACAATATGCTGCTCGCGTTTTACACCAAGACGTGCCATCAAATGATCCAGGTGATTTGAAAATGTGATGTCGCCAGTTGTGGATTTGATTGCAGGATCTGACTTCCCGGATAATGTAAATATCGGCTTTGATCCAATGCCAGAAGAACTGCAACATGGCCCTGCCTTTTTTACGATTTCTTTTGTTAATGTTCCTTTGGGATTTTTCAAAACTTTGTTCATAATTCTATCTCAACCACTTTACTTCAGGCTCTATTCGTTCTGGAATTGTAGTTGCGGTTTTACCCTGGGGATATCCGAATATCAATGGAGCAACCGCTTTATAGCCGTGCGGAGCGCCAAGTTCCTGCAATATCTTTTCATCCATAAGAGCTGGCAGCGCAAGCCCTATCCAGCAGCTTCCGATACCCCGCGAATGGGCAGCCAGCATCATGTTCTGTGCGGCCATCGCGCAGTCCCAATCGGCAGTCACTGATTTTTTATTTCCAAAAATTATTACGAGCAATGGAGCATTGTAAAACAAGTTGGTGCCTTTTGCTTTTAGAAATGAAATGAAACCGGCTTCGTTTTCAGGATTATTTGCGATCTTTTCGGCAAGCGGGATCATCGCCTTTTTACCTTGTTCAGAAAGCTTTTGCATCACTTCTTTATTCTGTATCACTAAAAAGCTCCACGGCTGCATGTTGGAACCCGATGGGGCGTATCTGGCGCAGTCTATCAGGAATTTTATATCCTCATCCGGTACGGGATCTTCCTTATAGTTGCGCACACTTCGCCTTGTTTTGATAATTTCAATTACGTCTTTCAAAATAACACCACCTTATTTCTATTTTTTTGCCTGTACCCTGATGCTGACAACAGATTTCCCTATCTCATCCAAATCCTCTATTGACATATTAAGTTTCTCAATGACCTTTTTTCCAATTGGATCATTTTCCACTACATCTATTGGAAAATTCTTTTCATCTAGTACCTGCACATCCTTGAAACCGGCGTTCTTTATTGTTTTTATGTATTCATCCTTTAACATTGCACCGGCAATGCATCCGGTATAGGCTTCGATGGAATCCCTGACAGGTTCGGGAAGTTCTTTCAATAAAACAATGTCGGAAACCATGAATCTCCCTCCTGGCCTGATCACCCTGAATGCTTCTTTAAAAACCCTGCTTTTGTCAGGTGCAAGGTTAATAACACAGTTTGAAATGACAACATCAACGGAATTATCAGCCGCAGGTAAGTTTTCAATCTCACCAAGCCTAAACTCTACGTTTGCAAAATTGCCTTTCCTTGCATTGTTCCTGGCCCTGTCGATCATATCAGGTGTCATATCCACACCTATGACTTTTCCTTCCTTTCCAACCCTTTTGGCTGCAAGGAAACAGTCAAATCCAGCCCCTGAGCCAAGATCGAGCACGGTTTCCCCTTCCATTAACGAGGCAATAGCTACGGGATTTCCGCATCCAAGGCCAAGATTTGCACCTTCAGGCACGGAGTTCAGGTCTTCATCAGTATATCCAACTCTCTTGCTGAGATTCCCTGCAACGTTGGAGCTTCCACAACAGGAAGTTTTTGGAGCGCAGCAGGATTCGCCTTCCCTGGCTACGCCTGCATAACGTTCCCTTACTACTTTCTTTATTTCTTCTTGTTTCATTCTAATACCTCTCTTGTTATTTTAAACCAGCAACAATTTCAGAAGGAAAAATTGATTTTGGAATTTCCCTTATTACATTTCTAAATCCAGCCTGCTTAACAAAAGACGCCATTAAAACTGGTCTGCACCCGCCCAGCAAATAAGGAGCCATTTTATAAACTTTCTCCATAAAGACTGGTGAGTTATCTTTCTTACTGAGATTCACCAGTATCAGCCGCCCATCTTTCTTAAGAACTCTGTGGAATTCGTTCAGAATAACGGAAAATTCTTCGATCGGTATGAGGTCTAACATATAGCTGTTATAAACAACATCAAATGTTTCATCAGGAAACGGCAGGTGGCGGGCATCGCCTTCCCTTAATTCAAAATTAAAATATCCTTTCTTAGTTGCAAGTTTCCTGGTTTTTTCCAGCATTGCAGGAGAAAGATCAAGCCCATAGACAGTATTCTCGCCACCAACCCTTTTTAGAATCTCAAAGAACGAATGACCGATGCCTACTGCCACTTCTAAAACCTTATCATCTGGCTGTATCCGGGCTAATTCAATGCCTCTCATACGAGCTTTCTTTTCCAGAGGGGTTGCGAGGAAATAGATTCTGCTCATTTTATTATAGACGTCTCTAATTTTGTCTATTTCTACAGGCGCCTCGATTATTCCGTTTTGAATGTGCTGGTACTGCATATTTTCCTCCTATTTTATTTTTCCATTATATCCTTCATCACAGGGCCAAGCATACCTTTTACAATCTCTGCGAGCTTCTCTACTTTTATCAAAGAGATACAGAATACTTCGCCATCCCTTTCCCAGCTTATAACAGCCAGCTTATCACCCGCATGGATTTTCGCTTTTTCCCTGATCTCTTTGGGGAGAACAGTCTGCCCTCTTTCATCTACTGTTATTACGGATTCAACTTTGCAGCAACCAATATCGGCGCAGCAGGATTTGGTTTCATCTTTTTTTACCATTTTTTCACCTTGAACAGTAAATTGTTTTCTGAATATTTAACATTTTCTGATAAATCAGAATAAACTGAAAAATCCTTAATCAAAATCTGAAATTGGAGAAAACTAGAGTTTGCAGCAAAACTTCGCCAAGATCAAGGCCCAAGCGTTGGTAAGCTTCCCCTGTTTGTATCTGGTGAAGGAAATACCCGGATTATAGTCAAGAACATTTATTTTACTTATACGCTCATATCCGAAGCGGAACATTTTTTCATATTCAGGCTTCGGCTGGAAACTGATGTTTCCAAGATCAAAATGATCCTGCCCAGGAAATATCTCTCTGAAATATACACCCTCCGGAATACCACTGCATTTAGACTGATCTCACCGGAATTGTTAAACCTCTCGCGCCGGTCAGATTATGAGTAAATTATAAATACACTTAAGAATACACTTAATTACATGTCACATAAAACACTTACAATTTCGGACGAAGCCTATGAATCGCTGGCAGAGCTTAAAAAAGAAGGTGAAAGCTTTACTGAACTCATAAAACGTATCACTCAACCTTTTAGAAAGAAAAAACTGAGCGAGTTTGCAGGATTGATAAAAGATGAAGAATTTGCAAAAGCAGCATTGGAAGTAAGGCACCATTCCAGCAGATTGAAGAGGATGAAGCAATGACAGTGTTTGATACTAATTTCTTGATTGATCTCCTTAACGATGAGCCAGGAATATCGTACATAGTTGATTCATATAAGAACCCTAAAACGACCACTATAAACGCCTTTGAACTTTTCTATGGAGCCTGGCACTCATCAAAACCAAAAGAAAATATTGTAGAGATCAAATCCTTATTGAAATCTTTGAGCATACTTGATGTTGATTTGGCTGCCGCACAGAAGGCAGCAGAAATTCACTCTGGATTAAAAAACTCCGGATCCTCCCTTGAACTCGAGGACATTTTGATAGCAGGGATTGTAATAACAAATAATGAAGAGCTTGTGACAAATAATATCAAGCACTTTAAATGCATACCAGGTTTGAAATACAACTCGTGGAAGCAGGGGGATTACGGCAGATAAGAAGAACTGGTTTAGAAGCCAGGGAAAACAGCTTTAAAAATGGCCAGGTGAAAAAAGGAGGTTGATACATCTTCATTTTTATGTTTTTGAATATATAAAGATATGGGAATGTTGCTTATATCAAATACAAATGAGGAGCAGTTTTAAATAATAAAATTGCTTAACTGGTTGAACACCAAAATAGATTTCACTCCAATATGTTCCATATAATCCCTGCAATTGACCTGAAAAATAAAAAATGCGTTTCCCTTATCCAGGGCATTCCTGGCACAGAGAGGATATCATTAGACGATCCTGTAGCTGCAGCCATGCGCTGGGTACATGATGGCGCAAAAGTAATTCACCTGATCGATCTAGACGGCGCAATAGACGGGCAGCGTTTAAACAGTTCCATAATTGCATCCATTGTGAAAAGATCAGGTGTGGAAACGCAGGTTGGAGGGGGAATAAGGTCTGTAAAGGATGCACGGGATCTCCTTATTATGGGTGCTAACAGGATAATTCTGGGCACTGCAGCGATAAAGGAACCTTCCATAGTGCAAGAACTTGCAGAAGAATTTGGCGCAAAGAGAATTATTGTTGCTCTTGATTCAAAAAACGGAAAGGTCACCACACACGGCTGGGCGAAAGAATCTGTGTTTACAGCAGTTGAATTAGGGAAGAAGTTCGAAGAACTCGGAGCTGGAAGCATTCTTTTCACTGATATCAATACCGAAGGACTGCTAAAAGGCGTAAATCCTGAGCCTACCAGGGAACTTGTGGATGCCCTGGGAATACCTGTAATAGCTTCTGGTGGAATTACAACCCTTTCGGATATTGAAATTATTAAGGAAACCGGAGCAAAGGGCATTGTGATTGGAGCTGCTCTTTACGTCGGGAATTTTACTTTGCCTGAAGCCCTTGAATTAGAAGAAAGTTATAGTTGAATACCAAACAATTCAAACTATCTTTGCGTCCTTTGCGCTCTTTGCGGTGAAAAAAATCGTGCACCGCAAAGGACGCAAAGTGTTTGGCATTTTGTGAAATAAATTAGGTTCTTGACTATAATTTAGAACTCTCCTGTCTTAAAATCTTCAAACGAGACGGGTAAATGAGCCTGACATTGTGATCAAAAAATTATTGACAATAATCATTGTATACATCGTATTTATCCAGATGCCACTTGAATATGCTAAAAAGGGATTACGTTTTGTCAAATTCCATAGCAAAATCGTAACCAATACAGGTATGATAACAAGTTTTATAATCGGAAAATAATTTAGATACAACAAAACGTTCATTTCACGAACATGCGAAAAGCTGAGTCCATAAAGTGTAATTGCCATATCAATAAGGTTTAAAACTATAAAAACAGAAAGAAATATCAACATATATAATATTCCATCCATCTTTTTGGCTAGCATTTCCGATTTTTGTATTGTAGGCATGGGTGATTAACAATATGAAAACGAGTATTGTTCGTATATACTTTACTATGGCGTAGATAAAAAATTATGATCCTTTCAAAAAATAAATTTTTATATCAGCCTTGAAACACCCTGTTTCACTTTGAGAATTAACATATCAGGAACACGATTTATAAATCCAGGAGAACCATGCACAGCGTGAATGAACGCCTGTGATGCCTTTTCATAACTCTTAAGGTCATAAAACACAAGCCCTATGCCCAAATAAGCTTCCGGAAGTAAAGGTTCAAATTTTAATACATTATTATATTCTATTAATGCCTCCTCATGCCTCCCGGACTCATAATAAATATTTGCCAGATTCATACGGGCAGGAACATATTTGAGGTCAATATCAAGCGCCACCTTAAACTCTTTTATCGCTTCAACATCTCTCTTTTCAAGTGCAAGGATATTTCCAAGACTATTATGCAAAGGTGCATATCGCGGATTTATCCTTTGCGCCTCTTCAAGTTCCAGTAGTGCTTCTTCCGGTTTTCCCAGACATGCATAGATATTGCCAAGATTACAGCGCGCCTCCAGGTACTCCGGATTCATCCTGATAGCTTCCCACAATTCATTTTCAGCCTCCTCAGGCATTTCCATTTTATCATAAGTTACGCCCAGGTTATTATGGACTTCCACATAATCAGGATAGAGATGCAAAGCTTCCTGGAGTTCTTCTATTGCTTCATCGAACCGCCCTATCTTATCGTAAGCCAGGCCAAGGTTATTATGTATATTGTGGTTCAGGCCAATGCCAGATGCAAGCTGGAAAAACGAGTAATACCGGGTCAGGTAGTCTGCAGTCTCGGCATCCAGGCCTGAAAGATCCTGGTTTTTTCTCAACTTCCAGTGATTTTCCTTCACTTCATAAAGGTCAACATTTATTTCTTTTATTGAGTCGATGCTAAAATCCGCAAATATCTTTGAATCTGGCGAAAAGCTGTCAATCACAAGGAAAACATGCTCACCTGAACTTGCAGCTTTCACTTCCTGGACTAGACATTTCAACATGACATACCCAAGCTGGGTTATGGCTGCGCATGAAGCCAGGAATTCCTGTTCTTTTAATTTTTCTTCAAGGGGCATCTGTGCTCTTGCAATCAAATAGAAAATATCTTCGTTCTTCAGGTTCAATCCATTGATGAGCAGCCTTATTACCCGCACAGGCGCTTCTGGCCGGTAAATACCTTTGTCCTCAAGACGGAACATCAGGTCCTTAAGAGATCTTATTAATCCAGCCGTATCTTTTTCTGATGTTGCAAGGTTTACTTTATGCTCGATACTGGCAAAATCTATCTCTTTAAATAATTTATTCAATTCTGCGCTTATGTCCTGTATGAACTTCTCATTATAGCCAAGCCGGGCAAGGCAATTTTTTATTGGATCGTTCTCGTGGTTCATGATTATGGGATTTATTTAAACGTTACAATGATTTTTTGGGAAAAAAGGGGTTTGTTGGGGATATATTTTACTAATACATTGAGACTTTAATAGTTTGTGTTTGGAGTTATGTTGAGATACAATATATTTTTAATAAAAAATTTAAAAAATGGGTACTTGAAATCTTTCGCAAGGTTTAATTCCTATATCAATACCGTTTTATGTTATTATAGTATGTATTGATACATATTATCTCAACGAATGATATAAACATGTAATGTGGACGTGTTATTTGTGAAAAAAAGGTTTTTCTTTGGATCAAAACAACGGGTTCATAATGTTATAGTGTTCCACAGACGCTACTCCAAGAAGACTTATATATTTAGAAAGACAATTGTTATTGTGGTATAAAATATTTCGGAGTGATGAAAATGAATCTTAGCCGCACCAAAATTTTCTGGATATATATTATCCTTACCCTTGCAGGGATAATTATTTCATTTTTGCAAGTACCGTTAGCTTTAGTGAATTTGAAGTTGCCTGCAACATATGTAACATCGGTTCCGTTTTATGTTTTCCTTTATGGTTTCCTTGGAGCTATGGCATATGTTTTCACAAGCTTGCTGGATGCCTGGGAGACATGGGAAGGGAAAAGAAATGATGTAAAAAAATTGTGGGAAGATGAACAGGAAAAGAAGACCGCAGTTCGGGAAGAGGCGTATGCAAACAGGCTAAAAGAACTTCTGGATAAATATGATGGAACAAGCTTTGAAGATAAAATGAAAGAGTTTGGAATAGAAAGGAAAGTGCTAAGGATCATTGCGACCCTTCCAGTTTGTGCAGGGGTGTATCTTTTGTATGCACTTCTTATTGCTCCACCAGCGGAGTTCGGGCTAACTTCCCCTAACACGACTGTAGTAAATGCAACATTATCTGATATAGTAAAGCTCATTGAAACCCAGAACAAGGCTGCGGCATCTAATTCCTTGATTGCAGGAGTCAGTTTCCTTACCGGCCTTTACATCAAGACAATATTGACCGCTATGGGAAGCCTGGCGAACAGGCTTACCGGAAATACACCTGAAGGAAAAAATCGACCGCCTCAGATAGCTGATATATCAGATAAAAAAGATGAATGAGAGGGGTTTTTCTAACCCTTTTTCTAAATAGTCCTTATCTCTTCCTCCAAAATCGTGACCGTTTCAATTTATGTTGTTGAATAAAAGTGAACTTGAGTGTTAGTGTCCAACAAATCGTGACCTTTGACAGGATTTACAGGATCGACAGGATACGATTTTTGTGGCAAATCCTGTAAATCCTGTCGATCCTGTCTAAAAAAATCATGAAATAGCCACTGAGGCGCAGATGCGGGATATTCAAGACATGCA
>JAPZAP010000071.1 GCA_027460585.1 Candidatus Methanoperedens sp. | reverse complement strand
TCTAAATCCTCTTAAAAAGATATTAAATACTTAAACGAGTTCTATCTCGAAGATACACAATAGTAACTCCCTTACTACATAATCTTTTCTTTAATTCGGCGTCATTAGTAAGAACTGACGCTTTCAATCCTATTGCCATTTTTATGATCACATCATCTGCGAATCCACTTTCTTCTATTATATCGCAGCGATCTAATAATGATAACGCTATCTTTGCTGCCATTTTATCTTTCCCGCGCCCTGAAGCTATGATTTTTTCAAGTTCCCCTACGCAAGCACTCGCAACAATAAAAGAATCAAACCCCAATTGTCCAAGTTCTGAAAAAATATCCAATCCGAATTGGCCGGGGATCATCAAACCATTTGTATCAATGATCACTGTTTTCTTCATTTGAATTCTTTCAATACACCTGAGCCGATAAGCCTCCAGCGAGCACCGACACGCCGGCTGATCGCTATATGTGAACCCTTATCTGCACATATGGGTCTTTTGAGTTTGACTTCCGCATCCAGTTGTCTTGCGCTTGTCACAACTCCTATTGTAGTTGCAGTCCCTATATTGAGCATTAAAGGCTCATTTGAACGTATAGGCTCAACAACTGATTCATCATTTACGCCTACTACTCTTTCCAGGAGTTTTGTTTCCATAACAAAACCTTCTATGGTAGGCGGCAACTTTCCGGGTAGACCCGCTACCTGTCCAACTAGAGCATCGCTCTTTGTAATGGATGGATCAAGTTTTGTCCCCACACCGATAAGACCTCCAGGTCTTGCTTCTTGAAGTTCTTCAGCCCCCGCATGTATGGATGTGATAACCGTTTTAATAGGAACCCATTTTATAGTTCCTCCGCTTTCGACTTTTCTTCCGGGTCGCATCTCGATCTCATCGCCAATGCTAAATATCCCGCAATTCAATGACCCTCCGATTGCTCCGCCTTTTAGCTTTTCAATATTTGTTCCGGGTTTATTTATATCGAAAGATCGAGCCACGAACATCATTGGCGGCTTATCAAGGTCATGCATACGGGTAGGAATGTATTTTTCGATCGCCTCGATAATAAGATCAAGGTTTGCATTCTGCTGTGCCGAAACCGGGATGATCGGGGCATTTTCCGCAACAGTACCCTTCACGAAAGTCTTTATCTGGTTATAATTCTCAATTATTTTTTCTCGGGTGACAATGTCTATCTTGTTCTGGATAATTATAATGTTCTTTATACCCAGGATGTTCAGAGCCATTAGATGCTCTTTTGTCTGCGGCTGGGGGCAATTTTCATTGGCTCCAATGACAAGAAGGGCACCGTCCATCAGGGCTGCTCCAGATAACATAGTAGCCATCAGCGTTTCATGACCCGGGGAATCAACGAATGATATAGCTCTAATTACTTCTGTTTTTGCCCCACATTTCTCACATACTTTTTTTGTTGTAAAACAATCAGGTTCGGGACAATTAGGACATTTCATTAACACGATATCCGCATAGCCAAGCCTGATAGATATTCCTCGTTTTATTTCTTCACTATGCTTATCTGTCCAGGAACCAGAAAGTGCCTTTACAAGCGTGGTTTTACCGTGGTCAACGTGCCCTACTATGCCAATATTTACAACAGGTTGCAATTAAATCCTCCGAAAATGATGTTCCTACATTAGGCTCTTTGTATTTAATGGCTTTTACATATTTCGAAGAGACGCATGCACCTCTCTTCTTGATTCATGATACAATCCATTTTCCTAAAACCACTCCTGCCCCGCAAAGAAACAAGCTCAAAATGACGTTCGCCCCGAAAACACGAAACTCCCTGCTTTCAAGGAGACGGAAACTCTCATAGCTGAATGTGGAAAATGTAGTAAATCCTCCCAGTATCCCGGCATCTGCAAAATATGGCAATGGATTGGAGCCGAATGTGATCATTGAAAGAATCGTTGAACCTGTGAAATTTACGAGGAGCGTTCCTGTAGGAATGTCCCGATAGACCGGATATATACCTGAAACAAGATAGCGCAGCATTGCGCCAATCGCGCCTCCAGCGCCTGCCAAAAGTATTGGCATAATGTTCATATTCCCAGCCCCTTTATTGCCAGGGCTCGTCCTACAAAAACCGAAGCTAGGCAAAAAACAATATTTGCAGTGATATTCAAAGCAGCCAGGGCGGCTGGGAATTGCATTGTCTGCACAATGAATGTTGAAAATGTAGTAAGGCCGCCACAAAACCCGATACCTATAATATATCGCTCACGATCGGTGAAAAAACCAAGTTCCGTAGCATACATCAGGTAACCGAGGAGAAAACTCCCGCTGATATTTGCCAAAAATACGGCTGGTGCGCCGGGAATTGAGAACGAGAGTATTTCCCGGATCGCAGAACCAAAAAAACCGCCGATCATTATATATACAAATCTGGTTTTTTCCATTTTCTAGCTCAACAGCGGGATTGAATAAAAAAGTTACACAAAGAATTGAAAAATCATTGTGGATACAATTATTGCCATAATTGATCACCACTTCCCCGACCGGATAATTGAAATAAGGAGTCCGATCCCTAGAAATCCTGCAATTAAAAAACCGATGATCCCCAGAAAAGGCACCCCAAAGAGACTGGGCGACATTCTTGTCTGGATGATAAGGGAAGAGCCCACTATGAGCGATGCGATTATCATGCTGAAAGATAGCCTGTTGCTCATTATATCCAATTCTTCCACAAGTCCGTCAAGCCCCAGGTGTTCAAGTTCAAGCTTTAAGGTTCCTTTTTCTGCCTTTGCAAGTAAATGATTCACCCTTTTTGGAAAATTTTTCATCAGGCGGACAAGATCGGATATAGTTTTTTCGGCCTCTTTAAATAAATGAGACGCTTTTGCCCGATCTGTGAGCATTTTTTTGACGTATGGCTGTGTCAATTCACCAAAATTATGTTCCGGGTCAAGTTTCCGGCTGATCTCTTCCCGGATAATAAGTGTTTTTGACAGAAGCATTATGTTTGAAGGAACTTTTCCCCCTGTCCCTGCAAAAATAGCGATCAGGTCTCGAAGGAAGTCGGAAGGATTAATAAATTTGCTTGAAAGATCATAATAGTTTGTCAATAATTCGTCCAGTTTCAACTTAATCAGCGGGCTCTCACTTCCCATATCACTGATAAGTCCCATTTCCGTCAGGGCTTCTATCAGGACATCAACGTCATTTAATTGTATAGCAATTATGAGATTTGTGAGATTTTCACGAAGCAACGGGTCAATATGCCCTGCCATCCCGAAATCAAGAAATATGATCTTCCCAACGGGTGAAACAAGAATATTCCCAGGATGCGGGTCAGCATGGTAAAAGCTATCTTCAAATATCATTTTTAAATATGCATATGAAAAATCGAGACAAATTTTTTTCCGATCCATTCCCTGCGCTTCGATCTTTTCGATATCTGTAATTTTTAAGCCTTCAAGGAATTCCTGGCAGATAACATGTTTTGTTGTATATTCCCAGTATATTTTTGGGATCTTGACATTTTCACTTTCTTTGAAATTCAAGAAAAACCTGTTTGCATTCTGGGCTTCATGTGTATAATCGATCTCAAGTCTTATTATGCGCGAAAATTCATCCACAAAACCCACTGGATTAAAGAATTTACTTTCTTTTATATGCTTCTGTGCAAATTTTGCCAGGCTCATTAAAATGGAAAGGTCATTTTCTATCAATTCCTCAATACCGGGTCTCATTACCTTGACTGCGACTTCCTCACCCCCCGATAAAGTAGCACGATACACCTGTCCTATTGAAGCCGAGGCTATTTGTTCCGGATTGAATTTTTGGAAGATCTCTTCTATCTTCTTTCCCCCGAAATCTTTCTCTATCACATTTCTTGCTTCTGAAAAATCAAATGGACGAACACGATCCTGGAGTTTTTCGAGTTCCTGTATATACTCCGTGGGGATCAGATCGTGTCTTGTACTTAATATCTGGCCGGATTTAATGAACGTGGGGCCTAGTTCTTCCAGCGCCAGGCGCAGCCTTTGGGCTTCTGAAAGCAGGAGCATTTGTTCCTTGAGGGGTTTGGGTCCGAACAGTTTCTCACGAAAAGACCGAAAAGGACGAAGTCCAAACCTGTCCACAAGGTATCCAAAACCATGTTTGACCATTACGTCAACGATCTCGCGGTATCGTTTTACGTAAGCGTATTGTTTATCAAGCAGGCTCAAGATATATTATCCCGGATGAATTATTTTTTCGACATGGCCTGGATAGTCTTTTCAAGCTTCTCGATCTTCTTCTCAAGAGCAGTGATATCGCTTTTCATGACAACGCCACTCTTATCAAATGTTTCTTTTACCCTTTCATTGATCTTATCTTCAAGTTCTTGTATTTGTTTTTCTCTTTCTGACAGTACTTCGCGCACGAATTTTTTTCCTTCTTCCCGGCTCAATTCTCCCTTTTTTATCATTTCCTGGGAAAATTCCTCTACTTTTTCCTGCGTCAGGGAAATTACGCCTATACCGAACAATCCCATTTTCCTGAACATATCTGACATTTCTGACATTTTAACCTCCTTTAAATATCAGGGCACAAGTTTTATTATAACGCCCCGATATGAAATTGGTTTATGAACTAATAAGACTTTGTTGACTCGGTATTATCAATTTCTAACCCAACTTCTATAATAGATAAATACGGTCTTTTCGAATAAAAAGCTTTATGTATGATATTATCATGATATCTTTCAGGCGATAACATGGCAAGACCTATAGAACTCGGATTAATTTTAGAAGGAGAAGATGCAGAAGAGTTCTGGAAAGATCGAAAAGATCCGAAAGTAACCAAAGAAGAAATAGAGTTGTTCAAAGAAGCCATGCGAATAAGCAAAACCCATTTTAGAGTTTAATGGAACAGAACCTTTATAGTGAGTTTCAAATCCTGCCTTTAACTACAAGGCATAAGCTCAATTCTTTTGATTCCTCAAATATCGATTTAAACGATTTTTTTATAAATGATGCTTTAAAATATCAAGAAGAGATGGCTGGCAGGACATTTTTATGTTGCTGGAAAAAAGATATTGCTGGTTATGTCACATTAGTTACAGATACTCTTGAAGTACATGCAGTAGATGAAAAAGATAGGATTGATGGTTATCCGTATCAAAAATTCCCATGTATCAGGATTGCAAGACTTGCAGTGGATAGAAGATTTGAGAGAAAGGGTGTTGGAAGATTCTTATTATCCGTAGCGATAGGTAAAGCCATATCTATCTCCAATGAAATAGGATGCCGGTATATAACAGTTGATTCAAAAACTGAATCTTTGGGGTTCTATGAAAAGCACAATTTTAAGATTGTAAAAAAGTATATGCATAGTAAATATCCGAAAATGTATTTAGATATGTACCCGATAGCGACTTTGATGCGTTCAAAAGAATCTTTGGAATACTAACTGATAATCTTTTTGATAAAGGAGACTTAATGAAATTGATCTTTAGCGGCATAGTGATCCCAATATCCACGATCGACTGGTACGGCAGGTCTGTGAGTGTAATTTTTTTTAATGGCTGTAATTTTAAATGCTTATATTGCTCCAACAATAACTTCATCAAGGTGGCAAACCAGCGCATTGAGCCTTTGTATAAAGGCGGCAGCGTGATGGAAATAAAAGAGATAGAAAAAATGATCCTTGATGCAAAAAGCTTCATAAGCGCGGTCGTATTTTCTGGAGGTGAACCCACGACCCAGTATGATGCGCTGGAACATCTGGCACGATTCGCAAAAGAGCAGGGGTTACTGGTTGGCATCGAAACGAACGGGTACTATCCTGAACGGCTTTCTAAGCTCATCGAGAATAAGTTGCTGGATAAAATATTCCTTGACATCAAAGCGCCACTTGATGATGCGAAAAAATACAGCATGATAACCAGGGGCGGGGACGACGCTGCCCGGCGCGCACGACAGTCGCTGGAACTTGAAAATGTTGAAATTGAAGTCAGGACCACCGTTTTTCGACCATTTTCGGATGTAATTGGAATTGCAAAGGGTATTGAGGGAAAAAATTGCACATATGTCATACAGCAGGGCATTCCTGATAATGTTCCCGAAAATGAGATTGAGCTACGCAAAGAGACTGCTTTTACAAGAGATGAAATGATGACACTTGCCAGGAGCATTTCTTTTTTGAAGGATGTGAGGATCAGGACAAAGGAAAAGGGAGAGGAAAAGATTATCTGAATTTTTTGTTTTCCCTCCGCAATCTATTTTGTCTTATGAGCTATCCAGAACCCAATGAACACAGATCGCTTTTCCGGATTTGGCGAAATAATCCTGGCAGCAATACTATGGAGCCTGGTGGGTATTATCGTAAAACAGATACATGGTATGTCTGCACAAAGCATCATTTTTTACAGGGTGGGTTTTGCGTTCATAATATTTTTCGCTGCGCTTCTTGTTTCTGGAAACTTAAAGATCGTAAATCTTCATGGGAAAAAATCATACCTTCTCCTTTTTGCGATGTTGCAGGTTGCCACAATGGTTTGTTATTTCATATCTATCATGAATGCGTCAGTCTCGATTGCAGTTCTTTTATTGTCCACAGCTCCAGTTTATATCACAATATTCTCTCCCTGGCTCCTAAAAGAAAAGATAAGACAAAAAGGAGTTATCGCCCTTGTTCTATCAATTGTGGGCATCCTGCTGATAGTGGATCCAGGAAAACTCGATTTCAGGCTGTCTTCTATTGGCATATTGGCAGGAATTGCCTCCGGGATATTCTACGCTTTCCAGGTAATGACCTCAAAATATGCAAGCTCAACATATTCCGGCTATGCCCAGGCATTCTGGAGTTTTCTGGTCGCGGGCATAATTCTTTTGCCGGTGGGGGCCGTACCTCTTGAAGTGGTTTCCAGCAATCTGATATATCTCTTAATTCTTGCGATATTCCCGACGATACTGGCCGTATCATTATATTTTAACGGGTTGAAAAAAGTAAAAGCACAAAGCGCAAGTATCCTTGGATTGATCGAACCAATAAGTGCCGTATTCTTTGCGGTTCTTATTCTTGGTGAAAATATCTCAACTCTTGAAATAACAGGAGGAGCGCTTATATTGATAGGCGCTGCATTAGTTACAACGGATAAATGAACAATATTATTTATGAATGTTATCTTGAAGCAGGAAAAATTGCGGCAAAAGTCAGAAAAGAATCCCTGACAAGGATAAAAGAGGATATCCCGCTCCTTGAGATCGCGGAATATGTAGAAGAGAGGATAAGAGTACTCGGTGCAAAACCTGCTTTTCCATGCAATATTTCAATAAATGAAATTGCTTCACATTACACACCGCAGGATAACATGCCGGTTTTTCGAAAAGGTGATGTCGTAAAATTAGATCTTGGCGCCCACATAGAAGGCTATATCGCTGACACAGCAGCGACTGTCGAAGTCGGTACGAATGATCACCATTTGTTGATACATGCCTGTGATGAGGCGTTAAAAAATGCCATCGGATCTGTAAAAAACGGGGTTGAAACCAGTAATATTGGTAAGATCATTGAAGACACGATAAAAGAACGTGGTTTTAGTCCTATAAAAGACCTGACAGGCCACAATCTCCAAAGATATGACCTGCATGCGGGGATTTCAATACCCAATTATAAAAGCTTTTTTAGTCATAAAGTAAAAAAGGACAATGTCTTTGCTATTGAACCTTTTGCAACATACGGCAGGGGGAATATCAAACACGGCAAGCCATTTATTTTTGCCATTAATGATAAGTGCAAAGGAAAAACTGCCGAAGATATCAGAAAAAAGTTCGAATCACTTCCTTTTACCCCAAGATGGATCCCGGGGATCAGTCTCAAAGAGCTAAAAGGAGCAAGAGAATATTTTGAATTAGTAGAATCGGATGGTAAAATAGTTGCCCAGTCCGAACATACAGTTATTGTAAATGAAGACGGGTGTGAAATAATTACATGATAAATCATCTGGATAGGAAGTAATAAGAGCGATTAGGCACTATAATTAATCGGACGATGAAAAATAAAGATACAATAATCTACGAAGCACATGGTAACCTTTATCTCAATATAACAAATAGATGTACTGCCGATTGTGTTTTTTGCATAAAACGGTATTCTGACGGGGTGTATGGATATAATCTTCGTCTTTCAAAAGAACCCACTCTTCCCGAAATAATAAAAGAGCTTTCCGGGCAGGAACTTTCAAAATATAAGGAAGTTGTTTTTACAGGACTGGGTGAACCTCTTGTTCGCCTGGATGTGGTACTTGAAATCTCAAAGTGGCTCAAGATACGCGGGATACCCGTAAGGCTTGATACGATCGGGCACGCGAAGCTATTATACCCCGAAAGGAATGTAGCAATGGAATTGGCTGAATCCGGAATAAAAGTCGTATCTATAAGCCTGAACGCTCATGATGCCAGTACTTATAATCAATTATGTGATCCCAGGTACATACGGGCATATGAAAAAATGCTTGAGTTCGCAACAGATGTTTCAGGGTCTGGAATGGAATTGAGGTTCACGGTGGTTGAACTTCCGGTTGTAGATATCGAAAAATGCAAGAAGATTGCAATGGATCATGACGCAGACTTCAAAGTCAGGAGTTATAGTGCATCTTCGTGAACTTTTTTTAACCACAAGTTATAATTATTACTCTATTCAATGTGAATCAATAGGAGATAGAACTTTCTGAAGAAGCTGCTCTGGTATTTGATCGCAGGAACACGCGGTGGGCAAACACGCGCATTGATGCTGAAATTGCTCATTGACAGGCCCTATAATGCAAATCAATTAGCTGAGTCTATGAGTATGGATTATAAGACTATCAGGCATCATCTTGACGTGCTTACCAAGAACGGCGTAATAACAATGGAAGGAGACAAATATGGCGCTATGTATTTTATTTCCAAGACAATGGAGGCAAACATAAATGAATTTCATCAAATTTGGGAAAAAATTGATAAACAAAGCCACTGAAATATACAGGAGGAAATTTTATTCAGATAACTGAAATCGCTTATTATGTTTCGGCTGGCAACATAGTATTGTTATTAGTCCTCCTGGTGTCATATTTTCAGATATACAAAAAGATAAAGTCTAACTTTACTCTTGGTCTTATGATCTTTACAGTGGCGCTATTATTGCAGAGCTTTTCACGAGCCATCATGTTATTGTTGATCATTGCAAGCCCGCCTCCAGAGCATGTATATCCGATAATAATCAACCTGCTTGGCTATAATCCGATATATGTGATAATCCCGGATATTCTTGAGTTCGTGGCTTTAAGTATATTGTTGTATTTCACAAGAGAATAAGATTTCAATGAGGATCTCATGCTCATCCCTGTTCCTGTGGGAATATCCCATGTCTGAAATAATGGATATAATGCTAAAAGCAGGAATAAAAAGCGTTGAATTCTGGGCTGAGACGCCTTTTTTCTGGCTGGGCAGGAATAATGAGATTGCTATTGCTGAATTAATAGAAACAATTTCCATTATGCCAGAGGGTTGTACACTTCATGCTCCAGTAATGGATCTGAATCCATCTTCTTATAATGATTTTGTTCACGAAGCCACTATTAAAGAAACATTATGGGCTATTGAACTTGGAAAAACCGTGGGAGCAAGAGTGGTTACGATCCACCCGGGTAAAAGGACAGCACATAGAAAACCCACGAATGAGGATTGGAGAAAATTTGAGAATTATCTTGGGATATGCCTTGAAAAAGCGAAAAGCATGAATGTAAATCTTTCTCTTGAGAACAACATGCCTGGGGTTCAATCCATGTGTTCCAACCCGGATGAAATGAAAGAAGTGCTGGACAAGTTCCCCGGCCTTTTTTTTACTTTAGATATAGTGCACGCATTTTTGAATTCCAGGAATACAGCTTTATCCTTCATTGATGAGCTTGGCGACAAGATAATAAATGTACATGTTGGCGCCCCGCATAACGGAAAGCCGCATCATCCGGCGAATTATGAAAAGAAAATGGAAATAGTATTGCAGCGTCTTTGTGATATGGGATACAAAGGCGACCTAACCATTGAGATCGATGATCAAACATATCCAGCACAATTATCGAGAGAGGATAAAATAACCGAATTGATCCGGGAAAGGGAGTATCTTGAATCGATTTTCATGAAAAAAACAACGACCTAATGCGAACTGGAACGAACTACGGTACAATGAGTTCGTACGAGTTAGTTGTTAATTTTAATCGCTATACTCCGCAGCTCTGCTGCGGTTGGGAGCTTCACTTTTTTTCATACCAAACACAAAGAAAAATTATTCTTTCATCCTGAATATCCCTATTGCGATCAATGAAATTATGGACGCAAAAACTGTAAATCCCGGCGTTGATTTCGCAGCTTCACTCCCTTTCGGTGCGGGTTGTGTTGCTACAGGTTCAGGTCTTATTGCTATCGCATTTTTCAGGGGGAAATTATCCTTTGCATTTTTTCCGCCAAGCGTAATAACATATTCGCTGCTTCCTTTATTATCGCTCCAATAATTGCCTGTTTTATCAACATCCCACGAGTTAAGACCGCTGTTATCATAAGCCTGGTTATTATTGTCGATCAGGTTATTTGAGTAAATGCTATTTGTTTTTCCGGAATATGCATAAATCCCTATTTTGTTATTCTTAATATTATTATTGAATATTTTATTATCATTTGAAGCATATATATAAACACCATATCCATATGATCCATAACTTGATTCGATATCATTGCCTGATATGACATTATTATTGCTGTCCTGATAAATTGAAATGCCAACTGTATTCGAAAAAATATTCATATTTGAAACGGTATTATCATTTCCTTTATATATCGTGATCCCTGCATCTTGCGACCCGCCCGCGCCGCTGTTCCTGATAGTAAATCCGCTAAGTACAATATTATTTGCCTGAGCTATCCTGATCCCACTGCTGGATTTTCCACCATCAAGAATCGTATTTTCCTTGTTCTTCCCGATGATGGATATCCCGCTGGTCTTGATAAGCGGATTTTCGTTGTATGTGCCTTCACCAACCAGGATCGTATCGCCATTTTTTGCTGCATCAATAGCAGATTGGATAGTCGAATAAGCCTGACCCTGGCCTACATTCAGAGTTTCTGCCGAAACAAGTCCTGCGTTGAGGATTAACAGATATAGAATAATGATTATTTTTCCTGATACCATAATCTCACAGATAGTTTATCGTTTTTCGATAATAAAAAGATTGTTAAAAAAATTGTGAACAATGCAAGTTACTGGTTTGCATTGCACTCATCATGCTTCTAGAATTCACAGGGTTACACGAACATTCCTGCAACTTCTTCTCTAGGCTCTTTTATGATCAATTTATTATAAGCATCCTTAAAATCCTGCATTGTGACGGTTTTACCTTTGCGCCGGATTACGAACATCCCTGCTTCTGTGACGATAGCTTTCAGTTCAGCGCCACTCAAGTCGTCCGTCATTCCTACAAGTTCTTCCAGGTCCACGTTCTCAAGTTTCATGTTCCTTGTATGGATCTTGAATATCTCCATCCTTCCTTCTGCATCTGGTGACGGCACCTCTATTATCCGGTCAAACCTGCCGGGACGCATCAGGGCCGGGTCAAGGAGATCGATACGGTTTGTGGCAGCAACAATTTTCACATCCCCGCGGGAGTCAAAACCATCAAGTTCAGCCAGCAATTGTACCATTGTCCTGTTCACTTCAGATGAACCTGTAGTTCCATCATATGTCCTTCTGCTTCCCACTGAATCTATTTCATCAATAAAAACAATACTGGGAGCTTTTTCGCGGGCGATCTGGAAAACATCTCTTACAAGCCTTGCGCCTTCACCTATATATTTCTGCACCAGTTCGCTGCCGCTCATGCGAATAAATGTCGCCTTTGCCCTGTGCGCCACAGCTTTTGCAATAAGCGTTTTGCCGTTACCTGGAGGACCATAAAGCAAAATACCATGAGGCGGCTCAACCCCTACTTCGATGAAAAGCTCAGGGCTTATGAGAGGAAGCTCAAGTGTCTCTATAACTTCATCTATCTGTTTTTTCAAGCCTCCTATCATATCATAATCTATATTAGGGCTTTCGATAAGTTCCATTACACGGGCTCTTACATCCACGGATTTAGACAATACCTGGACTATTGCAAGATTTCCTGTAACTGCAACACGAGCGCCCTCTTCAGCCTCCTTGAGGTTCTCCGGCGGGATCATTGTCACAATTTCCTGGTTGCTGCCGTGTTGTCTTAATAGAGCCATGTTGCCCATGACCTCCACAATGCTGCAAATGAAAAGCGGCGGCCTTTTTAATTGTTCTATCTGCGTCTGGAACTCCTGGATCGTCTGGATGTATTTATTGTTCAGGATAGCGGCTTCGAGGAGCTTGGAATGCATATCCCTGATCTGGTTCCTGAGCATACTGACAGTTTCCTGCAGTTCCACTATTTCGGTCTGTGCATCCTTATTTATCGCCCCTCCGACGACAGGGGTCTTTGCTAACGCATTATCCATATATGCTATACTGTTGGCTCAAAGCATATATATTTTAGGTGCATAGATTTATTATCATGCAGCTAAATTAATCGTTTTCATGAAGCTCATTGCATTTGTTGGAATGCCCGCATCCGGAAAATCAGAAGCAGCAGCGATAGCAAAAAAACTGGGAATTC
>JAPZAP010000070.1 GCA_027460585.1 Candidatus Methanoperedens sp. | reverse complement strand
TTGCACTTACAGGAACTACTCCGATATTTCGCTGGAAATCCCTCACCCTGTCGTATCGGTCAGAACTGAAACCCATTTCATAAAGTTTGCCGATGATCACATAGATCTTTTCATCAAGGCCCACCTGTGCAAAACTTGTCTGTTCCGGGAAGGACAATATGAAAGGTTTCCCTTTTTGTGGATTCCAGCCCGGGACTTTATCGATCTTATTTCCTGCTACGATAAAAGGTGTTTTGAATCTCTTGAGGATCTCCACAGCTTCAAGTGTCTGGGGCTGGAATCCTTCATTAACATCAACAACAAGTATTGCAAGATCTGCAAGTGCTCCGCCCCGCGCTCTTAGCGTTGTGAAAGCCCTGTGCCCCGGCGTATCGATAAAAAGAAGGCCTGGAACCTTTGTGTCGCCCTTGAAGATCGGTCCGCACACATATTTTACGATATCAAGCGGAACCTCGGTGGCTCCAATATGCTGGGTTATACGACCTGCTTCACCCTCTGCTATTGTGGTTCCTCTTATCTTATCAAGAAGTGACGTCTTACCGTGGTCCACATGCCCCATCACACATACGATGGGTGTGCGCAGATTTTCTCCCATATTCTATAGATTATGTTAAAAGTATATAATAAGGAGCTTCTTAAACAAGAAAACCTTAATTTTCGTATACCCAGGTTTCGTCTATCCTTGAATATGTTACTATTTCGGATTCCTTGAAATGGATGGCTATTTCCCTCTTTGCAGATTCGACTGAATCACTGGCATGAACGATGTTGCGGCCTGTGTCAAGTGCCAGATCCCCGCGGATGCTGCCTGTAGCAGCATTTACGGGATTGGTCAAGCCATTGATGGCGCGCATCACAGATACGGCATTCTTGCCTTCAACAACAAACGAAACCGATGGTCCTGAGGTAATAAAACTGATCAGGGAGTTGAAAAATGGTTTCTGGACATGCTCAGCATAGTGCTTTTTAGCAGAATCAGGCGAGATCGTATTCATGCGCAGGGCAACTATTTTCAGCCCTCGCCGCTCGATCCGATTAATTACCTCGCCTACAAGACCTCGCTGTACACCATCAGGTTTTACCATCACGTAAGTTCGCTCCAATGTCTCACCTTACGGGGTTGTTTTTCCTCTGGCTTTTCTTCCCGCTTCAGTCCATTGGACTTTCCTGGGGACTCTTCCAAGGTTCAAATTACCCTGGCATTTGGATGAACAGAAATAGAATACTGTTCCATCTTTCCTGCAATAAAGCTTGCCTGTGCCGGGTTCTATAGCGCCCCCACAGAACGAGCATTTCCTTTTTTCCATGATCTCACCTTGACATTAATTTCTTTGCTTCTCGTGAGGTTTCAAGGAGGATCAGGATATCCCCGAGTTTTACTGGTCCAACGACATTTCGGGTTATGATCCTGCCCTTATCCCTACCATCAAGTACGCGGCACTGTATCTGCATAGCTTCACCATGCATGCCGGTCTTGCCTACGATCTCAACTATTTCCGCAGGATATCCTGCATCTTCGTCAGCCATGATTTCACTTCTTCAATGCCTGGACTTTCTGTGCCACTTCTTCAACGAGTTCCTTGCCCCTTCCCGGCTCAACGATTGCTGCTGCGCCGCTGCCAACACTTAATCCGCTGGCTGCTCCAAGTTCTACCTGTTTTTTTACATATATATATGGTATATTCTTTTCTTCGCAAAGAGCAGGAAGATGCATTACAATTTCGGGTGGGTTCACATCTTCGCCGATTATTACAAGTTTTGCAATCCCTCGTTCGATCGCTTTTGTGGCTTCATTTGTTCCTTTCTTGATCTTTCCAGAATCCCGTGCCATCTCAAGAGCTTCTAATGCTTTATTGGATAGTTCAGCAGGGACTTCAAATTTGATATAGGTTGGTTGTGCCATATTAATTACTTCCTTCAGGATTTTAGTCCTTCATCATTCATTTGATTAAAAGTATCGGCGCTTTCTACAGCATGATATGGTATATATTTTGCGCCTAATTTGTTTCCTCATTAAACTCACTTATTACATTCAATAGTTCAGGTGAAACTACCTTAACTATTGTGTAATTTCTACTCTGGTTGATGCTAAATTGTTCAAAACCGTTTTGTGTGCTGTTGGCTTTTGACTGGTTGATCTTTTTCAAAACGGATGAGTTTGCATCAAGATAAGCTGTGGTTCCTTCATAACTACCATTTACAAAATTGAGTCCAATATAAAATTGTTTTGCAAAACTAACATTTGCATTTATTATCTGGTAAGGCGCAGGTTCCACTTTAGTAAGTAAATTTTCATACTGGTCATAAGAGGTGACCGATTTATTCAAGCCGTAAATTATGTTAAGAACTTCACTTGCGGTTTGATCGGGAGCATAAATAACTGGTGTTCCCATTATATTTATCATGCCCGTATCCTGCCTTTGCAATATATTGTTCGTATTGGGAATCACGATATATTCAAAATCATTCTTCATTGGGAACATGGTGCTAAGAAGCAGGAATGAATTATTATTTCCTTCCTTGATACTTGCATAATACATTATAGTGGTATTAGATTTGTAGAGTGAATCCACTTCCTGTATGACCGGTAATGCCTGCCTGACCCATTGAATCATTTCAGGGGGCATGTTTTCAAGATCTACAAAATAAGTTACTATTGCCCCCGGTGGCGTCATTTTTAATGCATCGGATATCGAATAGAACGGCTGGTTGACAGTCCAGAATTCGGGATTGTATTTGTCCAGATTTGTTGCCGAAGTATCAGTAGTTTGTGTGGTGTCCGGATTTTTTCCTATAAAAATATAAGCAAATACTGAGCCTAACATTGTAATTACTAAAAATGCGGCAAGTATTTTGTATGCGTCCTGCTGTTTCATACGCCCTCATATTATCTTAATATTCTTAAAGTAAATGGTTTTATCCGATCAAAGGTATCTTCCCTATGAAATAAATCCCTGCTATAACCAAAAAAGATGAAAAACCCACAAGATTGATCGCTTTTTTTATGTGAAATGATTCCGGGTCACTGTAATTACTACCAAGCACATGATAACCTATCTTTTCAAGTCTCACATTGAGAGCGCCTGAAACGGCAGCCATTGACCAACCTGAATTTGGCGAAGCGGTCTTATTATGGTCATGCATGCAGGTTCTTATCGCATCCAGAGGTTTTCCAAAAAAAACCGAAGCAATGAAAATGAAAGACACAGATATACGCGCAGGCACTATATTCACAACATCATCAAGACGCGCTGCAGCATAGCCCAGTTGTGCGAATGGCTCTTTCTTATATCCTACCATTGAGTCAAGCGTATTTATCATCCTGTATGCAAGCACACCCGGAAGACCAAATAATAGATAATATAATAAAGGTGATAAGATGCCATCAACAAAGCTTTCTGCAAGAGATTCTATAACTGCTGATGCTGATTGATGCATATTGAGGTGCGACGTATCCCTCCCAACAAAAGTCTTCAGGTCTCTTCGTACTTTTTCGATATTTCCTGTTTCAAGGTCTCGTTGTATCCTGATAGCAGAAACGAGCAGCATACGAATGGAAAAACTGGATTTCAAGAAATATGCCGTAATTACAATAGCCAGTATTCCTGTCCCGGCCAATTCAAGGGCATAACCAATCAAAACCGTTATCCCCACACAAAAAAAGACCATGATCAAACCATATATCTTACGGTGACTCCGGGGGGCGGCACCAACGAACAGATTGATGATTTTCCCCATCCACACAACCGGATGAAGAAACTGTGGCGGTTCCCCGAACAGGATATCAAAAATGACGGCCAGGAGCAAAACATTACTCCAGAACTCAATCATATATGTGGCTCCATTACCAGTTTCCAGACATTCTTTATTTTCTTTCCACCCATCAGCTCTTTTAACACCTCATCAGCTATGTGACCCTCGTGGATAAGATCGCATCCCGCGCAGCTCCATACTGTTCCACCCGTTGACCTATGGAGAACTTCTCCTCCGGTCTTTGTATTTTCACATGGGTAGAATGGACAGAAACAGAAAGTGCAATCCTGCCCTTCAAAGTGGCATGGATAATATTCACAGTCGTTCCTGCTTCTGGCAGCAACACCCCTATTCATCGCATTTGCGATCTCTTTTTCTGCAAGTTCGCGCCCCCATTCTGCGATAACATTGGTAAAAGCCGCGATCAATTTGCGGTTCTCGCTTCTTTTACGCACCGCCACACGGATGTGATTTTGAAGAGCAAAGGAAGTACAATCGCGAATTATAATACCCTGTCTTAACATGCGTTGCGTCAAATCAATAGAACCCAGTCCGAAATCACCCAGGTCGATAAGGATAAAATTCGTATCACTGGGGTATGGTTTAAAGCCCCTGAAAGCCCCAAGCTTTGATGACAGCCACTCACGTTCTCTCTTCAATAGCGTAAGTGTTCTTTCGAGGTAATCCTGGTTGTCCCCAAGAAGCTTTTCACATACTGCCTCGGCAATGGAGTTCATATTCCAGTGAATGCGGATATTATTCAAAAGCCCGGCAAACCTGGGTGATGCGACCGCAAAACCTATCCTTAATCCCGGAACTGCAAATGTCTTTGTGACTGAACGAAGGACAATTACAAAATCGTTAGATGCTGCAATATCAGCAACACTTTCACGCGGATCAGAAAGTTCTATAAATGCCTCATCCACGATCAAGAAAACCTCTGACGAGGCGCATTTTTCAGCAAGCGAAATTACGTCTTTTCGATGCAATAGCTTACCTGTAGGGTTATTCGGGTTGCATAAGAAAACTGCTTTATAATTATCGGGCTGGATGTTCGTGATCCTGGAACAATCAACATATTCAATATCTGCACCAAAGAGTTTACACTGGAATTCATACTCTGAAAAGGTCGGAGCCGGAATTAAGACCTTATCTCCTGATTCGATAATAGTTTGCGCTAAAAGGTGTATCAATTCTGATGAGCCATTTCCAGGGACTATATTTTCAGGCGATACATGAAGATAATCGGCAGCAGCTTTCTTAATGCCGGGATATCTATTGTCCGGATAATAGTTTATTGAATTATATGAGGCTGAAACTACCGATCTTAATTTTGGGGGACCCAGGGGATTCAGGTTGACGCTGAAATCAAGCAATTCATCCGGTCTTTTCCCAACAACCTGGGCGCTTTCAGATAATCTTGCGCCATGAATGCATGGATGAAGGCCTGACAAATTTTTCCGTACTCTATTAATGAATTGCACATGCCCTTTTTTGTTTGCAGGTAATATTAATGTGCTGTAAGGAAAATTTGATGAAATAATTGGATGGAAGGAAATATTGTATGTATTTAATCGATACATCATGCTTTTTTTTTGTTTGGAATACATATAACACCTGAGACTTTTGGTTTGTTGTTCAATTATCACGATTTCGTGCCAAATGGTGCTGTTTTTTCGGATATTGAAATACCACTAGCGGTAGTATCATTATTTAAAAAACAATATGCTTTGCCACAGTTTTCACAACAACATTTATATACTAAGACGAATGATTATACCCTAAGACAATTAATCGTTGTCGGGGTATGAAATAATTATGGCAGAAATAAGAAATTTTGTATTAAGGGAAAAGAATGGTAAAGAGGCTGGAGTATTTACAGGTCACCAGCCGCGCCAGGCAGCTTTAAAAGCAGCTAATCGCAGCAAAGGAACAAAATCAAAACCCGTTGAATTAAGATTAAGAGAGAGAGGCACCAAGAAGGTTCATATCTACAAGGGCTGGACAGAAGTCGTTGCAGCTCCAAAGAACAAACCAAAATGGATGCCGGCAAAAATCAACAAGCCGAATGTAAAGAAAGTAGGCGTCGAAGCCCTGGATAAAGTTTAATTTTTAGTAATTAAATTTTATTCTTTTTTTTTAATTTTGTTTAAATTAGTTAAAATTTGTATTGGAATATTTAATCAATATCAGTTTTGAGATATTTGCAGAAAGGGCTTTTCAACCAAAACTGTTAAAATCCCGTCTGTTGAATGCGTTTTTTTTACAAAATTCAAATTGGAATTAATGTCATGCTCATATTTCATATATAAATAAATATATATTCTTTTATGTTATTTTTGCCAATCCTTTTGAAAAACGAATCCATATATGACCCTAATAAACTTTCTTCATGAAGACACAGCCGCAGAAGGCTTACCCATGCGGCTAGTGGTTACTGTTATTCTTTTATCAGTTATAATAGGTCTCACTTCAAAAGCTGCATCTCTTTTTGTAAACGATGAAAAGGAGAAAAAGCTTCAGGGAGAACTTGACCTTATAAATACGCACGCTTCGCAAATGTATATTCAGGGAGGAGCTCGCAACATAAATAATCCGGATGATTTTTCAGGATCTATAGAAAATATCCATTTAAAAATACCCGATATTGCTTCTTTTGTGGTTTTTGGGGCTATGCCATCTTCTTATGGGGCTCCTCCTGAAGCCGCAAATCAACACACTGATAATGTTTTCTATTATGTACTGAATGATGGAAGAACCCGGACCAGATCATCCATCGCGCGCTTTTGCGCCAATGGCACGGGATTGAACGAGCCTTTTGTGATTTATCCCGGAGAATACGACTTAACGATGGAACTTGTCAAAAACAAAAACGGTACCTATGTCAAGATCGAATAGAACGGGACGATTCCTAGCGTTTGCAAAAAATGAAAGCGGATGGGCAGATTTTTTTATTACACGGATCGGTTTGATCTTGTTCGCTGCCATTCTGCTTCTTGCAGCTTTTCGGATATATCCGATGTACCAGGAGCGGGAGGTCAGGTCGGATCTGGATGCGCTCACCTCGGATCTAACCTCCAAAATAGAAGCGGTAGACAGCGTTATGATATCGGGATACAACTACAATTATGCATTTGGAAAAAACAGCAGGCATATCAGGATAGAAATATCCACCGGCTATGTAATTGCACATTCAAACATTAGCTCATTTATGTTTGGAGATCGTGAATTGGCACATGCCGAACCAGTAATATCGCACGTCTATCCTTCGAACAGCAATTGGAATAATGTCTCTGGATTTCGAAAATATGTAAGTGACATGATAGGAGATGGGAAAAATGGGGATGGATCAAGTCCACTTGAGTTCCCTGCTGATAAAGAAAAGATCGATACGATATTCGGATCAATAGAAAAAGAGCTTGCTCTGACCCCTTTTATTCCTGATCTTGACAAGCCGGTTTTCATAGAAAAGGTGATAATTTATTACAAAAATGACGCGCAAATCCTGGAAAGGGATTTTGTCTTCCTTTATCAATGATGAAAAAGGAATGATAGAGCCGTATTCTGAGCTTCCAGCCATGGCTCTGGCAGTAGTTGGATTTATCGTTTTCATAGCTGTCCTGGCACAGGCATATACAACTTACCAGGAGAAATCCTTCATAGCCGGACATTTCCAGGATGCTTCAAACCTTGCCAAAAAGCTGGGAAAAGACAGTTCACTGACTGGTACACGCCCTGGTATCATCGATTCCGGGAAACTTAAAACCCTGAAGGATGATCCCGATGAGATAATTAAAAAATATGGCTCATATTACAATTTCATGTTCAAAGTTGAATCAAATTCCGGGAAAACATACAGTGTTGTCATAAAAAGCCCGGACTCTGGTGAACCGAAAGCGGGCATATCTGCGTCAATACCAGTGACTGTCAGGCTCAATGATGTTGAGGAAATACCCGGTACCCTCACCGTAAGGATATGGAGTAAAAAATGACACAAAAATCCGAAAGATCATTTATGACCGATACCAGCGGATTCTCGACTACTTTTGATGTTATCTTATTCCTTATCCTCATATCCATTTCAGCAGTGATCCTCCTTCCATCAATCACGGGCAATACCCAGATAAATTTGGCACTTTCCTCGAAAAACCAGGAAAATTCAGGAGATACGCTTCTTACACTATTGAACGGGAGATTGGATGATTTTGAATATACAGTTGCCGGCGACCAGATGGATGCTCTGGCAGGCACTTTTAATAATTCATCTGTTTATACCACAGGGAAAAAAATAATCGCGGGAAAAGAATTGAAACACAAGACGTTTTCCGATATCGCTGCTGAAAATGTAGCAGGGCAGTGGGTGGTATACTACAATGGGACAAGAACACAACTGAATTTCATGATGACTAACTATTCTAACAGTTCACAAAATATCCTGAAAAATTATCTTGATACCCAGATCGGTGACCGGTATAGTTACAATTTTACTGTAATATGGCGCCCTTTTACAAACGTGCCCATCGGAGGAAATTTAGATATCGGTGAACCAGTGCCTCATAGCGCCTACGTTGAATCTACATACATCTCAATGCCATATCACATAGGGCTTACTCGCGATAAGGTAGAAGAGATCCTCGAACGTAATTTCAATAATAGCGAGTCAGGTAATCTTTCTTTTACACTTGACGAATTAAAGACAAATGAAACCTCACGTGTTGTTCTTGAGAATGAAATAACGAATACTATCAATGATGCCATTAACGATTCTGTCAATGTGACCGTTGACCTGCTGGTTGATGAAAAACTTGGTCCGATGCTTGATGGTGCCAGGAATAAGATGATGGAGGATGTTAATAACCTGTCATCAGGATCTGGTGTGCCCCTTGGCCAGGAATTGAATGACAGGATAAATAATACACTGGATGAAGAGAATGCCGATATAAATAGCGCGATGTCTGATAAATTAAAATTTTATCTTAAAGTCGCTGCAAAAGAAGATATCCAAGCTTCTTCCGGTGAAGAAATAAGATCATTAACTACAGAACTTGTGGATATGTATGTGAACAATGCCATCACGATCGATGAAGTAAAAGATCGGATCCTGACAGAAGTGTTTTCCCGAGTCAATATAAACCGCGCCCAAGCGACATTTTCTATATGGGAGAAAAGAAAAGGATGAAAAGTTTGGATCTGTTTAACTCCTTGCGGTTGCAATGTATCCAAGGTCACACACAGCCGTTGATATTTCTGATGATGCCACTATTGCTGGGTCATACTCTACAACTGCAGTTCTCTCGTTCAAAGAAACTTTCGCACTTTTGATGCCCTTCTTTTTTGCAAGCATAAGCTCTATGCCTATGGCACATGCGCCACAGCGCATTCCAGCTATATCAAAAGTTATTTTTTTCATAATTTATCTCGTTTTATATTTTTATAAGGGTTTTGCTATCAGATTTCTGTAAATGTAATATTCTTTCTCATAATCTCAATTCAACTTTTTCTTTTTATTTCCTATTCTTTTTGTTTTCTCCGGTGCTTCAAGATAATTATCGCTTGAAACCACACTTTTTCCCAATTTTCCTTCAATATCTTTTCGTGTCGCTCCCGCTACATCTCCACCATCTTTTGCATCATTTCGCAACTCAGGGAACTCCTGTGAATCCCTGTCTCGTGTAAATCGTGTAGTTGTAGCCTCGCCGAGCATTGTGAGTATCGATTCAATATCATCCATGTGGTCTCTTAAATTCTCAGTCTTCAATCCTTTTAATTGTTTATATTCGGTGGGTGTCAATCCGAAGGTTGCACTTGATATCTCAGCGGTCAAAATAGAATAATCCATTCTGGATTTTACACCTCTTTTATCCCATTCATCAGTCAATTCATCCCTGATCGCGATCCCCCTTGCTCTTTTCTCGATCCACTCATCAGAGTAACCCTTCAATTTATATATCTCTTTCATCCGTTTTTGTGCCAGTTCCGGGTCTTCTATCTCCTGCACCCTTTCATATCCGACTTTAGCGAGCCATATTTTGAAGGGTTCAGCTTTGGGAGATGGGATGGACTGGATGATCCGGAACATGCATTCAGTGTCAGCACAGTCGGTTTTGTATTTCTTGCCGTCGGATGATTCTACTTTCAGTTGTCCGATTTTATCGGACAACTCAAAACCTTCCTCTATAAGCTTTTTTTTCAAATCAGACCAGTATTTTCTTGGTCTTCCACTTTCTGTCAAAACTTGTATAATATCAACAATAGCAAAATACCACTGGTTATTATTCCATATTCTTCTAATTTTAGTTCCCTCAAAAACAACAAGTGCATTCTTTGAATCCATGTTTTTCTCTCTTTTAGATATTTTTCTTGTTTGGTTAAGATGTCTTTAGACTCTAAAAGGGTTAGCATAGCGGTGTGAAAGTAATTTTTTAAGGGATCGTTCTGCCCTAATTCATCTCTCCCACGCCCAATATTTATTTCGCTCATGGTATTTAATTCCCGGCGCCGATATTTCAGTATCAATAAACGGTTCTGAAAATTTGAATCCGCAGATTACACAGATTTGCGCAGATGCAAAATCCATTTGCGGCGCATGTCCCCAGCATCAAAAGGCGCCCCAGCTTTCAGCTATTTATGGGCTTTGCGGCGAAAATCGCATTAAATAACAGCAAAGCATAACCGCAAAATAATCATTAGACAGGATAACAGGATGAACAGGATTTTCAAAGAAAATCGTATCCTGTCGATCCTGTTCATCCTGTCCGAAGAAATGGGATTCTCTTTATAAATCTCGGAAAAACATCCTCCCTGCTGCGCCCAATATTTATATTAATTATATTATTTAATACCCGGCGCCGATATTTCAGCATCAATAGAGGGTTTCGGAAATACGAAACCGCAGATGAACGCAGATGCGAAATCCATTTGCGGCGCATGAATCCAGCATCAAAGGACGCTCCAACTTTCCGCTTTTTGAGAGCTGGGTTGAAACAAAATTAACAACGAACTCGAATGAACTCCATACGAACTCACGTTACCGGAGTTCTTTTCATTTTTCATCGATTAAGAAATATGGTGTGCTTACTTTGCACAGTTATTATAATAGTTGCTAATTTTCCTGCTTTGAGATTAGTTTCAATCGAACACGGATGACGCGGATTGCGCGGATTTTCACGGATCTGCGCGCATCCGCGTCATCCG
>JAPZAP010000069.1 GCA_027460585.1 Candidatus Methanoperedens sp. | reverse complement strand
CAACATCATCCTTGAATCCCATAACTAACATGCGGTCTTCTTCAACAAGAACAAGCGTTTTTACCCTGCCGAAACTAATAGTACCCCGCTCCACATGGTCAAGGATCCTGCCGGGTGTTCCAACTACAATATCTGCAGTCTGCAATCCTCTTATCTGCGGATTGATCCCCACGCCTCCATAGACCGCAATAACTTCTAAAGGCTTGTACTTTGAAAATTTCGATATAGCCTGTGCTACCTGTTCTGCAAGTTCTCGCGTGGGGGTCAGGATCAATGCCTGGATACCCTTTCCTTTTTCACATGTCTTCAGTATCCCGGAAGCAAACGCAAGCGTCTTTCCCGAACCTGTTGCAGACCCGGCTATAACATCTTTTCCAGCAACGATCAAAGGAATGGATTTTTCCTGTATTTCGCTGGGACTTTCGAATTTCTCATCTTTGATCGATCTCAAAACGGGCTCACTAATGCCCAGATTTTTAAAACTTTCCATAATTTTTACGAAATAGCGTAATAGCTATCCCTTTCTAACCTCTTTAATATATATTTAAAACAATTAAGAACCATAATTACAACTTTATAAAAGTTAAGATAAATATCTCCTAAGAGTTTATTCGCATAATGCTAACTACAATAATATATGCAGTTTAGCATATCACTCTTAATTAACATATCTATTGATAAACTTTATGGTGTAGTCATCTCCGGAATTTTACCGGAGACGACTAAATATTTTCGATCTATTTTGCTATTTTTTCCGCTTTTCCTGTAGCGTGACAATCAGAGCAGAATTTTGGCTGATGACAATCGCTACAGACTTTTCCTATTAAGACCTGTGACTTATGAGTAGTCAACCAATCGCTCGGATGATCACTCTTATGACAGGTGGCGCATAGATTATCTTTAATCTGGGGTGCATGTTTTACATCAGAATGACAGTTGTAGCAGGCGATCTTATTATTTGTGACATGGTTAGTATGCACGAAATTGAAATCATCGTATCTTGCCACCCTGCCAGGTATATAATGACATGAAAGGCATTTGTCCTTGGGTACTATGTCATTTGCCCCTGTCGATATATTAGTATGGCACGTCAGGCAGTCAGCTCCGCGACCCAGATGGCTCGTATGATTGAAGTTTGCATAATTCCTGGGGGTTTCTTTTGGAGGACCATGGCATGATGGACACCCTGATATTGAAGTATTACCCTGCACATCTCTGAAGTGGCAGGTGAAACATGTCGAGGTCGTAACGACTATATGACCTTTATCGTTCTGAGCCAAGTTTGGATGACATTGATTGCATGTTGGGTCAGATACTGACTGATGTTCTTTCATGCCAATAACGATCATGGAATGGCAGCTTGTGCACGTCAGTTGTATTCCTCTATTTGGTTTCAACAAATGGTTTTTATGACTGAAATTGACTCCAACGAATGGAATATTTTTTAATGGGACATCACTTGAAAAAATACGGGTTTCATGGCATACGAGGCAGTTCTTATCCATTACTTTGGCATATAAATTACCTGAGTATTCTTCCACGGTTGTCTCATAACTGTAAAATTGCATAAGCCCGTTAATTTTGCCTTTTATGTGTCCAATAACACCTGGTTCATAATGGCATTCCACACATCGTACGCCTGTATGGGATGAACTTCTCCATGAATCGTAATATGGTCTCATGATATGACAATTCTTACCACAAAACGCTGGATTCTCTGTTATATCAAGCACTTTTGCTGAAATTATCAATATTGTAAAAAACAAAACGATTAATACTATTATTATCGGAAGCTTATACTTGGCAATACGATGCCTGATAACATCTATAATTGAGATTTTATCCATTTTATATCCCTTCACCGCTTCCTAACTATGTATGATGTGATGATTACTCCCAGGACCATTACTATCCCGATTCCAGGGACAGAAGGTACAGTTGGCTCAACCCCGCTTAGTCTATTTTGACCGCTTTTCGCAGAATCAATACCGGTCTGGATTTGTGTATCGAAATCCTTCAGGTTAAAGCTATGCCAGAGGGCTGGAACATCGTTCATGACGGATGTTGCCTTATCAAGATCATTCTGGGCTGAAGAAACATCTATTCCTTTTGCCCTTGCTTCAGATACGGAGTTACTTAATGTTATTATTTCATTCTTTAATTCATCGGCTTTTTCAAGTGCGAGTTTTGCATCCTTTGGTACATTCGCCGTGGATACCTGGTCATTTTGATTATGACAAACGCTGCAAAGCTGTGTGAGTTCCGATGCCTTTAATACTTTGAAACTGTGTGGCTGATGGCAGGTGATACAAGAAGGGGCGCGTGATTCAGCTCTTAATCTCTGGTAATGCATCGTATTTTTAAAATGCTCTAATTCCGTATCATGGCATTTCCCGCATGTTTCCGGAATATTCTTGAAATAGATCGGACTTTCCGGATCTGTGATATTCTTCATGGAAGAATGGGCTCCGGCTTCTGAATTTATATTAGGGTTCCCACCATGGCAAGCATCACACGTCACAAAATAGTTTGAATGACCCGATTCCGACCATTGCTGGAAATTATCCGAAGCTTTCTTCCGGATCACATCTTCATGGCATTCAAGGGAGCATGATATGTTTCGTTCTGTGTGATTTAATCGGATTTCGTTGAATCTTCTCTGTTCATCCGTAAAAGGGGAGATACTTTTATGACAATTTATGCATGAATTATTGAAAGCATCCAGATTGATCGCCCCTACCGGAACGATCAAAAAAATGGATGCTATTAATAATAAATGAACAAGCTTTAAACTATACGTGTAATAAGTTGATTTTTCATTTTCGAGAGACATTTTTCCTTCCCATCGTTATTCTTATATTGAATATTCCAATCCTAATGCCAGAACTTACTACCCGTTTTTTTGTTCTGTCTATCGCGTAACAATGTGATGATCCTGAAGAATAAAAAGTTTGCTATTATATTCCATTACAAATCATGAAATTTACTTAGCCAAAATTAAAGTATTCAAGTGTTGTAATAAGGCTGATTTATGGCTACTAAACGCGACTATTATGAAATACTGGGAGTGGACAAAAAAGCTTCAGCCGATGATATTAAGACCGCGTATCGAAAGTTAGCGATGCAATATCACCCGGACAAAAACAAATCCCCGGATGCCGAAGAGAAATTCAAAGAAATATCGGAATCATATGCCGTGTTATCTGACCAGAATAAGCGCCAGCAGTACGACCAGTTCGGTCATGCGGGCATCGATATGAGATATTCTCAGGAGGACATTTTCAGGGGTGTTGACTTTGAGGATCTCTTCCGGGATTTTGGAGGGGGTGGTTCCGGAAGGGGCAGAGGTGGAATATTTGATATATTTTTCGGGGGAGGCGGGCAGCGAGAAGGGCCAAGGAGAGGGTCGGATATCCTTTATGAATTATCTATTAATCTTGAGGACGCAGCCTTCGGAAAAGCGGTGGAGCTGGAAGTCCCAAGAACAGAAACCTGCGATACATGCCATGGAAGCGGGGCAAAACCCGGAACATCCCCGAAACAATGTTCTTCGTGCCATGGGAGCGGCCAGGTGAACAGAACCCAGAACACGCCGTTTGGGAGGTTTATGACAACCTCAACATGCAGTACCTGCCGGGGAGCTGGAACCATAATCGATTCGCCATGCAGTACCTGCCATGGTTCGGGCAATGTCCAGAGAAGGCGAAAAATAGAAGTAAAGATTCCACCTGGTGTTGATACAGGTTCAAGGCTAAGAGTAACAGGGGAAGGGGAAGCTGGAGAGAAGGGCGGACCCACAGGAGACCTTTACGTAGAAATGAATGTGAGACCCCATAATATTTTTACACGAAATGAGAATGATATAGTCATGGAAGCCACTATCAGTTTCACCCAGGCTGCGCTTGGTGATGAAATAATCGTGCCTACCCTTGAAGGAAAAGCCGAGATGAAAATACCACCGGGAACCCAGAATGGAAATGTGTTCAGGCTTAAAGGAAAAGGAATTCCAAGCCTTTACAATTCTGGAAAAGGTGATGAACTTGTAAAGATCAAAGTGGTAGTCCCAACAAAGTTGACTGACAGGCAAAAAGAGCTATTACGGGAGTTTGCCCAGATAAGCGGTGAAAAAACAAAGAGCAAGAGTATTTTCGATAAAGTACGGGATCATATTTAAATCAGGACTCAAGCAGCGTCAGTGACCTGATCCATTCACCTTTTGGTTCTCTTTTTGTTCCCACGACCAGCCGTTTCATATTCCCGACGATCTCAAGCATTCCCTGGGCCTCGATCCTCTCCCCGACAAGCGCCTGCCCGGCATATGTATGTGTGTATGACAGGACATAATCTACTTCGGGATGATCTATTTTATATATCGCAGGGCTGTCGAATGAAAAATCAGCGTTCGTGACCGTGGCTTCAATGGTCATTACGCCTATGTCTTTTCCTCGCAGGCATGGCGCTAAATCTTCCCAGTCCCGGACATAGAGGAGGTCAAAATAAGTATCGCCGACCATGCCCCTGTTGCCCTTTCTGATCTCATGCGCCAGGAATTCATCAAATGGGATATCTGGTTTTCGTTTCTTATAAATGTCGATCCACATATCATCGCTTATTTCTGTTATGGGATTTTTCTTTTCTTTCTCGCGTTTTATTATATCCCTAGCAGTGAACCAGGAATTTCCATATACAATGAAATCAATATCCGATGACTCAATTTCAAGGCCGGCAAGAAGAGAACCTGTCACTCCCATCCTGTCAACAGGCACCAACTTTTCAAGCGATCTGACAATTGCTTTTACTTTTTCATTCCTTTTTGCTATCAAAGGCAGCTTTTCATTCGGCGCAAGTATATCTTTGACCGAATCCCACGGCACGATATGGACATCTTTTACCCATTCCGGACGCGTCGCTTTCATGAAAATGAAGGAATCATCAAAATCCATCTTACGGTATTTTTTTTCAACGCCTCTTGCACCATACTGGTCGGGGACATACCTGAGGATAGAGCGAATACCGTCTTTATGACAGTAATCTGCAACTGCGAATATCCAGTCATCTTTTGTGATTATGAAATCACGCAGGCGTGTTCGAAGCATCGAGTACTTTACAGGATATGGATTATATAAAGGATGTGCATGCTGTATTTTCGTTCAGTTTCCTGGATTTTTTAGCAAAGTTTTATATAATGAAAAGGACAATATCAACTTAAGATTTAAGTCTGTTCTGGAAGGAGCATTTACGGCAGTCAAAAGTTCAATCTATTTCTGCGTTCATGTTTTCCATAGTGGACGATGATCGAATGTTAAGGATGTGTAAATTTTGAGTGAATATCAGGAAAAAGTTGCTCCGGTAAAAGTCGGAGAAAGTTATGATGTATCGATAGATGATGTTGCTAAAGAAGGCGACGGAATCGCAAGAGTAGAGGGCTTCGTGATCTTTGTGCCGCAAACAAAAGT
>JAPZAP010000068.1 GCA_027460585.1 Candidatus Methanoperedens sp. | reverse complement strand
TCAAGAACATAATTTATTTTACTATTTTACTTATTTGTTAAAACTTTGCGATCTTTGCGTTCTTTGCGGTGCATGATTTTTTTCACCGCAAAGGGCGCAAAGGACGCAAAGATAGTTTGAATTGTTTGGTATTCAACTATATTTCCATCATTTTTATCTCGGTAAGAGTTAAGTACTTTTTAGATAATCTAATATTCCTATATTTAAATATTAGACTGGTAGCACGAATAAAATATTTGGGATGAGACCCCCTCCCTTCATGGCAACAGGGAATTAAAAAATGACAAAAACAGATGCGATAGAAGACTCCGAAATAAACCACATGAAATTGCTGACGATCGTAGTGTTGGTTTTCCTTGCAGGTTATTTTATTGAAAAAATAATAAACCGGTTTAATGATATTAATGAGCCACCCAGTGAGTATTTAATAATCACTGCACAGCTTTTGACAGTTTTTGTTTCTCTTTCCATTTTCTCTATAACATGGATAGCATCAGACAGGAATTCAGACAATCATTCTCTTTTCCTTGGCTTTACATTCCTCATTATCGGATTTTTGAATTTATTCCATATATTTTCTAATCCATCAATGCCCGGATTCTTCACGCCCAATTCTGAAAATAAAGCAGCATTTTTCTTAATAGAATCAAGGACTTTATTAGCCTTGTTATTTCTGGCAAGTGTGTATATTTATAAAGACACCTCTCCAAAACTGATAAATAAATTTGTGTTGATGTTCTTTTCACTTATTTTATCTGTAGTTTCCGTTTCCTTCGTAATCCTTTATAACGATTACCTGTTCACATCTTATGACTTTAGCGGTTTTGCTAAAACATCCGGTTTTTATTTCTTCTTGATCGCAGTCATTATTTTATATGCAAGCTACCTTTATGCCAGAAGGTCAAAAGAAACCGGGGAAAAGGATATAATTTTTCTAATATACGGTATTGTCATTATCATCTTTAGCAATCTGGTTTATACCTATTTTGAATATTCAGGAACTTTTCTTATGATTACAGGTTACTATTTCATATATTTTGGACTGTATAAGTCCTCTGTCATATTACCATATGAAAACCTGGCTATGGCTGAGGAAAGGCTTCATAGGGCTTCTGAGGAAAATTACAGTAATTTGATCGATAATGCAAATGACGCCATAATAACGACAGACCTTGAAAACAGGATTACGGGGTGGAATAAAGCTGCTGAGAAATTATTCGGGTGGACTGCGCATGAAGTATCAGGAACGATATACTCATCATTATTAGTTCCCGATAATTTAATTGAAGACAGGGACAAAAGAGATGACAATGCCCTGAATGGCATGATATATAATAGTATGGAGACAGTTCGCCTGCGCAAAGACGGGACAAAGATAGATGTGAGCCTGACGATCTCTCCAATCCTGAATGAAGATAAGAAAGTAACAGGTCTCTTTGATATTATCCGGGATATCACTGAACGCAAACTTGCGGAAAAGCGCCTGAAGGAGGCAAATATGGAGCTTAAAAGGGCGGATGAGCTAAAAATGCAATTTTTAAGTATCATTTCCCATGAACTTCGGACTCCTATTACTCCAATGAATGCCCAGCTTCAAATGATGATGGCAGGATACTTTGGAGAACTTACGGAAAAACAAAAAAACAGCCTTAAAATGATCCAGAGGAACACAACACGCCTTGACGGGTTAATTGGCGATGTCCTTGACATTTCCAAGCTGGAAGCAGGAGTTATGAAATTCAAAATGTTTCCTGCCAACTTAAACGAGATAGTAGAACATGCAGTCGAAACAATGAAAATCGATGCATTGAATAAAAACCTCAAACTTGTTCTAAAAGAGGATAAAGTTCCTGAGATTAAGCTCGATAGGGACAGGATCACCCAGGTCATGATGGACCTTTTAAATAATGCGTTCAAATTTACAGATGCGGGAGGGGAAATAGAAGTTGAATTATCATGCAATACCGAAAACGCGATCGTTAAAGTAAAAGATAGCGGGATAGGAATTAAAAAAGAGGATATAGAGAAGTTATTTAAACCATTCCAGCAGCTTGATACAAGTCCTGGGCGAAAATATGAGGGGACAGGACTTGGGCTGGCAATATGCAAAAAAATTATTATTAATCACGGCGGGAAAATCTGGGCAGAAAGTGAGTTTGGAAAAGGAACTGCAATCTATTTCACAATTCCATATCTTTCTGGATAATCAAATAATGCCGCAACTTTTTAGAAGGGAGGAAAGGGGATTAATAATCCATCACAATATATATAATGATTATGTCTCATATAGCATAATAAGGAGTCATGAAAGTTCTTGTAGTTGATGATAATAAAAACGACAGGATGCTTCTCTCAAAGATGTTGCATAAAAATATTTATGAGGTCAAAGAGGCAGGCAACGGAGTTGAAGCGTTAGAACAAATAGAAAGAGGAACGCCAGACATTATGATATCCGATATAATGATGCTGCATATGGACGGATTCATGCCGATTATTGACATCAGGAAAAAAAGATCTAAATGAAAAAAATTCTTGTTGTGGATGATGAACCTATTAATGTTGAACTTCTCAAGAGACTTCTGTCGGAAAAGTATGACGTCGAGACTGCAGCAAATGGGAAAGAGGCGTTTACAAAAGTAAAAGATATTTCTCCTGATTTGATACTTCTTGATGTGATTATGCCGGAAATAGACGGCTACGAGGTTTGCAGACAACTTAAGAGCGATCAAAAGACTATGAACATACCTATCGTAATGGTGACCTGCCTGACGGATAGAGAAGACCGGATAAAGTCGATCGAGGCTGGAGCCGACGATTTCTTAGGCAAGCCTATAGATTTTATTGAATTAAATGCAAGGGTGAAGTCACTACTCAGGATAAAGCAGTATCTTGAAGATTTGGAAGAAAGCAAGAACAGGTACATTAAACTTTATGATTTTGCCCCTGTCGGGTATTTTTCATTTACCCGTGATGGTTTGATCCGGGAGGTAAACCTCACGGGTGGTGTGCTTTTAGGACTTGCACGCCAGGAACTGATGAAATGCGAATTCAGGAGCTTTGTTACGCCAGAAGATATTAACTTGTGGGATCGCCACATATCAAACGCATTAAATAATTCGGATAAGCAAAGCTGCGAGCTGACTCTCAAACGAGTGGATGGTTCCACGCTATTTGTTCGAATGAACAGTATCCGAATGGAGACCGGGAATGGGACCCCGGAGATCCTTAGTGCGATAACAGACATCACACAGCGCAAACTCATAGAGAACTCTCTAAAGGAAAGCGAAGACCGCTACCGGCAACTTGTGGATTTTGCGACATTTGGAATAGTTATCCATTCGGATCATAAAATCGTTTACGTAAATCGGGCAGCTATTAAAATGTTAGGCGCTACAAAACCTGAAGACCTGATAGGAAAACCGGTACTTGAAATCGTGCCCCCGGAATATCATGATCTCGTCCGGGAACGAATCCATAAACAAGAAATCGGAGAAATTGCGCCTTTGATGGAAGAAAAGTTCGTAAAGCTTGACGGCACAATTATAGATGTGGAACTGTTATCCATTCCTTTTATTTATAAAGGCAAACAGGCCATGTACGGAGTTTTCCAGGACATTTCGGATCGAAAAAAAGCCCAGGAAGAGATAAAAAAATCCCTCCAGGAAAAAGAAATACTTCTGCGGGAGATCCACCACAGGGTCAAGAATAACATGCAAATAATTTCAAGCCTTTTGAATCTTCAATCCGGATATGTCGAGGAAGAAAAATATTGTAATATGTTAAAGGAATGCCAGACACGTATTTTATCTATGTCGCTTATCCATGAAAATCTTTACCAGTCCGGGGATTTTACAAGAATTGAACTGAATGATTACATCAGGGATCTCGTAAACAATTTATTCCAATCCTATGCAACCAGTGAAAGCAAAATAAAGATAAATACAAACATAGAGACAGTTTCGCTGGGAATTGATTCCGCAATGCCTTGCGGGCTAATAATAAATGAACTTGTCAGTAATTCATTAAAGCATGCATTTCCGGATGGCGCAAATGGGGAGATCAATATTGCCTTTTTGCAAAAAGATGAAAATATGTTTGAATTAATTGTTAGTGATAACGGCATCGGCATCCGTGAGGACCTGGATTTGCAAAAAATTGAATCCATGGGATTATTCTTAGTTAAAATGCTGGTGGAAGACCAGCTTGAAGGAGAGATAAGTTTAGACCGCAGCAAAGGAACAAAATTCACTATCAGATTTAAACGAGGGAATTGATGCCGAACGAACGGATATTAGTGGTCGAAGATGAGAGAATTACTGCTGAAGATATACGAAGACGCCTTTTAAAAATGGGATACAGTGTCATATCGACCGTGGACACAGGAGAGAAGGCTATTAAAGAAGCATCTGATCAGAAACCCGACCTGATCTTGATGGATATTATATTAAAAGGTAAAATGGATGGTATCGAGGCAGCCGGGCAAATACATTCCCGCTTAAATATTCCTATTGTTTTTCTCACTGCTTTTACGGATGAAAAAATACTGGAAAGAGCAAAAGCAACCAGTCCATTTGGATATATCGTAAAACCATTTCAAGATAGGGATCTGCACATAACTATTGAGATTGCACTCTATAAATCCAAAATTGATAAGGAATTAAGGGAGAGCAAAGAATTGTTTCACACAACGCTCAAGAGCATTGGTGATGCGGTCATAGTTATGGATCAAAATAGCAACATAGTATTCATGAACCAGGTTTCACAGCGTTTGACTGGATGGGACTTGAAAGATGCTTCAGGAAAACCGATCCAGGAGATATATAAGATATTTAATGAAGTGATCGGTGACAGGAGCGAAAGTCCACTGATAAGGGCAATGAATACCAGGATTATCTTGGAGACGGCAAATCAATTCACTTCAGATCAAGCTACCATAGATCAATCCACACTAATAAATAAATATGGAACAATGGTTCCCGTTGAGGAAAGATGTGACATGATAATAGATGATCATGGAGATGTCATGGGATCCGTTCTTGTTTTTAGCGATATAAGTGAGCGCATCCAGATAAAAAAGGAGCAGCAGGAGAGAGCTCAGACACAGGCGTTCATAAATAAGATATTGCAGATATCATTAAATGACATTTCCCTGAAAGAAATATTAGAACAAATTCTCGATCATTTAATTACTATACCCTGGATTGAATTTAGTTTAAAGGGGGGTATCTGGGTAGTAGAAGATGAACCTGATGTACTTGTATTAGCGGCCCAGAGGAGATTGCATAATTTACAGACGATATGCGGCCGTATTCCATTTGGCAAGTGTGTTTGCGGCAGATGTGCATCGACAGGTGAAATACAATACACGGATCATGTTGACGAGAAACATGAAGTTAAATACAAAAATATGTCCCCACATGGTAATTATTGCATTCCGCTTGTTTCTTCAGGCAAAGTTATCGGTATAATCAACCTGTACTTAAAAGAAGGCAGGCTAAGAAATTTGAAGGAGGAGGAACTCCTAAAGACAATAGCTAATGTGGTCGCAGGGATCATCCAGCGCAAAAAAACTGAAACTGAGCTCAAGCGTTCTAATGATTTTATGAGTACTGTCCTGAATAGTATTAATGATGCCATATGTATTATTGATGTCCAGGATCAGAAGATACTAGGATTTAACAGCGCTTTTCAAAAAGAGTCCGGGCTGGAAGAAAAAAAGATCATCGGGGAACATTGCTACAAAATAACGCATAATAATACGCAAGCTTGCAAACCTCCTGATTGCGTTTGTGCCCTCTCAGAAACATTACGAACAGGAAAACATGCAGTTGTTGAGCATTTACATTATGGGGCAGACGGGAAGAAGATATATCTTGAGGTATCCACTTCGCCTGTAAGGAATGAAACGGGGCGAATAATAAAGGTCGTTCACTCAACAAGGAACACCACCGAACGCAAGCTTGTGGAAGAGCACCTTAAACAGGTAAACATTGAGCTTAAGAGAGCGGATGAACTTAAAACGCAATTTTTAAGTGTAATTTCCCATGAGCTGCGAACTCCTCTTACTCCAATGAATGCCCAGCTCCAGATGATGCTTGCAGGATACTTTGGAGAGATTACGGAAAAACAAAGGAAAAGCCTTGATATGACCCTAAAGAATACGGGACGTCTTGACAGGCTGATCGGCGACGTCCTTGACATTTCCAAACTCGAATCTGGCGTTATGAAATTCAATATGCTTCCTGCCAGCATGAACGAAATAGTTGAAAATGCTGTTGAAACCATGAAAATCCAGGCATTGAATAAGAACATGAAAATTACATTGAAAGAAGACAAAATTCCTTTAATAACAATCGATAAGGACAGGATCACCCAGGCTATACTGAACCTGATACATAATGCAATAAAATTTACAGATGCAGGAGGAGTAATTGAGGTTGAATTATCATGCGATGTGCAAAATGTTATGGTAAAAGTCAAAGATACGGGGATAGGAATTAGAACCGAGGATATAAATAAGCTATTTAAGCCTTTCCAGCAGCTGGATTCAAGTTATGGGAGAAAATATGAAGGATCAGGCCTTGGGCTGGTGATCTGCAATCGCATAATCATGAAACACGGTGGAAAGATCTGGGTGGAAAGTGAGTTTGGAAAAGGATCTACATTTATATTTTCAATCCCACTTATTCATGAAGTCAAAGAAGAGAAGGTTGAATCAATAATGTTAGAAGATAAAAAAGAATGAGGTTAAAATATGACAAAAATAATGATCGTTGATGACAACAGGGACATTGCGGAGACTTTAAAGGCAATAATGGAGATGGAAAATTATGAAACAGAGGTCGCCTACAATGGCGAGGAGTTCCTGGGCAAAGTTGATGCAGTAAAACCCGACCTCGTACTGCTTGATGTGATGATGCCTGGCCTGAAAACAAAAGATATCCTGACCGGATTAAAAGAAAAAGGACTGGAGGATCTCAAAATAATGCTTGTTTCAGTTGTCAGGTTTTCAGATGAGGAAAAGAAGATATTGAAGACTGAGTTCAATATCAAGGAATATGTTACTAAACCATTCGATGTGACAGACCTCGTGAATCGGGTAAGAAATACACTCGGGTAAAATCATGAGGGAAGGGTTTGAAATTGTTGCAGTGAATTACTGGAAGTCCGTAAATAATGAGATCAAGCGAATACTGCTCGATTTCTGGAATACATTTCTGCTGATCCATGATTCATTGGATTTTGCGGACATTGTTGGTTTTCTTAACAAGATGCCTTATCCGGGAAAAATAATGTATATTTCATTAACAAAATCAAATGATTCAATGAAACCCCATCTTAAAGATCTGAAGTCGAAGATATTTATTATCGATTGTGTCTCAAGTATGCTATTTGAAAAAAAGGCAAGTAAGGATTGCCAATTTGAGCCAACCCCGGCAAGTTTGAATGAAATGATGGAATTGATCGAAAAATATATACTGATCGTAGAGCCGGATCTTATCGTAATTGATTCTTTTTCGCAATTTATTGATTTTTCATCAATTTCTATGCACAATGGAAAGGAAGTTCATGAATTCCTGGATCAATTGAAAAAAAAATATGCCAGAACGCATTACAGGTTTCTTCTCCTTTATGATAATGTCCTTTCAAAAGATCTTGTAAATTTACCATTCACCAGTGTGGATGTAATCCTCAAGTATGAAATATTAACAAGGAGAAAGGATAGGTTGGACCGCTTTTGAACACGAAAAAAACCAAAAAAGCTAAAGCTTTTTATGCTCAGTTGAGAATATATTATTAAAAGAGAAATAAATCCGGATCAATTATATAAGATTTAAAATTATGCTTCGCCAGAGATTCGTTCTTGATACAAGCGCCCTTACCGATACCCAGACACGCGAGCTTGAGGGAGGAACACTGGATATTGCAATGGGGGGTATCCTTGATATTATTGCAGAGGGGCGGCTGCATCTTGGCATTAGCTGCTATATCCCTTATCCTTCAGTTTATACGGAAATGAGGGAATTTGCAAAGAATAACGGATGCGGCGAGGATACACTGGCAAAGATGGATACGTGGCTTGTGAAAAAAACACCTGACCGGTATGAAGTAAAGATCCCGTCAAAGATATTTTACGATTATGTGGATTTCATGCGCGGGCGTATCAATAAAGGCATGAACGTGGCAGAGGACGCAATATGGGAATCCGCCACCGAATGCCTTTTCCGGACCACAAAAGCAAAGACAAGGCATGAGATCGAGCCGGAAATTGAGCGCAATGTGATAGGCGGGGTCATAAATTCATTCCGTGATAAGTACAGAAATGCATTGCGTTACGGTATTCTTGACAGCGCGCCGGATATTGATGTGCTGCTGCTTGCTAAAGAGCTTGACGCAGCGGTAGTGGCAAGCGATATGGGAATACAGAAATGGGCAGAGCAGCTTGGACTTCGTTTCGTTGAGGCAAAATCCTTCCCTGCCATGATAAAAGAATATTTGAAAAGGTTAAAGCCTGAAAAAATGAATACGATTTGAAACGACCTGAAATAATTTGAATTGATTTGATAATATGACTTATGTTTACATTGCAGCATTTGGATTTCTTACTATAATTTTCCTCACCCTTCGAGATATCCGTATATATCGGCGCACAAAGTTTGTTTCGTACAGGAAAGGCGCGCTTCGCGGAATGCTTATGGGCGCGCTGGCATGGTTCGGGATGGTCATTACGGCTGGAAATCCTAATTATGAATCCGTTGGGCTTACGATCGTGCTTGTCGCTGTTTATTTCAATAATAAAGGCAAACGTGAAGACGTTTTCGGGGATGCGCCACTGATGAAGAGGGTACTTGGTGAGACCACGGTAAAAAAACAGGACACCAAAACTATTTGATTCTATAAAAACAACAAAAGGACAATGCTCACCAAACGAATAATCCCGTGCCTTGATGTAACGCTTGATAAAGCCGGAGGCTGCGTTGTAAAAGGCATTGAATTTGTTAACCTGAAAGAGGCAGGGGATCCTGTCCAGCTTGCCAAGAGATACAACGAACAGG
>JAPZAP010000067.1 GCA_027460585.1 Candidatus Methanoperedens sp. | reverse complement strand
GCGCAAGCTGCCATTAAAATCATTGAAAAAGCGGGTGGAATCGGAGAATTCCACAGATATACCGAACAAAATACCTAAATATTATGGTATCAAAAATAAGAAAATGCCAGTGCGGGAGATATACCCTCAAAGAAGTTTGTCCCGTGTGCGGTTCCCTGACAAAATACTCAAGGCCTGCACGGTTTTCTCTTGAAGACAGATACGGGAAATATAGAAGGATTACCAAAAAGACATAATTATGATTAAAACTACAATCTTAAGGGGTAAAAAACCGCGGCTCAAGAATCCTGTACTTATTGAGGGGCTTCCAGGGGTAGGGCATGTCGGGAAACTGGTTGCGGAGCATATGGTCGAGGAACTCGGCGCGAAAAAAATAATGGAGATTTACTCTCCCCATTTTCCTCCCCAGGTCATAGTCGAAGACGACGGTACAATCCGGCTTGTAAGGAACGAACTTTTTGCATATAAATCAAAAGGTAAACATGACCTCCTGATACTGGTGGGCGACCACCAGAGCGCCACGAACGAGGGTCATTATGAGCTTTGCGGCATATTCCTTGATATAGCTGAAGAATTCAAGGTTAAACGTATATACGCACTCGGCGGCTATGGGGTTGGACAGCTTGTCGAAACCGAGTCTGTCATGGGGGCTGCAAATAACATAAAACTTGTAAAGGAACTTAAAAAATACGGCGTGGAATTCAAGGCAAACGAGCCGGCTGGCGGTATTGTAGGCGCATCCGGACTGCTTCTGGGATTAAGTGAGCTTCGTGGGATTGATGCCGCATGTCTTATGGGAGTCACATCGGGTTATCTCGTTGACCCGAAGAGCGCGCAGGCAGTGCTGAAAGTGCTGTGCAAGGTTCTTGAGATTGATGTCGATATGGCAGCTCTGGAAGAGCGGGCTGCTGAAATGGAAAAGATCGTCGCGAAACTTCGCGAAATGGAGCAGGGGCAGATGCCGCCTACTACGGATGAGGATTTGAGGTATATTGGTTAATAGGGAATGGCTAAAGCCTTCCTCTCTATATTCGACTTTCAGCGGCGTCTTTTTCTTAACCTCTGTCCTGGGCATTTTTATTTGATTGTACTTAAAAATTAATGCTAACACAAAAGTTATTTGACAGACCAGAATTATCTATTATCTAAAGGTGAAAATCGTGGGAGATGAAAAAATCAAACTCTTCGGCATTTGCGGCAGCCCCAGAAAAGGAGCTACCGATTATATCGTGCAGGAAGCGCTGAAATATGCAAAAGAGAAGTACGATATAGAAACCGGATATTTCTCTGCGATGGGAAAAGAATTAAACTTCTGCATCCACTGCGATTACTGCATACGCGAGAAAAAAGGATGCATCCACAAAGACGACATGGTGGAGGTCTATGAAAAGCTCAAATGGGCTGATGCGCTTATAATCGGCACACCCGTGTATCAGGGCATGTTGAGCGGCCAGACAAAGGTCATAATGGACAGGTGCAGGGCGGTTGCAGCGCATGACCCGCATTTTATCCTGAACAAGCCCGGCGCGGCTCTTGCCGTGGGTGGCGACCGCATCGGCGGGCAGGAACCCTCGATACAGGCAATACTTGGCTTTTATGTCATAAACGAAGCGCTCCCTGTCGGAGGCGGGTCTTTCGGCGCAAACCTTGGCGGGACTTTCTGGTCAAAAGACATTGGCGCGGATGGGGCAAAAGAAGACGAGGAAGGATTGAAAAGCATGCGCAAGACCATTAACAGGTTAATTAAATTGGCTTTAATGATAAAGAAATCAAAATAAATCATGTAATTTAGTAATTATAAACACCCTCCAAAATTATCAAATCCTTAGAAATATTCAAATAAAACTACCGCATTATCTTAACCCATGAGCTTAAATAGTGTATTTGAACCTCTGGGGATTAATAAAATTACCCTGCCTAACCGTATTGTTTTTCCGGCGTGCCAGACAAATTATGCCACATCCGATGGGTTTGTCACTGAAAGATTGCTCCGGATGTATGGAAAGCTCGCAATGGGTGGAAGCGGTCTGGTATTTGTCGGGGGCGTGGCTGTATCGGATAACGGAACCCCGAACACAAATGCTTTGAAAATCAACCATGACAAATATTTAAGCGGACTAAAAGAACTTTTTTCACTCATCAGGGACAACGGCGCAGTACCAGCAGTCCAGTTATTACACGCAGGAAGGCAGACCCTTTCGGTGATGACGGGGCATCCGCTTGTGGCCCCATCAGCCATACCATGCCCGGTTATGAAAGAGACCCCGGTCGAACTTGACAGGAACGGAATAAAAAAGATACAGGATGATTTTGCAGATGCTGCCGGCAGGGCGAAAAAAGCGGGGGCGGAATTGATAGAACTTCACGGTGCCTTCGGATACCTTATTGGCGCATTCCTTTCACCATATTCGAATAAGCGAAAGGATGAATACGGCACTGATAGGGCGCTCTTCTTTACCGAGATAATCGAAAAAGTAAAAAGAAAAGTCGGGGATACGCCGATATCGTGCCGCATCAGCGCAGATGAATTCGTTGATGGTGGGCTTACCCTGAACGAGACCGGAAAAATCGCTCCCCGCCTTGTTAAAGCCGGTGCAGATGTCATCAGCGTCGGCGCGGGAACCTATGCGAGCATGAACCACATGGCCCCCACAATGGATATGGGCGAGGGCGTAGATGTGCACCTCGCTCGGGCTATACGCGATTCTGTCGATGTTCCTGTAATTTGCGCCGGCAATATACGAAGTCTTGAATATGCAAACAGCGTTGTTTCTGATAAGACCGCAGACCTTGTCGCGATATGCAGGCCGCAGCTGGCAGACCCGTTCTATGTTAAAAAATCAATGAACAAAGAACCATTCGTGGAATGTATTGACTGCGGCACATGTTTATTCTTCCTGCATGGGGCGAGCGCTGTTTCATGTTCTCAAAACCCGGAACTTTAAAAAATGGAAAATATTGAAAAATCAAAACTCAAAGCGTTATCCGATATTGCATCAATAGATATCTCTCTGGAATTTAACGATATCTTACATAAAATCCTCGAAATCACCTGTGAAGGAACAGGCGCAAAATCAGGAACTATAATGCTTGTCGATGAATTGGATAATAACATCAGGATGGTGGCGTCATACGGACTGCCGCAAAACTACATCGAACGTGTATATGAAGCTGCAAAAAAAGCGGGTGTGGAAATATCATCAAGTCCTTCAGGCACGGTTTTGGAGACAGGTAAATATTATCTTGTTCCAAACACCTTTGAAGAACCCAAAAATAAGCCTTTTAATGATTTACCAAGGGAACTTGGATTTTCATCCATGATATATACTCCCATGAAAAAAGGATTAAAGGTAATAGGTCTGCTGAATGCATATTGGGCAGACCCGCGACAGTTTACTGATGAAGAGATTAATTTTGTATCTATCGCAGCATCGCAGGCATCCTCCGTGGTCCAAAATGCCAGGTTGTGCGGCAGGTTAAAACACAATGTCAGGGAACTTAAACAATATAAAGAGAACCTTGAAGATAAAATAAAGGAGACGCATAAGAAATTATATGATTCCGAAAGGTATCTCAGGACGATTATCGAATCATCCTTTGACGGAATACTTGTAGTAGATGAAGAAGGCAGGTTTGAGTTCGGGAATGATTCGGCTTTCAATATACTGGGCTGGCCAAGGGAAGAGTTAATCGGACAATTTTTCATCAAAGTCTTCCCCGTGGATATGGAAAAATTCATGCTTGACCGCTGGCATGATATTCAAAATGGAAATGAAACGCCTTATGAAACAAATATAATTACAAAAAGTGATGAGATAAAATACCTGTATGTGTCTCATTCGCAAGGCGTAATCAAAGGAAAAAGAAAATATATTGTGGTTATCAAGAATGTCACGGAGAATAAAAAATTAGAAAAAAAGATTAAGGAATACAATGAAAAATTAGAGAAATCCAACGAAGAGCTCAAAGAAGCAGACAATATAAAAACAGAGTTCATTTCAAATATAACACATGAACTGATGACTCCCCTTACCTCCATTAAGGGATTTGTTGAATTGCTTGATGACGAAGCAATAGGCACGATAAACGAAGAACAGAAAAAGAGCCTTGGAATAATCCATCGCAACTCGGAGAGGCTAATATATCTTATTAAAGAATTACTGGCTGCTTCCTATCTTGAAAAAGATAAGCTGGGACTGCATTTCGGATTGGTTTCGATAAACGATATCCTGTCAAAATGTATTTTGGATATCCAGCCCCTGGCAAAAGAGAAACAAATTTCTTTATTCAAAGACACAATACCGCTTCCTGCGATATGGGGGGATGAAGACAGGCTTACCCAGGTTATAATAAACTTACTTGGAAATGCAATAAAATTCACTCTCCAGGATGGGAAAATAACCGTGATATCACGTGACTTACCAGAAAAAATTAAAATAAGCATAAGAGATACAGGTATAGGTATCCCAGGTGACCAGCTTTCACGCATTTTTGAAAGGTTCTACCAGATAGACGGCTCATCGAAAAGAAAATATGGCGGTACCGGAATAGGGCTTTCAATATGCAAAAACATAATCGAAAAGCATTATGGTTCCATATGGGCAGAGAGCGACGGGAACGGAAGCACGTTTCATATTTTGTTACCCAAATTGACATCAGGAAATGGAGTCAGGAATGTTAGCCCCGGATCTTGAAGCAGGAAGGATAGGCGCTTCATTTTACAAAAGCTGGATAATGGCGAAACGGAATTTCTTCACTATTTTTGAGGTAATATTCTGGCCGTTTATCGGTCTTATGTCTATCGGTCTTATGGGTACTTTTTTTTCGTTGAGCCCGAATACCATTTCTTTTATCCTGATTGGAGCGATAGCGTTTAGCATCATCCAGGTATGCCAGATAGATATCGCATACGTGATGCTGTTTGATATGTGGAGCAAGAGCATAAAACATACATTCATAGCGCCGGTCAGGGGTCACCACCTCATTATCGGTTCTCTTCTTTTCGGAATACTTCGAAGCAGTCTTGTTTTTATTATCCTGATGGTTCTCAGCTTCTACGCTTTTGGTTTTAATTTCCTGGTAGCAGGCCCTATTCCCGTATTGGTTTTCATGGCCGGACTGTTCCTGACCTCGGCGTCGGTGGGAATCCTGGTATGCATCTCGATTCTCAGGTTCGGTCAGCGCGCAGAGGTTGCTGCATGGACGATAACCGGGATAATGATGTTCATTTGCGGCATTTATTATCCGGTTTCAGTGCTGCCGGGAAGCGCCCAGATTGTAGCGCGTGCGATTCCTCTTACGTATTTCCTTGAATATATGCGCTCATTTTACGGTTTTGGCGAGGCAAATGTGATGATCGGTTTCGGGCTTGGGATTTTCTATTTCGCCGTCGGGCTAATTGCGCTTGAGAGGGCGATTATCATGGCGAGGCGGTCGGGGATACTGTTGCGGCTGTCGGAATGAACGGCTCACCGCAAAGGCGCAGAGAGCGCAAAGCATAGACACAAAACTTTACCAGGAATGGAATTCTTATTTTCATGTTGCTTCAATAATTGGAGTTGATTTTCCATCTGTATTAATATGCTGACCATTAATTCCAATCAGTTCACAAATCTTAATCCCTAACTTTTTTTCATTTTCTTTATCAAAATCAGAAAACATTTTTAGATTTTGAATCAGTATCCGACTTGATTTCAATTGAATGGCTTTTCCTTGAGTAGTAATTAAGTATGTGTGACAAAACCAAGAATTTTCACCATCGGAGTCATAAGTAATTTTGACTTCCTTTATATCTGTTAAACTTACTTTTTCAATTTTGCGGAATCCCGAAACTAAGTGGTTATCTGTAATTACATTATGTAGTTTTTTATCGATGACAACCGTTTTTCTATCGGATATTATCATTGCCATTCCAACAAAAATAAGAGGCAAAGTCATAATAAGCCAAGGAAATTGAGATTTCAAATTAAAACCGCTCACTACCAAAATGACAATATGCCACATTACACTCAAACCAATCAAATACAGACCCAAACCAGTATAATTTGCATCATTCACCAAAATCTCTTCAGTTCCATTTTCATCTCGGATTATCATTTTCACAGAATCGCCCTTCTTTATCCAATATTAACTTAGTACAGTTGAATTTTTCTTTTCATCAATATAATAACCATTGATGCCAGTTGCTTTGCAAATCTTTATTGCGAACTCTTTAGCACCTTTAGAATCGTTCTTCGATGGAAGCTTGATTGCTGATTCTTTATCAATGATTAACTCTGTATTATAATTTCTAAAAGAGACCCCCGTGTCATAAAATTTTTCATGTTCATCTTCAATAACATAAATTCCTTTTATATCTGAAAATTTTATTTTATTAGCCTCTTTCCATTTGAATTCCCTGCCGGCTATTATTTTTTCCTCCATGATAATGGTTTTTATTCCATTGTCGAAAATAATCTTTTCATTCCAGTCCCAATTAAATAAAAACACAAACAAAAATAGAAGCAAAATACCATAAATCCCAAAAGCCCACAATCCAAAAAACATTCCTATGATAGTAATTGCAATAGATATAGCCAAGTAGTGGCTATTATCAAACAAGATTTCTTCATTTCCATTTTCATCTTTTATTTTTATTTTCATGTTGTTCCAATATATGGCGTCAATCCAGCCCGTACATATCCTTCAACCCATGCCCGGTCGCAAGGCATACAACTGTTCCGCGCAGTTCATTTTTAAGGAATCCTGCGTATGCAACTGCGCCGCTGGGTTCTACAAAAATACCATTCCTGGCAAGCGTATCCCGTGCTGAAAGTGCCTCGTCATCACTGACCTTGATTGCAAGACCGCCTGAATCCCGGATTGCCCTGAGCGCCGCAAGACCGTCTATCGGGTCACCACATGCGATTGCAGTTGCTATTGTATCGGGGTTCCGAACAGGTATTATCTCGGAAAGCCCGTTCTCCCACGCATTCGCCACAGGGGCGCACTTTTCTACCTGTATCCCGATAATATAGGGTATTTTATCAGTAATCCCGACAAGTGAAAGCTCCCTGAAAGCCTCATAAATGCTCCATATCAGTGTACCATTGCCCACAGGCACCACGACGTAATCGGGGACGTGCCAGTAAAGCTGGTCTGCTATCTCAAAACCCACGGTCTTTGTGCCTTCGCTGCGCCATGGATAATCGCCTGTTAAAAAGGAGTCGCTGTTGGAAAGAACATATTCTTCAGCCCGTTTCATCGCAACCGAATAATCCCCTTCCACAGGTATTGTCTCGGCGCCGTAGGCTTTTATCTGCGTGATCTTTTCTTTGCCAACGATATCAGGTATGAATACTTTACATTCAAGTCCTGCAAAAGCCGCATAAGCAGCCATGGATGCGCCCATGTTGCCCGTGGAGGCTAGCGCAACCTTGTGTTTTTTGAACTCAAGCGCTTTGGTTATTTCAAGAGAAGAGCCGCGGTCTTTAAATGAACCTGTCGGATTTACGGCTTCGTATTTTATGAGCAATCTTCCCGCTTTTGAAAGTCTTTTGTTTTCAAGAAGCGGCGTACCCCCTTCACCCATTGTGATGCACTTTGAGAGGTCTTTTACAGGCATGAAAGCCCAGTATTTCCAGTG
>JAPZAP010000066.1 GCA_027460585.1 Candidatus Methanoperedens sp. | reverse complement strand
TGAGAGGGCAACAGGTTAATCCACGGGAACGGATCCCAAACAGAATTTTCGTTACCCTCTCGACCTACTTTTATGTAGGTGCAAGAATGCTTTATTGTTCTCGCAAGGATCTAGTATATACGAACAGGATTGACAGGATTTGCCAATAAAATTCATCCTGTAAATCCTGTAAATCCTGTCGAAACATGGTTTTTTTAACGTTTTTGGATCGAGTTTCAAAAAAGCTTATTTTAATGAAAGAATGTGCGAAATATGAGATCTAAGATTATCTTATTTATAATTGCCTCTAACCAGTGTCAATTACGTCAGAAGAACCGCTGTGGTATAAGCTAATATCAGGTATCGAATGAATTTCCCTGTGAATACAAGGATAGAAAAAATCCAGAACTTGAATCTCAAAATTCCGCTGGCTACTGTAATTGCATCCCCTATGAAGGGAAGCCATGTAAATAAAAGCACGAATGGGCCGTATTTAAAGAAGATTTTCTCTGCTTTTTCGATCTCAGCCGGATCAAACCTGAGATATTTCTCAACAAATCCCCTCCCTTTCAAACCAATGTAATAAGTCGTGCAAGCTCCCAGGAAGTTGCCGACAGATGCCACTAATACCAGGGCAGGAATATTGAATTTCTTATAAACAAGAAGGACAAGGAGCCCCTCGCTTCCGAAGGGAATAATGGTCGAAGCCAGGAAACTTGCCAGGAAAAGACCGACATATCCATAGCCTGTTAATATTCCCTGAAGGGATTCAAACATATGGCGAGATATACTCGCCAGATATAAAAACAATCGTATTCAAATAAAGATAAATACTCATCTGTTGTTGAATCTTCAATAACTCTTCGGGAGGACTTGTATTGGAAGTCGATGAAATAATCCGCTTATTGAACCAGGATTTTGTCAGGGAAATAGAAGCAACGATGGTTTATACCAGGAATGCTTTCATTATGCTGAAATGCGATCCGAGCAGGGTTACAGAAGCGATAGCGATAGATGAGATGAGACATATGAACTGGCTGGCTGAACTGATAGTAAAAAGGGGTGGAAAGCCGAGCATGGAACACAAGGAGCTTGATTTTGGCGGAGATGGACTTGAGGGGCAGCTCATGAAACAGGTGGAACTTGAGACTCAAGGGATCGAGATATACAAACAGCAGATAGCGCAAATTGATGATCCGGAAGTGGTAGGTGTGTTAAAGCACATTCTGGATGAAGAAAAAAGGCATAGGAAAGAGTTCATAATGAGGATTGAAAAGATCAGGAAGTAAGATTTAAATATAGTCAGTTTTTATGGATATATTGGATGGTTTTGAGGAACTTTCAGTTGATAAAGAGCATTCCCAGCTAACAGTTCCTATAATGCATGTGGAATTATCACTTAATGCCAGATATTTCATGAAGCGGGGAGAAATAGGATATTGCGGGTTGTTGATTGACAGCGTAAAAGGAAGTGGATTAAGAGGAATGCTTGCTGCAGCGGCTGCAAAATCGTACATCGGAAGAACGATCTATGTTTTTATATCTGAAGTTGATGGTGGAAAAAAACTCATTACAGTTCCTGCATTGTTTGAAAAAGAACCGACCTTTGACGAGAAACTGGATTTGAGTGACCTTATTATCAGGACATACTATCACAATGATTTTAAGATATCTGCAAAGGAAGTTTATGAGGAGCATTTGAACGCCCTCGCAGGAAGGGAAATATCGAATGATGAAGACAGGATACGCTCAAGCCTTCTTGAGCTTCCTATCAAAGGCATTGAAATTTTGAAATCTTACAGATAGAAACCCCAAAACATTATTTCTAATTAACGGAAATAATTCTGATTGGAAAAAAGATGTAAGAGGAGTCAAAGAAAACCATGGCATGGAAAAAACCAAGTGAAGAATTGAGCAAATTCCTTGATGAGAGAATATCCGCATTTGATGTTAAGAAAAAGAAGATGTTCGGATGTCCTGTGTATTTTGCAAATGACTATATGTTTGCAGGAGTTTTCGAGAATGATATTTTCATTCGCCTGCCAGAACAGGAGAGAAAAAAAATAATTTCAGAAAACGATGAAGTGGTGCCTTTTGAACCAGTAAAGGGCCGGGTCATGAAAGAATATGTGGTTCTGCCTGATTCACTGTATAATGACAGTGAAAAATTCCATGAATTGCTGGGGAGTTCTTATGAATATATATTATCATTACCCGCAAAACAGAAAAAGAAGAGGTAACTTGAAAACAGGATTTTATCAAATTGAGGTATGAACTATGGAAGTCTTAGAAGCATTGCGAACAAGAAGATCGATAAGAAAATATACAAAAGAAGAAATCCCGGAAGGCGATATCAGGAAAATCATTGAAGCTGCGATGAGCGGTCCATCGGCGGTTAACTCACAACCATGGCATTTCATAATTGTAAAAAGCAGATCCATTCTTAATGAAATACCAAAGGCAAGTCCTTATGCACAGATGGCAAAAGATGCTGCTATTGCCATAGTAGTTTGTGGTGATCCAAAACTCGATAAAATTCCCCAATTCTGGGTACAGGATTGCAGTATCGCAGCCCAGAACATACTTTTAGCTGCTCATTCCCTTGGCTACGGCGCCGTATGGACAGGAGCTTATCCAATGGAGGATCGAGTTAAGAACTTGCAGAAACTCCTGGGTATCCCACCATCCATCATTCCGCTTGCCGTTATTCCCATAGGGAAACCTGCTGAGAAAAAAGAAGGAAATAAGCCATATCTGGAAGATAGGGTTCATCTGGATAAATGGTAGATTTTTGTTTCTTAATACATAGACATAAAATCTGAAATCGCAGAATAAATGGTCAAAAATATTCCTCTCCCCGAACAGCGCCGCATCGCCGAGATTTTGAGCGCCGTTGGCAGGAAGCTGGACCTTGAGCGCACAGGAGGAAGGAGAAGCTGGATAGGGTGAAGAAAGGGGCTGATGAATGAGCTGCTGACTGGAAGGAAAAGAATAAAAGAAAAGCATATATAATTAATGGAACAAATTTGTTACATATGGAACTAAATATAGCCAGTGAGATATTAATAATAATTTTGGGTGAGGAGATACATGCAAGAGCGCTGGCTAAAAAGCTTGAAATCAACCACATGACTGCGATAAGGAACTTGAAAGAACTCGTTGGTGAAAATGTTCTGGAGTTCAGGAAGGATGGAAGGAACACGGTTTATTTTCTTAAAAAGAACCTGGAAGCAAGGAATTATGCTCTCATATCCGAATTATATAAATTAAATAAAATATTGAAAAAATACCCTGAACTTAGAAAAACAATAAAGGACATCCAACAAAACAAAGAGATCGGGCTTGTGGTTCTTTTCGGAAGCTATGCGAGAGGCACAGCGGACAAGAACAGCGACATTGATGTATTTATCGAAACAAAGGACAGGAACCTGAAAAAGGAACTTGAACTTCTTAATTCAAGATTGAGCGTGAAAATAGGTGAATATGACAGGTCAAGTCCGCTTATAAAAGAGATCGAAAAAAATCATGTAATAATCAGGGGAACCGAGCTATTTTATGAAAAAATCGGATTTCTTCAATAGATTGCAAATGGAAGGAAAACTCCAGATTGTCCAGCCAAGTGAAGATATTATGTCTTCTTACCTGAAAAAATCGGACAGCCATCTCATATCTGCAAAACTTCTTTTAGAAAATGACCGATTGGAAGAATCGGTTTCCCTGGCTTATTACAGCATGTATTACATGCTTATTTCTCTATTCTTCAGGACTGGTATAAAATGCGAGAACCATTCCGCTGGAATAATACTTCTTAAAGAATTGTTCAACATTGATAACTCACTTATATCCTATGCCAAAAAAGAAAGAATCGATAAGCAATATTATGTCGATTTTAAGATAATGAAAGAAGAAGTTGAAGAATTAATCGAAGCAGCAGAGATATTCAACTCAAATATCCTTGATTTCATAGAGAAGTTGAACAGCGACAAGATAGCAGAGTTCAGGATGAAAATGGAAACTCTGCTAAAGCAGGTGTAAATAATGCCTAATTTCACTGAAAAATCATTTGATAATATCATGTGTGGTAGAAGCAATTTGCAGCACCTGAAAGCACTAGAACGTGAAACTAATGGTACACTGGCTTTTACGTCTTACCTGCTAAAAAGAAGTAGGATTATACCTCTGAATAAAGCTTTTGGTAGTCTTAGCTTAAATCCCCCTCTCCCCGAAAAGCGCCGCATCGCCGATATTTGGAGTGCCATTGAAACAAAGAATATGCAAAAGGTTATGAAAAAATGAAATCTGCTGAACTGAAAAAGACCCATGAACTGTTTGATAAAAAAGAGCTTATCAGGCTTGTTTTTGAGCTTGCAAAACTCCGAAAAGATAACATGGCATGGCTTGAAACAAAACTACAAGGTTCCGAACACCTGCCAGAGTCAGTTGAGTATTATAAAAAGAAGATCCTGAGCAGTTTCGAAGGCCGGATCAATTTGAAAGTTGCCAAGAAAGCTATCAGTGACTTCAGAAAAGCATCAAATGACAGGGAGAGCCTGATAGATCTCATGTTACTTTATGTTGAAAGTGGTACTGAAATCACAGTAAAGTACGGTGATATGTACGAACAATTTTATTACAGCCTGGAATGCATGTACGGGGACACTGTTGAACTTCTCAATAAGTGGGGAGATAAAAGCCTTATAGAAAAATTCAGGCCAAGACTGAATGCTGTCGTGACGAAAACAGAGGGCATGGGCTGGGGATACCATGACACGCTTAGCGGAATTTATTATGATGAACTCGGTGAAGAGAAATGAAAATGGCAGAAAAAGATGAAGATTTTGCAGATTTGATATTAAGTCAGACTGGAATGGATTGGGATCTGATACAGGGAGATATGCATGAGACTTCAACAGAAGAATTGATCAAAGGATTAACTGCCCTGGAACTTTATGTAAATAAGAAATTTGCAAAGGAGATCGCGGGAAGGGATGATGCGGTTTTTCATTTCAGGAAATTGATACAGGATGGAAAATATTGGCCTGAAAATGGTCCGGGCAAGGGCTGGACCCCAATCCATGCAATTCACATACTTGCGCTCATAAAAAGCAAAGATGCACTTTCGCTATTGTTGGATACTATGAGATACAGGGGTGATGATCTGGATATATGGCTGACAGAAAATGTTGCTGGCTTGCTTTTTGCATTTGGAGAAGATGCAATAGACCCACTCAAAGAATTCACAATAGATGAAACTCTGGAAGCCTTTGCCAGGGCAACGGCCACAACTGCTCTTGTATTGCTGTCGAAGAACCGTCCTTCTCAAAAAAATGAAGTGATGCAGCATTTAATAAAACTCCTTAATACAACCGGCGATATTAAATTCGCAAGCCTGGTTATTCAAGACCTTGCTCTGTTCCATGATATGTCTATTATGCCTGAAATACACCGGGCTTTTGAAGAGGGCAGAATAGTTGAGATCTTCATGAGCGAGGAGAACCTCGAAAAGAGGATCAAGGGAAAAGACGACGAAAATAAGATTAGAAAGCATATGCAAGATCCTTTAAACCATTTTTCAAGAGAGCATATTGAAGGTCTGCATAATATGCAAACTTCCGAAGCTGAGGAGGATTTTTCATGGTTAGGAGATGATGACCCAGAGTCTGAAATGGATGATGAAATAATCAGAAAAGAAAAGATCGGACGAAACGAACCATGCCCCTGCGGCTCGGGGAAAAAATACAAAAAATGCTGTATGGGAAAGGAAAAATCATATGATTCATGCCAAAATTCACAGAAAAATCCCTTGTCGAGGATTACATCCTTGAAAAACTCATCGAAAAAGGCTGGCAAGGATTAATATAAATAACATATACTCAGAAGAATGAAATCCAAATGGGGAAACTGTAGTCCAATTAAGAATCTTACTATAAATACTATTTTGAAATACTTACCTTATGATTTAATCGAATATGTGATTTATCATGAAATGATTCATATTAAAGAAAGGAAACACAACCACATTTCTGGAAGATAATAAATAGTAAATTCGATAATTATGAAGAAAAAGAAAAGGAACTTTTTGAGTATTGGTTTTTAATTCAGAAGGTTGTGAATTCCTGATTATCCAATAATTGGACGTATTTTTTAATTATCCTAGTTTCGGGTAATCGGTGTAACCCTTTTCCTCGCCCATGTAAAATGTGGCAACATCCGCTTGATTGAGTGGTGCATTTTTCCTGAAGCGTTCCGGCAGGTCAGGATTAGCCAGGAACAAAACCCCGAATGATATCAGGTCAGCTTCAGCTTTTTCGATAGCTTCATTTCCACTTCGCAAGTCATAGCCTCCATTTAAAATGAGCGTCCCTTCGAATATGTCCAGAATGATCGGAGCCAGTTTCGAAGCATGCGGTGTTGCTCCCATCCTGCCCCCAACAGGCTCCACCATATGAATATATCCCAGCCCGATATTATTCATCTCCTCTGCAAGATATGAATAGATTTCGCGCGGATTCGAATCAGACATCGAATAGTTTGAAAAGTGAGGCGATATCCTGTAACCGACTCTATCATCACCCCATACGCCGACGACAGCTTCAGTAACTTCAAGGGGAAGACGTAAGCGATTCTCAAGACATCCCCCATATTTATCAGTCCGGCGGTTTGAGCCGTCTCTCAGGAACTGGTCAAGAAGATATCCATTGGCACCGTGGATCTCAACGCCATCAAATCCCGCATCCTTTGCATTCTCGGCACCTTTTCGGAATTGCTCAATTATGCCCGGTATCTCGTCCAGTTCGAGAGCTCTTGGAACCACAAATTTCTTTTTGCCTTTTGGTGTATGAATTTCGCCATCGACAGGAAGCGCAGAAGGCGCAACGGGCAGTTCACCCCCTAAGAAATCAGGATGCGACACCCGGCCTACATGCCAGAGTTGAAGGAAAATTTTTCCTCCTGCCTTATGAACTGCTTCGGTCACTTTTTTCCACCCTGCGACCTGAAGAGGTGAGTGTATTCCCGGTGTATTGACATAACCGACTCCATGCTCGCTCACCTGTGAGCCTTCAGTGATGATCAAACCTGCCGAGGCTCTTTGAGCATAATAGGTAGCAGATAATGGGTTTGGGACATTGCCAGGAAGTGCGCGACAGCGGGTCATAGGCGCCATAACCATGCGGTTTGAAAGTTCAAGATCGCCCAATTTATATTTAGATAAAATATTCATATTCTATTCCTAATATCATTAAAAGCTTCATGCAGGAAGCCAACCCTTCAAACAGCTCTGCACGCGCTCCCGAATTGAAGCGCGCAGCAGTTCTCGAAGTCTGACAGGGAATTTTTCAGATTAAAACGAACTCCGACAGTGTGAGTTCGTATCATTTCACGAGTCATTTTTTAATTCATTATTTGACTTCTCTACTTCATTCTGAATTTCTCAAATCTCTCCTTCTTTGCCCTGCAAATAGGACATAGATCCGGTGCCTCTTCTCTTGCGCATAGATACCCGCATACCTGGCACCTGTAAACTTCTACCATTTCTCCACCTCCAGCGCCTTTTTGTTCATTAATTCCAGGATAACCTTTAATAGCATATTCCTTCGGGCGCCTTTCCGGGACGGGATCATGCGGCATCCTTCCGGCGATCCATTCATCATTAACATAAAGCGTGCAGAGGCAGCTTCCGTAATCTGCAATATCTGCATCCCGGTAGTTGCAGGGGCATATTATATCCATATCATTTGCAAGTGTCCCGCTTGCGAGGCGGCACGGGCATGATGGATAACCATATCGTTGCTCGTTGTCCCACATGCCCTGAAGAATATCATTGAGTTCAAGCTTATTCGGATTGAATTTGTAACCCTCTTCACGGGCTATTTTTTTCATCGGATCGAACATCTCTTCCATTGTTCTCATAATCCAAGCGCCTCTTTCAATTTATCCTGATAGAAGCCAACTATTACTTTTTTCCCAATTATGATCGTTGGAAATCTCATGTCTCCACTTACTTTCATCATTTCCGAAAGCACTTCGTCTTTTTCACCGCCATACAATTTGTCAACATCCACATAATCGTATTCGATATCATTCTCTTTCAAAAATCGCTTCGTTGCGCTGCAATGAACGCATGTGCTAAGCGTGTAAAGCATGGGTTTTATCTTATTCTTCATGGTCCGTGCATCTCCCTGTGTTCTTCAGTGATGGCATGATGTTCAACAGGTGGCGCCACTTCACAAATATCAGGCGCCCCTTTTTCATGATAATGGAGGTTCCATTTCCTACATACCCACATCTGGAGTTTATTTATGTCCTCATCGCTCATGTGCCTGAACCGTCCCTGCATATTGAGGTAATCCTTAACGGATTTCATTTTACCGGGTTTATATGTGACCTTCTTCTCGCCGTTCTCGACTTCGTAAAGTGTCCACATACCGCTTTCAACGGCTCTTTTTGTGACCTCAACGGTTTTGGCCGGGTCCATTTTCCAGCCAGGAATGCATGGCGTGAACATGTGCAGGAAACGGAATCCTTTCATGTTCTTTGCCTTCTCAACTTTTCTTATGAAATCAAGTGGATGCCCGATTGACAATGTCGCATAATAGGGAATTTCATGAGCCACCACAATATCCCCCAGGTTTTTCTTGAATCGCTGGTTTCCCTGGATATTTGAACCCACAGGTGTAGTAGTCGTCCATGCCCCGAAAGGCGTTCCGCCGCTTCGCTGAATGCCTGTGTTCATATACGCTTCATTGTCAAGACAAATATAAATGATATCTTCGTTGCGCTCTGCCGCGCCCGACATGCTCTGCAAACCAATGTCATAAGTTCCGCCATCTCCCGCGAATCCAACGACTGTGACCTTTTTCCCCTTCTTTTCAAAAGCCGCCTGCATGCCTGTGAGACAGGCGCCGGTATTTTCAAAAGCAGTGTGGAAAAACGGGACTTTCCAGGCGCCATACGGGAAAGTAGTCCCGAATACCACGGCGCAGCTTGCGGGCACATATACAGCAGTATCTTTTCCAAGAACGCGTATCGCATTCCTTATTGACATAGCAACTCCGCAGCCAGGACAGGCTGTATGACCTGCCGTGAAAAGGTTATCATCAGAAAGTTCTTTTATAGTTATCATACAGTTTCACCCCTTGTATTGTGCCAGTTTACCTCTTTCACTTTTTCCCCTTTAGCCGCCCTGGATGTCAGCTCAAACATTTTGAATATCTGATCTTCTGTCACATCCCGCCCTCCAAGTCCTGCAAAATGATTTATTACCGGCATTTTCATGCCAAAAAGCGCGGAGCGAACCTCATTGTAAACAGGGCCTCCGCCATGATATGATATTGAGCGGTCAAAAACACCAAGCGCATCCAGGTTTGAGACTAATTTTCTCAAATCTTCCGAAGGGAACGGCCTGAAAAACCGAAGCTTTATAATGCCTACTTTTTCACCCTTCTGTCTCAGGTCATCGACGACTTCGCGGGATGTACTTGTAACAGTTCCCATTGTTATCAGGGCGACTTTAGCGTCATCCATCCTGTAAGTATCGACAAGACCCCCATAATCCCGGCCGAATTTTTTCGAGAATTCACTATTTACTTCCCTGATAACATCCTTTGCAGAGTCAAACGCTGCCACGGTCTGCCTTCGTAACTCCATAATATATTCTGCAGGCATGAAAGTCCCGATCATGGCAGGTCTTGCCGGGTCAAGGATAATATCGGGTTCATAAGGTCCAAGGAACGAATCAACTTCCTCCTGCGTCGGGATTTCTACCGGTTCAACCGTATGCGTAAGAACAAAACCATCAAGGCAGGGCATAACTGGCAAAAGTACGCGTTTATCCTCAGCTATCCTGAAAGACTGGATGATCATGTCCAGAGCTTCCTGATTATCTTCCACATAAAGTTGCAGCCATCCGGAATCTCGCGCGCCCATGGAATCATTGTACTCACACCAGATACCCGGAGGACCGCCAAGCGTGCGGCTGGCATTTGCCATTACAACCGGAAGACGAAGAGGCGCTGTTGCATAAAGCATCTCATGCATGAATGCAAGTCCCTGTGAGGAGGTTGCTGTAAAAACCCTTGCGCCCGCGGCAGATGCTGCTGCTGCTGCGCTCATAACGCTGTGTTCCGATTCCATGGTAAGGAACTTTGTATCAAGTTCCCCGTCATTAACAAAATCCGCGATATGTTCGATAATAAGTGTCTGCGGCGTTATTGGATATGCTGGAACTACATCCACGCGGCACAGTTTTGCTCCTATAGCTACTGCATGATCCCCGGTTATTACTTTCTTCATGCCCGTGCCCTCACCATTTTTATCGCATCAACAGGGCATTCATTGGCGCAAACGCCGCACCCCTTGCAATAATCATAATTTGTCATCAGGTCGCCGCGGTCTGAAATCCTGATAATTGTTCCTTCTGGGCAATAAAACCAGCACAGGAGACACATTGTGCATTTTTCTTTATCTCTCAAAGGACGGTATGTCGCCCAGCCGGAAACCTTATTCTCGATAAAACTCCCCGGACCGATAAGACCTGCTTCGGTTTTACCTTCTATAAGGGCGGCACCGATCGGGTAATCCTGGTATTTTGGCAGCCACTGTTTCTTTGCCTCAAGTTTTTTAACGCTCCTGCTGGTTCCAATGATCGTTTTTTCATAAGCAGTCCTTGCAGCAAAGGCATTTCTCTCACCTACTTTCTCGCCCAGCTTCTCGCCGAATTTTTGCTTTATGGATGCTTCCAGGGATTCGATCCTGATAATTCCTGTGGCTTTTGCAAAAGCTCCCAGGATCGCGGTATTTGTGATCGGTGCTTTCAGTATCTCAAGTGCAATGGATGTGGCATTTACACTGGCTGTTCGAACACTTACCCCAAGGTCAATGTCATCAGGTTTTTCTTTTGAGTTAATAATTACCGTGCCATTTGGTTTTAAACCTGAAACAACATCTATGGTATCAAGAAGAGAATCGTCAAGCACTACCACACAATCTGGTGCATAAACTTGTGTTTTGCTGTATATTTTTTTTTCATCGATACGCGTGAAGGCAAGAACCGGCGCTCCGCGTCGTTCGGCTCCAAAAAAAGGAAAGGCTACGGCATAATTTCCTTCATTTACCGCAGCCTCTGCAAGTGTCTGGGCAGCCATGACCGCGCCCTGGCCGCCCCTTCCATGAAACCTGACTTCGAACATGTCTTTTTATTCGCAGGAACCGGGTAACAGGATATTCCCGCAGTCTCTGCATACAAATCTTGGAAGGCCTTTCTTGAGCATTTTTACAGGCGCAGGATAACCTCCTTCCCAGATTGGAAGATCAATCCTATTTGCGTGTTCCATACACAATCCTTTCCCGCACATTATGCATATGGAAACTGCTTCTTCCTTAGCATCGCTTGTCGCACATTCATAACATCTCAACATAAAGATCACCAGTTCTCCTTTAGAGCTTCATGACAGGGTGGGCACATTATTCTTTTCAGGTTCTCGATATCCTTTTCAAGTCTTACAGGATAGTCGCCTTTCCAGACAGGTGTTTCCTCATACTTTGCATGTTCCATGCAAACGCCCATTCCACATACGATACAGACTGCCACTGCATCAGTATCTTTTCCCATTTTAGCGCAAATGTAACATTTCATAGTGCTTTCACTCTCCTTCACTTGCCATTAATCCTTCACTTATCAACAGGTCGCTTCTGACCGCATGGGTCGATTCTATTTTCTCACCAAGGATCTGACGTATAGCCTTTGCCAGTTCATTCAATTTGATCCTTGAGCAGGTCTCGCCCCTTGTTATGCCGCTTACGATCGCGACTACTGTACCTTCTGTTTCAGGTTTTTTAGGTTTGACGAATTTTGTCTTTATGCCGTTTTTTGCGAAATCCTCAAAATCGATAGGATATTCACAGGCAATGACCGCGGGGATATTTATATATTTCAAGATTTTCTTTGTTTTTGAAATTATATGGGAATTGACATTTCCCATATTTAATAGTACGATCTTGTGCCGGGCTATCTGTTCTATCTCTTTTGCAGACAAACCAAAATTAGCTCCATAACCTTTTGAAATTGTGGAAGCTCCGACATCGTCCATAGGAATGCCTGCGCCGGCTTCAAGCACAAGTACGCTTACCTGTATACTTTCCCTGCGAAGACCCTGTGTTATCTCACAAACAGGTTTTGTGATATGTCTGCGTCCTGGCGTCATGGCAATAGCCACGACATCAGGTCTTGCTGCTTCTGACAGGGTTCCGCGCTGGGCAAGACCTCCGCCCCGCCCCATTCCCATCGTTTCCCTGCAGTCCACCAGTTGCGTTTCTCTTCCGAACATGTTTATTTCTTTATTGAAAGTATGGTTTCCCAGATATCGGCGTGACCTTCTTCATCAGAGAGGATCTCCTCAAGCATGAGCCTGGTCGTTGGATCATTTTCCTCGATGGCAAGCTTAATATGTTCTTTGTATTGCCTGATCGCGCCATTCTCTTTTGCAAGGTCATCCTGCATCATTTTCTTGAGGTCTCCACCTTCAATGATGGGCTCAGGTTTCTTTATGGGAGTCCCGCCAAGATAGACAATGCGCTCTGCAAGCTTTTCTGCATGTCCCATCTCATCCTTTGCTGTAGATTTGAATATTTCAAGGATGGCCGGGCTTTCCATTCCCTCTCCCTCATAATGATGTTTCATATATTGTATGATCGCGGCCAATTCGGCTTCTCTGTCCTTGTTTAATGCATCTATTATTTTCTGGCTCATAATATCCTCCAATTTTATTATTTTATGGTTATCATTGATAAATCAATGATTATAAATTTATCTTCTATATGGTTTATTGTCTTCTTCTTCCGCCCATGCAGCCATGACCGCTGCCATGACCACCATGTTCTTCGGTTCCTTCCATTATTTTCAGGGCTCTCCTGCATACTGCTACGCCCGGGGCGCCGGAAGTAATGAAAATGACATTCATTGTTTCCATTATTTCTTCTTTTGTAGCGCCGTGGTTTAAGGCACTTCTCATCTGGGATTCGCAACACACTTCACAGCGCTGTGATGCCATTATTGCAAGTGACATCAGAACCTTTACTTTTGCCGGAAGTGCTCCATCTTCCTGGATTCCGTCATCGCATTTTTTATAATGCTCGAACATCTCCGGATTCATCTCACTCATCATGTTCATGATCTCCGGGGTAAATCCCATTTTCCCTTCGATGCTGTTTATTACCTTTTCTGGTTCCATATTTATTCTCCGATAGTATATTTGTTTAAAGTTGGTTTAATCTTTTTCCTGTAATTTTGAAAGGATTTTTTTAATTCCTTCTTTATGCTTTGTTTCATCTTTCAAGGATTTTTCAAAAAACTTGAAAGCATCATCATTCCCCTCGGAAAAAGCTACTTTTGCAGCATGGGCTTTATCCTTTTCAGCCTGCATTTCGCCTGCAAGCATATTTACAAGATTGGTTTTTGTGTCCTTCACCTTTCCCAGGAGAGATGCAAACTGGACGGCATGCGAAGCCTCATCCATTGCGATATCAAATAGATAGGCTGCTATCTCAAGTTGTCCCTCTTCATCTGCCTTTTTTGACATTGCAAGATAGAGGGCAATATCATTTGACTCTGAATCAAATGTTTTTTCCATTATTTCGATTGTCTGCAAATTAACACCTATTGAAGATCAATTACTTTCTTTAAACCGTCTTCTGCTTCAATTGCAAGCATTCTGAGTTTATCATAACCAGCAAGTATACTTGCCGTGCTCAGTGCAACAGTGGGTTTATAGAGGGATATTTTTGTTCTTCCTTTATCGGAATAAACGATTATCTTGCATGGAAGTATCAGCCCAACCTGTTTATTTATGGAAAGTCCCTGGTGCGCAAGACCCGGATTGCAGACATCAAGAATTATATAGTCGTCCGATTCGATTTTTAGCTTTTCTGCAAGGATTTTCTTTACATCAATGACACTTAAAACACCCCATTTGTTAGCCTTGAGGTCTTCTGTCAGTTTCTCGACAGCGGATTTCACATTCAGCTTTGTTTCTTTTGTGTAATCTATCGTCACTAACGCCTCCATACTAATGATTGTCTTTCAAGTGTTATAAAAGATGTGGTTATTAAATTGGAACTGGCTGTCCAAAAATTATATTTGAGCAGTTGACGCTATAAAATATCAAATCATTATGAGATCAATCTTTATGTTTATGTAAATATAATTTAACATCATTTTCAAATTCATAAAAATCATTCATATGGCTGCTTAAATTATGATATACAATTTCATCATCAACATTTCCGTAACGGTGAATTAAGATATTTCGGAATCCCTTCATGTCTTTTAGTTTTTCCCCAAATTTACTACTCAATACCTTTTTTTCAATAAGCATGTCGAATATATTTTCTTCATTATCAGGTAAACCAAATTGTTGCGCTGAAACTATCATTGCTGAAACATCGATTAAGGAGTCGATCGCCACTTCAATTGTTTTCTCGCAGGCTCTCCTTTTAATGAGATCGTGCTCATATTCGTCTTGATCAGGAAGCATACTTTGCAGTTCTTCAATATACTTTATCATTTCATCAAGCTTCGAGAGTATGCGCATACGATCCGATTTTTCCAAAATTAAACCCCCATACTTGAATAGTACAACTCAAGGCGCGGTTTAAAATCCTCAAATTCTCTGATGGTTTTCATGAATGTATTAAAAATCTCTGTATAATCACTGAAATAGAGGACTTCACCACTTGATAATATTTCTTTCTGAACATATAATGGCAAATCCTGATAGGTTTGAATGTCAAATTTATTGCCAATTCTACCAAGTATTTTAATCCTGAACTGAAATCTTTTTATTTTATCGCCGCTGTAAAAAACTGCAATGTCAATATCGGACAGATTTGTACTTTTCCCTTTTACTGCTGAACCATACAAAACAATAAATTTTATACTGTCACCTCCGATATCTTTTATCTTTGTAATAACATTGGATACATCGGGGTCCAGAGATTTATTGTTTTTAATTTTCATTGAATAGTATCTTATTTGTAGGAATAATATTTAATTCTTCTGAAGGATTTTTGGTTACTTAGGCGCACCTGTCCTTCAGACAGATTTTTGCAGCGGCTGAAGTGTGCTTGTACCACCTTTGTATTGCCTCAAAAACCACCGCCGACTTCGATCAATCTACCTGAGGTGGCGTGAATATATATCTTTTCCCGGCAAAAAACCGGTATGAGACAGCGATCTTGTCATTATCCACGCATAGTTGTATCATCCTTGATATATGCAATTCTTGCCGATAATGCACTGAGAAAACGAAAGCTAAGTTCGTCGCGGTGATCGCGAATCACTGACCGCCATTGACAATTATAGTCAAGAACATAATTTATTTTACTTATATGCTAAAACTTTGCGCTCTTTGCGTTCTTTGCGGTGCATGATTTTTTTCACCGCAAAGGGCGCAAAGGACGCAAAGATAGTTTCAATTGTTTGGTATTCAACTATAGTTAACCTGGAATGTATGGTTTGTGCTGATTGATATGTTATCAAAATGAAAAAAATTATGTTGATATTCATGCAACAATCTAATATGCATTGCTGTCATTAAACTCTTGAAATTATGATCCGTCTTGGAAAGATCGCTTTTGCCAACTGTGATTTCCCGTATTATGCCCTTGAACGGGGAAAAGTAGAGTCGCATGACATCGATATCAAAGAAGCCCATCCGGTTGAACTGGCACGCATGCTCTTCAATGAAGAACTGGATATCAGCCCGATCTCTTCGATAATGTATGGGAAACGCAAAGACCTTCTCATTCTGCCAGGACTATCTATAACTTCAAACGATTTTACAAAGAGCGTGTTGATCTGTTCAAATGGGAAATTGGATATATCTGATTTTGAAGGAAAAACATTATGCATTCCTGAGACCACAGCAAGTTCTGCAACACTTATCAAGATAATTTTATGGATCAAAGGGATAAATGTAAATATCAGGCAGTGTCCTGGAACTGATATTGACCGGATGCTGGAGCAGGGAGATGCCGCTCTTTTGATCGGGGATAGCGCCATCCATGCCATAGGGAAATATCAGATCGTAGCAGACCTGGGAAACGTCTGGAAAAACCTTACCGGGAAAAAAATGGTTTATGCCCTATGGGTCGTCAGGGAAAAATTTGCGAAAATGCATCCTGATAAAGTCAGATATGTAATAAAAACACTGCTGCGATCCAAAGATTACGCATACAACAACATAGGCGAAATCGCAAGTTCTATCGGAAAGCAAAAAAACATAGACTGCAATTTCATGCGTGAATACCTTCATACTTTGAATTATGATCTGGATGAAGAGAGTGTGGACAGCCTTGAACTCTATTTCAAATATGCAAAGGAATGCGGTATCGTGGGAGATGTAACATTAAGATTTTTCGATAATTATAAGTGATTATAAACTAATATAAATACAAATGAACAGGCGATGGGTTTTTTTGCTGATATTGATAGTTGCAATATCAGGATGTACTGGAAAAGATGCGGATTCTGAACAGACTAATACGGGTTTGAACTCTGCACCAACTCCTATGCAGACAAACGCAAAGGCATTTCCAGTTGAGCCCCTGACGGTCTATGCTACTATCAAGGGAACAATGTTTAACCCTCCTGAACTGAATATCACAAATGGAACCACAGTGAGATGGACTAACCTGGATAGTGTTGAATATTCTTTGAATGTTAGTGGTTATCAATCTCCTCCCCTTAACAAAAAGGATACATGGAAATTTACATTCAATAAAACCGGGATTTATGAATACGGGTGTGACAGCCATCCATCAATGCCGCATGGTCGGATAACTGTCATTTGATCGGTTATTTCACTGTCTACAAATTGTGGGGGTAATTTGTCAGAAAGATCATAAAAAAGTATCTAAACGCTCATGAGCTGGCCTCAAGCATAAAGAATGAAAAACAAAGTTTTTAATGGGGAAATCAGTTATCCGATCTTCCCTTCCACTTTCTCTGCAAACTCCATAAGATGTTCGAGATTTTGCGGGCTGTCCTTTTTGTATTTGGCGCTTATTGCGGCAAATACATTATTTTTCAGGAACAAGAGGTTATATGTGAATCCATCGGTATCGATTTTCTTTAACATGAGTGAACATTCCCCAATGTTTTTTGCGATCAAAGGTTTACCGTATCCGTTCCTTTTCAAATATTTGGCATCTGCATCATAAGCCTCTCGTGCCCCATCATTATCCTGGTATGTCGTGATCACCTGGATAATAACATCTTTTTGATCCTTCATCAGGCAACTGAAACAACCTTCTGAGAAACCCCATACCTTGAGTTCATCCGTTGTAGCATAATTAAAGCACAGTTCAGGCTCTGTTGAAAGCGTACAAACATTCTCATAAACAATTTCTGTTTTGTCCCCTGCTTCAACCTGTGTAAGAGCGATATCAATAGAACGTCCTGTCATGTTCTGCAATAAATGTGGAGGTTGGATATGAAAGTATCGACGGTTAATAGATAGAATAAAATAGATAGAAATACCTATTAAAGTCAAACATCATTTTGAAAGAGGAGACGTATAATGTTTAAGGCAGTAATAGGCGCAGAAAAACTAAAAGATTCAATAGAATCAATATCCACACTTGTGGACGAAGCACGATTCAGGCTTACACCGCAGGGTTTATCAGTTAAGGCGGTAGATCCTTCGAATGTCGCAATGGTGAGTTTTGATCTTGCAAGAGATGCTTTTGATTCTTTTGAAGCAACAGAAGGGGAACTTGGTATCGACCTCACGAAATTGAACGGCGTAATGGAAATGGCCGATAAGAGCGACGTTATCGAGCTTGAGCTTGATGAAACAGCGCATAAACTCATCGTCCGGATGCGCGGGCTTGCGTACACCATGTCACTTCTTGATCCATCATCCATACGCAAAGAACCAAAAGTCCCGACCCTTGACCTTCCCGCCCATATAGTCATTCGCGGCGAGGATATAAAAAGGGCTGTAAAAGCTGCTGAGAAGGTCAGCGATTACATGTCCATGGGAGTAAGAGGAGATACTTTCTTTATGGAAGCGCAGGGAGATACTGACAGTGTGCTTGTGGAATTAAAAAAAGACCAGCTGATAGAACTTCAGGCCTCGGATGCAAAATCATTATTCTCACTTGATTATCTTTCAGACCTGAGCAAGATACTTGCAAAATCCAATGAGGTTACAATAGACCTGGGAAAAGATTTCCCCCTGAAGATCAGGATCAAGATCGCCCAGGGTCATGGAGATGTCAGTTATATGCTGGCTCCAAGGGTTGAATCCGAATAAGCATGGATGTTTTCAAATTTGCTTATTTTCCTTTTGTTAATGCGGCAGCAAAATATGTAGAAGCACTGGATTTCAAACTTGATGAGCTTTTCACGGAGAGGGCTTTTGAACCCATAAGAGAAAGAGGAAAAAGCCGTGTGCTTGAAGCTATAGGGGATGGCATCACCCGGAATATAAATCCTGACGAAGGGCGGGCTAAAAAAGAACTTCTTTCATACCCTGTGGCAAGAATTCTTGTTTCGTGCGTAAATGACAGCTATCTCATAAAACGATATGCGCTCTCAGAGGCAAAATCAGCGTTTGAAAAAGTAAAAGAACTCCGGGATGATGAGATCAAGGAATTGGCGGCTGATTTCAATATTGATTCATCCATGGAAGAGAAATTATTCGTCATTCATTTTTCGGATTATATTAGATATGCAAATGTCATCCACGAACCCAAATGGAAGCTCGTGAACCGTAATATGGACAGGGGAAAAGTATCACTTTCCAGGGAAGACTTCTCCCGCATCATGGAAGAAGCCATCAGGAAAAGGATTGAATCCGGTTTGCCTGCCGCCGTTCCTCCTGAAATATGCGAATCGCTGCGGCAATATCTTGAGGAAATCCGAAACGCTCTTACTGTGAGAAAATCCGAATTCAATATTGAGGAATTCAAGGAAATAATGCCCGATTGTTTCCCACCATGCATGGTACATGCATTATCAAATGGCCAGGCCGGAGTTAATCTTGCGCATTCGATGCGTTTTGCTCTTGTTTCGTTCCTGCTTAATATCGGGATGAACTTGGAGGGAATTATTGAACTCTTCAAGGTCTCGCCGGATTTTGACGAGGAGCGCACGCGATACCAGGTCAATCATATCCATGGGGCAACAGGCACGGCATATACATCCCCGTCATGCGCGACCATGACGACTTATGGTAATTGCTTTGGAAAAGAAGCACTTTGCGACAGGATCTCACATCCACTTTCGTATTACAGGAAGAAGGCATGGATATTGAAGAAAGGGATGCGTGGGGAGACAAAAAAACAACAAATTTAAGCCACATGTTTATATATTTTAAGTCATATCCTGCAATAGTCGGCTTCTGCTTTCATTAGAGGGATATGGAAAAGATCGATAAAAAAGCGCTGAGTGAAAGGGATATTTGTACGAAATATATAACTCCAGCCGTAGTTCAGGCTGGATGGAACCTCTATACCCAGATCAGGGAAGAAGTCACATTCACAAGAGGCCGCGTAATCGTCAAAGGCCGTCTCTGGAACCGCGGTGAGGCAAAGCGCGTTGATGTTCTTCTTTCATACAAACCCAATATTCCTGTTGCTGTTATCGAAGCTAAAGACAATAATCACAGCGTCGGAGATGGTATGCAGCAGGCGCTTGTTTATGCTGATATGATGGATGTACCGTTTGTTTATAGCACGAATGGCGATGCATTCATAGAACATGACCGAACGGCAAAATCCGGCGTGCTGGAAAAAGAGATCGCACTTGATGCTTTTCCTTCGCCTGAAGAACTTTGGCGCCGGTACTGTGCATGGAAAGGCATTGACGATTCGAATAAGCAAATAATCACACAGGATTATTATACTGATAGCAGTGGCAAGATCCCTCGATATTACCAGCTTGTTGCGATCAACCGTACGATCGAGGCTATTGTACGAGGACAAAACCGCATACTTCTGGTTATGGCGACTGGAACCGGAAAGACGTTTACGGCATTCCAGATAATCTGGCGCCTGTGGAAATCACGCATGAAGAAGCGGATACTCTATCTGGCTGACCGCAATATCCTGATCGACCAGACAAAGACCAATGATTTCAAGCCTTTTGGCTCTGCAATGACAAAGATCGAGAATCGAAATGCGGATAAATCTTATGAGATTTATCTTTCGCTTTACCAGGCAGTTTCAGGCCCGGAAGAGTGGAAAAACATCTATAAGCAGTTTTCGCCGGATTTCTTTGATCTTGTGATAGTGGATGAATGCCATAGGGGAAGCGCGGCTGAGGAGTCGGCATGGCGCGAGATACTTGAGTATTTTTCATCGGCAACGCAGATCGGGATGACAGCTACGCCTAAAGAAACAAAAGAAGTCTCAAACATCCATTATTTTGGCGAGCCGATTTACACTTATTCACTAAAACAGGGGATAGATGATGGTTTCCTGGCGCCGTATAAGGTTGTCAGGATCGATCTTGATAAAGACCTCACAGGCTGGCGTCCTGAGAAGGGAAAGCTGGATAAATATGGCAGCGAGATCGACGACCGCATTTATAACCAGATCGATTTTGACAGGACACTTGTGTTGGAGCAGCGCACGCAACTTGTGGCTAAAAAGATCACGGAGTACCTGAAAGCAACTGATCGATTTGATAAGACGATTGTGTTTTGCGAAGATATAGACCATGCTGAACGTATGCGTCAGGCGCTTGTGAATGAAAATGGCGACCTTGTTTCCCAGAACCGCAAATATGTTATGAGAATTACGGGAGATAATGAGGAAGGCAAGAAAGAACTTGATAATTTTATCCTTCCTGAGAGCAAATATCCGGTGATAGCTACCACATCCAGACTTATGAATACAGGTGTGGATGCGCAGACATGCAAACTCATTGTGATTGATCAGCGTATCCAGTCTATGACGGTTTTTAAGCAGATAATCGGGAGAGGGACACGCATTAATGAGGATTTCGATAAATATTATTTTACCATAATGGATTTTAAGAAAGCGACGGAGCTTTTTGCTGATCCCATGTTCGATGGCGATCCGGTAGTTGTTTATAATCCCGGCCCTCATGATCCTCCGGTGCCTCCTGATGATGGGGACAATTTAAGATATTTGTTTTGCTGGGATAAAATTCCAGGAGACGATAATGTTCGACTCGTAGAATATCTAACACATAATTTTCATATGGATTTGATAAAAACGCCAAGAATTGAAAAGATCGATAACGGTAATAATATAAGTGTTCATACAGAACAAAATTTTGTTTTTCTAAATCTTGACGAGGAAAAAATAAAAGTAAAGCTAAGAATCGACGACGGTAGAAACAAAGAATTTATTGCGAAAACCGAAGAAGGCAAACTAAACATATACGAAGAAATCAAAAGAACCAAGTTCTTTGTGAGCGACGTGCCTGTGAAGGTTATAGCTGAGCGCGTGCAGTATTATGGAAAAGACGGCAAGCTGATCACGGAATCGCTTAAGGATTATACCAGGAATACTGTGAGAAAGGAATATGCATCGCTTGATTCGTTCCTTACCCAATGGAGCAAAGCCGAAAAAAAGAATTTAATTCTCCAGGAGCTTCAAGGGCATGGCCTCCTTCTTGATGCGCTGGCTGAGCAGGTGGGTCGTGATTATGACCCGTTTGACCTAATTTGCCATGTGGTTTATGATAAACCGCCGCTGTCACGCAGAGAGAGGGCTGATGCTGTGCGCAAGATGAATTATTTCGCAAAATTCGGCGATAAAGCGCGCGCGGTTCTGACAGCGCTTCTTGATAAATATGCTGATTCGGGGATAGAGAATATCGAGAGCATGGATGTTCTCAGGGTGCAGCCGCTTAACCAATTTGGGACACCGCTTGAGATTATAAGCCTTTTTGGGGGAAAGGAGAAATATCTTGCTGCGCTTCGTGGACTGGAAACGCAAATCTATATGGCAGAGGCTTGATTTATTTACCCAGTAGATTTTCTATTGCTGTACTTATATTCCAGACTTCGATAATATGATTCTGGGAAATTTTATCAAAATGCTTGTCGTTTGTTATCATTATCGATCCCACTTGAATGCATGTAGCTGCATGAATTATATCAACGACCTCTGCTTTTGGGATATATTTTCGGGATATTTTGATAGAGTCTTCTTTTACATCTACTAATTTTATTTTGTCTTTTAATCTTTTAAGTAAATGTGAGGCAGTTTCTGATCTGAATTTCTCTGAATATTTCCCAAATTCCAATAAAAGTAAATCATTTCCCACAAGACTTATATTTTCATTTTCTACAAGTTCAATAATCAGGTCAAGAGAGCGCGCTTTTTTATCAGGATTTTTGATAGCGGCTATAAAAACATTGGCATCAACCAAGAACAGTCGCATATTTTTTCTTTGCTGCTTCATTTATTCCGGTTCTCACATCAAGAGCGATTTTATCAATATCTAATCCTTTCAGTTCCTGTCTGAGCCTTTTCTCGATTTCATCCCTATCAAGCTTTTTGATTAATATTTTATCATCATCCAATTCAGTAATCAGAAGCGGCACATCTTTAGTTATGTGCAATTTTTTCCTGATAAATTCAGGGATGACCAATCTTCCTGAGTTATCTACATTTATTATTTCCATTGTAACCACTGATGGTAATAATGGTATTGGTGGATAATAAGTGTTGTGTTCAACCAAGATATCAAAAAAAAGATAGCTTTTACAAATTTGATGGTGTCTACTGTATTAAAAAATGGGCAGGATAATATTTTATCAGGTATCCCGTGAATCCTGTTATCCTGTCCAAAAATCAAAATATGGAAAGAATCATGACATAGAACGCAGATTGCGCGGATAACGCGGATGACATGGATACTAATATCCGTGAAAATCCGTCTGATCCGTGTCATCCGTGTTCGATTCAAATTGAATCTCGAAAATCTGGGATGAAAAACGATAACAACTAACTCCAACGAACTCAAAACGAACTCTTCCGTGAGTTCGTATCAGTTCGTTATTTATATTAAATGCAAAAAATACAAACCGCAGATAAACGCAGATGAACGCAGATTTATTGCTTCAGATTCTGGTTTCATGCGGTTATAATCAAATTATGAAATAAAGGATCGGAGAATAATGGCTATCAGTACGACAATCAAGACCATACAGGATATAATGCGAAAAGACGCTGGCGTGGACGGGGATGCGCAGCGCATAAGCCAGCTTGTGTGGATGATTTTCCTGAAGATATTTGAGGATAAGGAAAAGGAATACGAACAACTTGAAGATAACTACCGCTCGCCCATTCCTGAAAAACTGCGCTGGCGAAACTGGGCGGCTGATCCTGAGGGGATAACGGGTGAAGAACTGCTGGATTTTGTGAATAATGAAATATTCAGGAAGTTAAAAAATCTATCTGCGCAGTCTGACAGGCGCGGCATCGTTGTGCGCGATGTGTTCGAGGACGCTTACAATTACATGAAATCGGGAACCCTGATGCGCCAGGTCATTAACAAGATCAACGAGATCGATTTCAATAGCTCTGATGACAGGCATCTTTTCGGCGACATCTATGAGCAGATACTTCGTGACCTCCAGAGCGCGGGAAATGCAGGAGAATACTACACACCGCGCGCCATCACACAGTTCATGGTATATATGGTTGACCCTAAACTTGGTGAGAAGATCCTTGACCCTGCCTGCGGAACAGGAGGATTCCTGGCATGCGCCATAAACAACGTCAGAGGCAATTATGTGAAAAGCGTAGAGGACGAAGAGAAGCTCCAGAAATCCATCACCGGAGTTGAGAAAAAGCCTCTGCCGCATCTTCTTTGCGTTACGAACATGCTGCTTCACGGCATTGAAGTGCCATCGCAAATACGCCACGACAACACATTGGCGCGCCCGCTGCGGGATTATGGCTCGGCTGACAGGGTTGATGTGATCGTAACAAATCCGCCATTCGGAGGCATGGAGGAGGACGGCATCGAATCCAATTTCCCCGCAACCTACCGCACAAGAGAGACCGCTGATCTGTTCCTTTTGCTCATCATGCACCTCCTAAAAGAGGAAGGGCGCGGTGCAATCGTGTTGCCTGACGGCACGCTTTTCGGCGAAGGCGTGAAGACCCGGATCAAGGAAAAGCTGCTTGAGGAATGCAACCTTCACACAATAGTGCGCCTGCCCAATGGTGTTTTCAGTCCATATACGGGCATCAAGACAAACCTGCTCTTTTTCACAAAAGGCGCGCCGACAAAAGAGATATGGTTTTACGAACATCCCTATCCGAACGGGGTAAAATCCTACAACAAGACAAAGCCCATCCGCATCGAGGAGTTCGAGACTGAGAAGGCATGGTGGCACAAGCGCGAGAAAAATGAACGAGCATGGAAAGTAACGATAGATGAGATCAAAGCCGGTGGATACAATCTGGATATCAAGAACCCAAGCGTGGTGAACAACGCACATCGCGACCCGGAGGAACTGCTGGAAGAGTACCGCAAGCTGCTTGCAGGAATTGCAGAGACGCGCAATGCGCTTAAAAATGAGCTTAAAGCTGCGCTTGAAGTGAAGAAAACATGAAGCCTGAGACTTTTTTCGATAATTTTGAGGCGCTGGCTGAAGCGCCCAACGGCGTGCAGAAACTGCGGGAGTTGATATTGCAACTGGCGGTTCGGGGGAAGCTGGTGGCGCAGGATAAGAAGGATGAGCCTGCATCGACTCTAATTAAAAATATTACGGCAGAAAAAGAACGTCTGGTTAAAGAGAAAAAAATTAATAATGCAAGGGCATTTCCAACAATCGATGAAAATAAAATCCCATACAACCTGCCTAAAGCATGGGAATGGGTTCGCCTCGGAGATTTATGTCATGACTGGGGGCAAAAAAAACCTGATGTGGAGTTCACTTATATTGATGTATCCGCTATTGATAAAGAGCATGGAATAATATCCGATAATATACAGATTCTAAAGCCAAATGATGCTCCTTCGCGAGCGAGGAAGATAGTTTCTAAAGGGACTGTAATTTATGCAACTGTTCGCCCTTATCTTTTAAATATTGCAATCGTTGATAAAGAAATCGAACCTGAACCAATTGTTAGCACTGCTTTTGCAGTATTACATCCATTATCTGGCGTTCTAAATAGATATCTATACTATTATCTTCGGAGTAAACCTTTCATTGCTTTTGTTGAATCGGAGATGACAGGGATGGCATATCCAGCTATAAATGATGGAAAGCTCTATTTGGGTTTAGTGCCGCTTCCGCCTTCTAACGAACAACACCGCATCGTCGCCAAAGTAGATCAGCTCATGTCCCTCTGCGATGAGCTTGAGGCGCGCCAGCAGAAGAAGCGCGAATCCCGTGCGCACATCAACAGCGCTGCGCTTGACCGGATGATTGCGGCACGCGCGCCGGGGGAGTTTGCGGAGGGCTGGCGGCGCATTAGAGATAATTTTGATTTGATATATGATTCGCCGGAGAATGTGGGCGCGCTACGGCAAACGATTATACAGCTTGCGGTCATGGGAAAGCTTGTGGCGCAGGATGAGAAAGATGAGCCTGCAGAAATATTGATGGAAAAGATCAAAGTTGAGAGGATGAGGCTGGTCAAGGAAAAGAAGATAAAAAAAATTGACCCACTGCCCATTATTGAAGCTGGCGAAGAACCATATTCTTTGCCATTAGGATGGAAATGGGTTAGATTTGGAGATTTAGGTCAAACCCAAACAGGAACTACACCATCGAAAAATAATCCTGAATTTTTTGGGAAAGATTACCCTTTCCTAAAACCGGGTGATATTTCAAATAACTTTATTGACTATAATAATGAAGGCTTGACGCATCTTGGAATTGAGACTGGTAGATTAATAAAATCAGGTTCAATATTAATGGTTTGTATAGGGGGTTCAATTGGAAAAGTAAATTGTGTTGATAGGGAGTGTTCATGCAATCAGCAAATCAATGTATTAACACCTTTCTTAAATTTAGATTGTAAGTTATTCACTTATTTTTTGAGATCAAGGTATTTTCAGAACGAAGTCATAATGAGAGCACCGAAAACGACATTGCCGATATTAAGTAAAGGTAAATGGGAATTGATACCATTCCCGCTCCCCTCTTCAAAAGAACAAGCCCGCATCGTCGCCAGAGTTGACCAGCTTATGGCCCTCTGCGATAAGCTTGAAGCCGGACTCCTGCGCTCGCAGGCGGACAGCGAGAAGCTGATGGAGGCGGTTGTGGGGAGGATGCTGGCGGAGTAACGGGAAAAGCAAATAAGCAATTAAAATAATTACAAACTTGAGAAATACATGGTTAAAAACAAAATAACAGAAGCCATAAAATTTTTTGAGAATTGTTTGAAGGAAAAAGGATTGAAAGTTTCAAAGATAATCCTATTCGGGTCGCATAGCACGGGAAAAGCAACTATAGATAGCGATGTTGATATTCTGATCATTTCTCCGGATTTTCAGAACAAAGATATTTTTGAAAGGGCAAGATTGACGAAGGATGCAGAGATAAACACCATAAAAAAATTCAGAGTGCCTCTTGATATTATCACTCTCACGTCTGAAGAATTTGAAAGCGGTAACTCTCTTATTACTGACTTTGCCAAAAAAGGTAAAGTAATATATGCAGCCTGATAGCAACGCATCGTGTTGATCCGCAAAGTTTGCAAAGAACGCAAAGCATGAGCGCTCTATAGGATATATATTTGCGCTGCAACTGGGATTTATATCTGTATTCGTATTTTCAGAATGGCTGCGGTGTAATCGGGTTAATTAACTGCGGGGTAACGAACAATAAAAGCAATAATAAGATCGCTATTACCATCACGATATACACAGGTTTGTTCCAATCCCAGACTTTCTTACCGTCAAATATCCCGAACGGGATCATATTAAAAAGAGCAAGAGTAATATTGATGATAACACCATATCTTCCGATCTCATAGAGAATACCCTGTTCGGACAGGAGCGTGAAAAAAGCCAATCCGAGAAGAAGGTTCGATAAAGGTCCTGCCAGCGATATGCGCCCGTTTTCCCTGCGCCCCACATTGCCCCCATAGATCATGACCGCACCGGGCGCCGCAAATAATATCCCGAACTGGAGAACGAGTATGAGCATAAGCAAAAGCATTATTGGGCTCATCCTGAATTCAGCCCAGGAACCGAACCTTTGCGCCACAAGCTTATGGCTCATCTCATGCACAATGAACGAAACGCCAACGGTAGATAAAGAAATAACAAGAGGATTGAAAATGCCATTGACAAGTTGATCACCCGTGGGTTTAATCCCGGAACCTGACCAGAGAAGAAGGACTGCAAAAGCATAGGAAATGGCCAGCCATGAAATAATTATATGGATTATCTCAGTATTACTTGTGCGGATGCTTCGCATGCTTCTGATTTTTACTGTATCCATATGGTATTTTGCAACATCGGGCTTCCCCTTGCCAGCTTTATCCATGACTTTGTATAGGTTTTCCTGACATTTAACCATTATCAATAAATTTAAATTTCATTGCTGCTTATTAGACGTGATGTCACGACATATCATCTCAATGAAGGATTTTTCGCGAGATGAGATCGATTTTATCCTGAACCGGGCCAGGGAATTCGAACCTATCGCGCGGGGTAACACCTCTTCGCTTCTTTCAGGCAAGATCCTTGCAACCCTTTTTTATGAACCAAGCACACGCACACGATTATCTTTCGAAACAGCTATGAAGCGCCTTGGCGGTGATGTGATCGACCTCGGATCGGTGGAATCAAGTTCGGTCGCAAAAGGAGAAACGCTTGCGGATACCATCAGGGTAATTGGAAATTACGCCGATGCCATCGTATTGAGGCATCCAAGGGAAGGTGCCGCGCGTATGGCTGCGGAATATTCAAAAGTCCCGATAATAAATGCAGGAGATGGCGCCGGGCACCATCCAACCCAGACTCTTCTTGACCTTTATACGATCATGCGCGAAAGCAGTTTGTCAGATATGAAAATAGCGCTTGTGGGAGACCTCAAATATGGACGGACGGTTCATTCACTGGCCTATGCATTGTCACTCTATCATGCTGATATGACTCTTATTTCACCAAAACAGCTCCAGATGCCCGATGTTATCAAGAAAGACCTGAAAAAGCAGGGCGCACGGATCAGCGAGACCACGGATATAGAGGATGTTATCGGGGATATCGATGTCTTGTATGTGACAAGGATCCAGAAAGAACGGTTTCCCGACCCTGCGGAATACCAGAAAGTAGCAGGCATATACAGGGTCACGGAAGAACTGCTTGGAAAAGCCCGCGATAATCTCATAATAATGCATCCGATGCCGCGTGTTGACGAAATCGATCCTTCTGTTGACAGGACAAAATACGCGCGGTATTTCCAGCAGTCTTTTTATGGCGTACCTGTGAGAATGACGCTTCTGGCAATGGCGATGGAGGCTATATGAAAAAGGAAGAGGTTGAGAAAAGGCCTGCAGGCTCATTGAAAAAAGAGATGCTTGTGCGCCCTATTCGCCAGGGAACTGTGATAGACCACATCAGGGGCGGGCAGGCGCTCAATGTGTTGAAGATCCTGGGAATATATGGAACAACGGAAGCTGTTGTGAGCGTTGCCATGAATGTGCCCAGCAAAGTGCTGGGTTCTAAGGATATCGTGAAGGTTGAAGGCAGGGAGCTTGAACAGAAGGAAGTTGACAGGATTTCGCTTATTGCGCCAGATGCTACGATCAATATCATCCGCGATTTTGAGGTCATCGAGAAATACAGGGTCGATCTTCCGGAGCGTATCGATGGAGTGGTGAAATGCAAGAATCCAAATTGTATTTCCAATACGCTTGAGCCTGTTATTTCAAAATTCATGGTTAATAAGAAGCCAGTTGAATTAAGATGCGTATATTGCGAGCATGTGATCTCTGAGGGGATAGCGGAGCATTTGATATAAGGTGCAAACCTTAATCTAAGAAAAAGTAGAATAGCATCTTATGGACGAGAACACCGTGAACAGGACAAAGGCTGCAATCAACGCCCTCATTGATATAGAGCAATTGTGGATCGAAAATACCCCAAATTATAATCTCTCAACCCAGGAACTGCTTGTCCTGAAGAAACGACTTGAACGGGCTTCAGAGAACGTTTCAAAGATATATGAGGACCATAAGGTAAAATTACAGGCAGCAGAGGACGAGATCAAAAAGATGCATGCAGATAAGAAAAGAAAATGAGTCTTTGATGGAATCAAAAGGACTGCTATAAACGAAGTGTGCATTGTGGAAAAAAGGAAAATCAGCTCACGAATTTTGGCGAAAAATACTTCTTTATCACAGTATCGCATTTTCCGCATGTTATCATGAGCCAATCTCCGACTTCCTGTTTATCGTAGTGGTCAAATATTGATGCACCGCAGCCAGGACAGACATAATATTCCTTGAAATAATAGTTGTAGAACTCCGGGCAATGTTCAAGCCAGTTGATGGTTTGAAGGAGTCTTTCAAGATATCTTTGTTTGCCGCCCTGGGCGTCTTTCATTTCCTCCTGTACGTGTTCTTCCATATGTTTTATATGGCGTTTGCTGTGCTGTCTGATTTTCTGGTAGTTGCTGATGAATTCTTTTCCATTTTCCAGGTATTTCAGGTATCCTTTTTTTGTTTCTGTGCCATCACTTATCGTCCTCAGGAAATATTCACCCATGAGGTCTTCCATAAGGTCTGAACATTCGGTGCATATATTGTATCCTTTGTAATATTTTGAATCCTGCTGTCCCTTGCATATTTTGCAGGTTTCCATTATAATCACCCTATGCATACGGGTTTGGTCGCTTCCCGCGTGAACATTATCGGATAAAGGTTCAGCACCGAAAGCAGGTCTCCTTTATGGACTTCGCCTGATTCCTGCCCAATGACATATGCTACGTTGATCGTCCGATCCGTTTCCACAGGAGCTGGCCCTTCTTTTGTTGCGATTTTCACGACTGATACAATGGGATGGTGGCTGAAAGCGCATGGCAGGGCAAGCATGTCTTTCTGGACTTTTATTTCCTTTACTTTGACACGCTCAAGTTTTCCCGCCCCTATAGTGATATCCTCGTCGGCGATCACCATTTCCCATTTGGCTCTTGTAGCTATTGTAAATTCATATGGCGATGCTCTTACCTTTTTTCTATTTACCTTCCCATTCTTTCGGGAAACCACATTTACTATTTCACTCATAGTTTCACCTTTTCCACCTATGCTTTCAAAGTACATATAGTTTATCACGGTTAATCATTATAATATTTAATCGTGATATTTAATATATTGGTACTAATTTTAACCCTTACTGTTAATTGCGCCAGTAGAATATATATACTTTTCACAAGCACAAACGAAACTTTAATTAACACATAATGACTTTGAGGTAATCCCGCTCCGATAGTGTAGCACGGCCAATCATGTCAGACTCTCACTCTGACGACTGGGGTTCAAATCCCCATCGGAGCATCCAAAAGTTCTTTATACTCCTATATATACACATCATTTTACTAATGCTTTGAGGGGTATCCGATCGAAAAGGTTGTGGGGTTTTTTGGAACAATAATCCCAGGATAGTAAACAAAAATATAAATTAATGAGAAAGAAAACATGAAAACACAAAATGACCGAAAGGCAATGAAAGCAGAACAGGAACGAATAAAGGACTCAAACCATCAGTACATGATCAGTATTTTAAAAAGTGAAGGTATCGATGCAAGTGAAGTATCGCGCTTTGACTTCGATAAACTATTACGCATCCAGCGTGAAGTAAGTGTCAACGAACGCAGAATGAAAGAGCTAATATACCAGTACAACACAATCTTAAATCCTTACAGACCGGTAGTAATCGCCAACGCGCCAACCACAACAGAACCTTCTAATGCGGATGTTACAAATTCAACATCTACGTCAGAAGATGAATCCCAACCAGCAACAGATTCCAAGGCAAGTGAGCCATAAAAAACATCAGTTGTGACCACACCTAACATGCACGAATCTGGATTTCACCCATTTTATTTTTGCAATGGGGCTCTGGATACCATCGGGATGATGTTAAACTTCAGCTTTTCGTTCATTCCTCTGGCCACCTTTTTTGCCAGCGACATTGTCATGAAAAGACAACTTGTCCCCTAAATCTTCTCCTTTTTTACATATTTTATTGGACGCCTGATTTTGTGATTTCTAATCCCAGAGCAACGGCGTGTTTGCAGAACTTTTTCTGATTTCTCTTACAGGTACAACTCCATTGAAGACCGTTTGATGTAGATAGGAACTCAACTTTTCTTCTTTGGCTATCACCGATATCTGCTATGATTTTATTGTCGGTATATTCAATTATTTCGATTCCACCCTTGTCGAATATTTCTTTACCCAACCGAAAATTTAAAGGAGTTGATAATTTGATTATTGCCTTTACTTCCTCTTGAGACAAAAAATCTACTTTTCGATTCATTATTCCCTCCTTCATATTTGCCGAATGATCGCATTTCCTATTTTGGCTGGTAATAAAGTAAAACATTACCTGAGTTAAAAATCCTGGTTTTCAGAAGCTTAAAATTTAGTTTATCATTAATGCCATTAAATAAAGTGTGGCCTTTTCCTAAAACAACTGGATTCACCATAATCCTGAATTCATCAATTAAGCCCATCTGTATAAGACTTACGCACAAGTTAGAACTGCCAAATATGGCGATGCTTTTACCAGGCTGGTTTTTGAGCTTCGTGATTTCCCCGCCAATATTCCCTGTTATGAGCCTGGTATTCTGCCATTCCACTTTTCGTTTTTTCCTTGAAAATGCGATTTTTGGTAATGCATTCATCTTTTCGGCAATAACCGGACTGTCCAGTTTTGCAGGTCCGTTCGGCCAATATCCTGCCATCAGCTCATAGGTTTTCCACCCAAACAAAAGCGTATCTGCCTCATTGAGCTGCTCAGCGGCAAATTTATTAAATTCCGCATCTACATTATGCCAGTCTAATTCATGATCCGGTCCCTCAAAGAATCCATCGAGGCTGACCATCATGAATACAAATATTTTTCTCATAATTTCCCCTTATTTTTTAGGGGCATAGCGAAGCATGACGACCCCATTTTTGAAAGTCTTAGCCTCGAGAAGCTTCAGATTTTGTTTTTGCTTTATATCTTTAAACAAAGGCTTTCCGCTCCCCAGGACAATAGGATGAAGTAATAAATGATATTCATCAATTAACCCAAGATTTGTGAGTTGCTGCACGATACTGGCGCTTCCAATGACCAGTATATTCTTACCCTCCTTTCGCTTCATCTTTACAATTTCTTCAGGGTTGATCTCTTTAAGAAGTTTTGAATTTTCCCAAGTAACGCCTTCCATAGAATGAGAAAAAACAATTTTGGTTATTTTGTTCATCTTATGCGCCATTTCGATATCGCCCTCTGAGGTTGCTGGATTTGAAGCAGCCGTGGGCCAATAGCCCTCAAAAATCTTGTACGTTGTTCTTCCAAGAAGCAGGGTGTCAGCGCTGTCATAGAGATCGCTCTCATATTTTCCCATTTCTTCGTTAAAACTGCCCAGGACCCATTCCATTTTATCTTCCGGATCGGACATGAGGCCGTCTAACGTGTAGAATTCCGATACAATTATTTTTCTCATGGTAATTTCCTCCCTTATTTTCGATAGCGAAAGTTGCAGAATGTTTTAGCTTCGAGATGTTTTGCCCGACGTTTGAAAACAAAGGTTTCCCACAACCGTTAATGCTTACAAATGTCGCCCCTTTTCTCTTAGATGTTGTTATGGTTTTAAGATTTATAAATATATTGACGGGATGGGAGAGGATTATGATTCCTTGAAACAGATTGTCAACCCAACAAGATAATCAAAAAAAAAATCAATACCATAGCTTTAATATAGTATTTTATATATTGAATAGTTGCGATGAGACTCAAAGGGCGTCTGGAGCTATTAAGACAAAAAGTAAAGGATGAAGACTTTCTAAGCGCAAGAGGTCTTGGCAACGAAATACCTTTCTGGATATTCGACTACCCTCTTGAGGCAAAACTGGATGCGGGGATCGCTATGCTATCGTCTGAGTCGGCGCTGGATAAGCAGGAGAAGGAGAAGCTTGGGAACTTGATTCGGGAGCTTGCGGCGTATGATGAGAAGCTGAATAATAAGGTGCTTGGGTTTATTATTGATCTTGATGATGGTGTTGCGGTGAATTTTGCGAAGTTTGAGGGGGTGGTGGAGGGGATATGAGTCCATGCAGTGATTTTAAACAGAAGTTCAATATAACTGATAGATTGAATCAAAAGGTTGAAGAAAATCTAACTATTAAACATAAATTTCAGAAAGATTTAACAAGAAATGGATTTGCAAGGGATAGGGACAGGATACTTTTTACTAATGCTTTCTTAAGACTTCAACATAAAACTCAAGTTTTTCCAAATGAAATGGGGGATCACTTTAAAACAAGACTAACCCATACCTTGGAAGTATCTCAAATAGCAAGAAGTTTAGCGAGATATCTTTCTGTTGACGAAGATTTAGTAGAAGCCATAGCTTTGGGTCATGACATTGGGCACGCACCTTTTGGGCATGAAGGAGAGAGAAGTTTAGATGATATTATGTCTGGAAAGGATACCCTTGGTATGGATAACATAATTTCATTGAATCATGGTGGCTTTAAACATAATTATAATAGCATACGGATTCTTGATGTCACACAACCTAAATTTATAGAAATAAATGGTTTAAATTTAAGTTGGCAAGTGTTGGAAGGCATATTGAAACACACAAAAATCCGTAGACATAAAAGTAATGAATGTAATGAATGTGGCAAATGCTGGGATATTAATAGATTTGTGAGTGACAAGAAACTTATCAATCGACTGAGTTTAAAGTATGATTTTTCAGTTACTCTTGAGGGACAAATTGTTGCTATAGCTGATGAAATTGCTCAAAGACAAAGTGACATAGATGATGGTTTACGGGGTTTACCAAAAATAAAATTCAGCTGTTTATCCAAAGAAATTAGTGATAAGTCATGTGAAATAATAAAAGAATTAGAAAATTCAATGGATAAAATTATATTTCATGAAAAAGAAAAAAATCATTTGCAGGATTGTTGCGATTTATTGAAACAATTTATTGAAACATTGAAACAGAAGAAACAGAATAATGAATTACCAAATTTTCACAAAAAGGAATCTTTAATAAGAAATATTATCGAATATTTCATACTCGATGTTTTTGCAACAACAAGATATAATTTGTCAGATGAAAAACACAATATAATTTTACAAAATTCGACACAAAGAAAGAACTTATTATTAGAAAACAAAATTGTCAAATTTTCTGATATTGCATTAAAAATGAACAATTTTATTGATAGTTATGTTAAGAAACAAATTATTAATTCATTTGAAATAAACAAGTATGATGGAAAATCAAGATACATAATAAAACAACTGTTCAAAGCATATTACAATAATCCATTACAAATGCCAGATTATGCATTGAAGCGATTAGAGAAACAAATTAGAGAAAATTCTGAAATATATTCAATTGAGTTAAAGGGTAATAGTTCCTCTAATAAGAAGTTAGTGGATATCAAGTTTGAAGATGGAGAAAAAAATGAAATTATTTCATTAATATCAACTTTGAAACTTGAAAAATTAAATGATAATATTGTAAATTATGATATAATCCCGAATATTTGTGAGGATAATAAAAAAAATACTTTTAAAAGAATTGATGGGATATCTTTAGAAAAGCTAGCATCCGAAGATGAAAAGTTCTTGAAATGTTTATTGGAAAATAACCATGCTTATTTTTCAACAATATGTGATTACATATCAGGAATGTCTGATAATTATGCAAAAAAAGAATATAACGATTTATATTAATGGCTTGAAAATTAACAAATTCTTTAGTAGTCGATAATCATAAATTTTTAAATGAAACAATCCGAAAATGAACTTACTAGACCTCATCAAAACCGGAGAATCAACAACCGTCGAATTCAAAGAAAAATTCGATGAGCGGTGCATTGAATCATTAGTAGCTTTTGCCAACACGAGAGGCGGTGTCATCTTCATAGGGGTATCCGATAAAAACAATATCAAAGGAATAAATATCGGAAAAGAAACCATCAACCAGTGGGTAAACCAGATATCCCAAAGCACTGAACCTAGGCTCATCCCTGAAATTGAAAAGATACAGATCGATGGAAAGACGGTCATTGCAGTGCAGATAAAAGAATATCCAATAAAACCCGTTTCAACAAAGGGCAGATGCTTCAAAAGAGTGGACAGCAGCAATCGCACAATGACAACTCAGGAGATCACACAGATTTATCTGCATTCCACAGGATTGAGCTGGGATAAATATCCAGCCCAGAATGCCAATCTTGAAGATATTGACATTGAGAGGGTTAAAAGATATATACAAAAAGCCAAGGAAACCGGCAGAAAAAAGATCGCAGAAGATGAAGATCCGGTGCAGGTTCTTGAAAAAATGAACCTGGTAACCAAAGGATACCCCACATGGGCAGCAGTTCTGCTTTTCTCCAAAGAGCCGCAGAAAATCATCTCACAGGCTGCGATACACTGCGGAAAGTTCAAAGAAGGAAATATAGTGATCGATGACAGGATGATCACCGGGACTCTTTTTGAGCAGATAGATGAAGGGATGGATTTCATTCATAAAAATATAAATGTCGAATTTGTAATGACAGGTAAACCAGAAAGAGACCAGATATGGGATTACCCCCTGGAAGCATTGCGGGAGGCCCTCATCAATGCTGTCTGTCACAGGGATTATACCATTTTATCACATATTGAGATACGAATATACGAAGATAGACTTGTTATCTGGAGTCCCGGTCATTTGCCTTTTGGGATCATCCTTGAAGATCTTTATAAACCTCATTCATCAACCCTGCGAAATAAAGGACTGGCAGAAGTTTTCTATGATACTGAACTGATCGAACAATGGGGAAGTGGCATAGACAAAATGCAAAAGTATTGCCTTAATGCCGGACTACCTGAACCGATATTTGAGGAATATCAGGGATTTCAGGTAGTATTTAGAAAGGATATTTATAACGAAGATTATTTGCGCAACCTGGATTTGAATGAAAGGCAGATCAAAGCAGTGATGCATGTAAAAAAGAATGGAAAAATTACAAATAAAGAATATCAAGAAATTTGTAATACATCTGCAAGGACCTCTTCGAGAGATCTGGCTGATTTGGTATCAATAGGATTATTTGACCAAAAAGGTACCATTGGCAAAGGAACAGAATACACCCTATTACGCCAAATACGCCACAAAAGCGCCATATATACGCCAAATAGGCCATCTGATATAAATTAGAATATCTGAATATAAACTGAACATATCCAAATGAGCAACGAAAAACTATTCTTTATCTAAACATTACTACATGAAAAACGGTAAGGAACTTGGGGACATAATGAATAAAACTTTACTCTCTCAATTGCACCCAGAGATCAAATATCCACTCATCCGGCGCCTTCCCTTTATGCCAATTTATTTGATCCTCGAATCCATTACACCAACGCCTTTCTTCTCTTATCCAGTTCCACAGATGTTCCCAAGCATTTCCAATATCATCCATATCTTTGAACCTAAGAACCGCATATAGCCCGCCCGGTATCTGCCTCACATCAATATCCCCATCAGGCTCAATGTTCCGGCCTACCGTCAGGAAAAATTCATAGCCATGCGGTTCAGGGTTGTCAGTCGGATTTGTGTTTCTTCTTCGGTGTTGTCCTCAATGAAAAACAAACGCTTTTTCACCAGCAGGGTCCATTTGTTGAATCCGGGCATATCGTGGATTTCGAAGTTCCCGCAAATACATGAGTTGATCCATTAAGGCTTGCCCCCGCCATGTTTGCACCTTCAAGATCCACAAAATTCAGATTGGCTCCATCAAGACCCGAATTTCTCAGGTCGGCAAAAGCAAGATTGGCAAAATTTAAATTAGCCCCCGCCAGATTCGCATTATCAAGTTTTGCATAATGCATGTCCGCAAAATTCAGGTTGGCGCCGCTAAGGCTCGAATTGCTTAAATTTGCATATTTCACGCTTGCAAAATTCATATTTGAGCCATTCAAATTAGAATTATTAAAATCTGCTTTATCAAGATCTGCAAAATTGAAATCCTTACCTTCAAGATTTTTGCCTGTAAATATGAACCCCTTCATGTTATTTTCCCTTATATTCTGTGGGGGATATCCGCTGGAAGCCAACCAGACAGATCCGATTATCACGAGAATGCAAATAATTACTCCCGTAAAATACACAACATCGGATTTGGAATGCCTGGCAAGTATTTCAATGCCCCAGAGAATGAGTATTACAGGCCAATATTGCCATAAGGAACCCCATGACCCCCAATGAATCACTCCCATTTTGTCAAACAATAAGATGGAGCCTATCGTTATAAGGAGAAGAGGTAACACAAAACCCGGTCTTCTTTCCATTTTTTTCATCTCCAGCGTCTTACAAGCAACCACACTCCGATTAATATAATGATAACCGGCCACAGAAGGTCTTTATCGAACCATCTTATCAAATTAAGTTTATCAAGGAGAAGAATGACCCCCAGGCAGATCAGGATAACACCGAACCATCCGGCACGATGTGAATGTTTTTCCCCTGTGTTCTTTGAAATAGCCATACCCAGTCCCTCTCCTGCTTCCTTTACCCGCTCACCCATATCCTGGACATTCTCCTGAATCGTTTCTTTCGGGGGCTGATCCTGTTTATCAGGTTTTGGCATAATGATCGCAAGAATTATGTATAGAAAGAATCCGATTCCGTTAATAAATAAAAGCACAACAAATATAAGCCTGACAATAACCGGATCAATTTTGTAATACTCAGCAAGTCCGCCGCAGACTCCATCAATAACACGATCTGTTTTGCTTTTTGTGATCCTTGTACTCATATTATCATCCCTGATTTTACAACTTTTAACCATTGAACCCGAATTTTGATCATGATTAATATTTTATTTTCCCCGGACATATTATTCTTCCTCCTTTTATGCTGAATAAATTTATATATAGCTTTCATCTATAAAAACCTTGCTGCCGCTAGTATTTGTTCGTATTTGAATAAATTCTTCAATTCTCACATCAAACAATTTTGCAAGTTTGAAAGCAAGACATTTCCATCGTAGCATAAATTTCTAATAATCCTTATCCTTTCTAAGAACATTATTGTTCATATGGTATCCATCGGCAGCCTGACTCTGAATAGATCCGTAATAGCAGCGATCGGAGAAAATCCTGTCAGTTCAGCAAAAAAAGCAAAAAAACTTGGCGCGGATATTCTTGAACTAAGAATTGACCTTTTATCGCAGAAACCGCAGGCGGTACTTGAAGAATTGAAAAAGCTTGGACTTCCTGTTATTATTACAAATCGGATGAAGGATCAGGGAGGCTCGTGGCAGGGAACTGAAGAAGAGCGGATAAGGGAATTGCTCTTGCTATTGCCGATTGCTGATGCAGTGGATATTGAATTATGTGCCTCTGATAGGGATTACGTTGTCAATAAGGCCAGAAGTGCCGGAAAAACGGTCATAATTTCAACACACGATTTTCAAAAAACACCGGACAATAATGTTATGGATGGCATTATCTGCGAATCCCTGGAAGCAGGAGCAGATATCGCCAAGCTTGCAGTGATGCCAGGATCACTCTCAGATGTCCTTTGTTTGCTTGAGGTCACACTTCATGCTAAAGGACCTGTTTGTACGATCGCGATGGGAGCCACAGGAAAACATTCCCGCGTTATCGCCCCTATTTATGGATCGGTAATGACGTACGGATATGTTGATGTTCCCACGGCTCCGGGACAATTAAGGATCGATGAATTAAAAAATTTGCTGAAAATGCTCTGATATCTAAGCGAAAATCTGCGCAATTTGTGGAAAAAATTTTAGATGAGAATCCACATGTTTCGCAGACCAACGCAGATTTGTTGCACGGGGTTCTTTTCAGGTGAGCCGTATCAGGTTTTCGCGACCTTTCTTGATTTTCAGGATAAGTTTATTATCATTCAATTGATTCAGCGCCGAACTTACTGAAGATTTTGGAAGATTTAGTTGTCTTCCAATTTGAGACTGGTATAGTTCTCCTCCACCTTCTTTTAAGAGTCTTATTATCCTTTCCTCTACGTCCATCATCTCAATTTCCGTGATTTCCGTGAGTTCTATGTCTTTAGAAAGCTGCGGATCTGTTTTATCCTCTTTCCGTCGCTTAATGGAATAAGACCCAACTATAATGATTGCAGCAATCGCAGCAACTATGATGGCAGCAGTCCCCCATGGGAATGCGGGTTTTGAGAAAATTATTCTTGGTTCTTTGGCTCCAAATGAACGAAGTCCGTACCAGACCAGTTCATCTCGGCTCTGGTCGGGCTTAGGTGTTACATCTTCAACCGTAAAACCGGAAGGGTATTTGATTATGAGAGTATTGTCTTTCGAAAGATAAAGTCCTCCCGCGAAAACATCCCCAATATTTAGAGGATCTAATGTTGCAAAATTTGTCCATATGAATGAAAAAGTAACAATACCATATTTGCCTGTAGGAGTAGATTGAATACTTGTATTACCTGTAAAATTCCTGGCAACCATGTCCCTTGATGTTGCAGAGGCTGCTTCTGATGCCGATTTTTGCATCAATTCCATGAATTCAGGAATATAAACAGATTTCATTTGGTTTGAATAATTTTCAAAAGAATTAAAATCCTCATTCGTTGCAAGAAGAGTACGGTACTCAACATTCCATATCGCACTTCCATTTTCTTTAATATCTATGGTATATGTTGTCATGTAATTTTCAGGAGCAGCATCCGCTATAGCTATAGATATCAGGAATATGATAAAAAGATTAAGGATCTTAAATTTCATAGATAATTGTTATTCAATAATTACATTCTGGTTATGATGAATGTATCTATTAACCTGAAAAAGGAGGGAAGATTCACCTGTCTTTTATTCCAGGACGAGTGGATTCATCATAATCAGTTTTTTTTCCTGTTTACTCTTCCTAATGCTTTACTTTCGTTATTCCCACGCGTCTCTGCATTATTTTCAGTTTTATTCTCACGTGTTTCTGCTTTACTTTCAGTTTTATTTTCACGTGTCTCTTGTTTTACCTTTGTTTCATTAAGGATGTGTTTTTCGTCCCTGGTTTGGACTCTTTCAAGCTTTCTTTCGATCTTTTGCACAAATTTATCTTCAAGTTCCATGCTTTTATTGTAAGCATTTTGAAGTCCTGTATTATTCGGATTTCTCTCCAGAAGCTGTTCCAGCACATACTGGTGCTTTTTGATCATATTCTGGGCGTTCAGTATTCCTGACTCGTTCCCCTGTATGTCCGAAATTGAATCTTCAGTCTCGTTTACTTTATCCCTGTAATGTTCAAATGCTTTTTGGGCAGCCTCACTGTTATTCTTTTTCAATTCAGCTTTAGCCTCAGATATCCTCAGTCTTGAATGCAAAACTTTTTTTCCAATTTTTTCAGTTGCATTCCATGTGAAACTTTCATCGATTTGTTCAAAAGCCAGTTTTAATCCATATAAGGCATTATCCGGGCCAATTGAACCATTATATTCGTTTATATCATCTACAAGGTTGTCTGTGGCTACTGATGCCCTGGCAATGCCAATAATATTCAGGGTAAATCCCATGACCAGCAGAATTATTCCGGCCTTTATCATTCCTTTAGTATTCATTTAAGAAAACCTCGTTAATCGCTGCATTTTATTGAATTGAAATTGGTTTATGGGATTATAAATATGTTTACTGTATAAATAGAATGCAAATGTACTGTTTAATTCAAAAATGCCAGAAAAGGTTCAATAAAGTATTATTTAGCCGTAAAACCCTTATTATTATCCAGAATCAAAACGCCAATCAATCTCATATGGATTCCACTAACGCATCCTTCCATCCATCACCAAAAAGCGGTTTGAGCATATCAATAATCAGGAAGTTCGAACCAGTCGCCACTTCAAGGGTCACGATGTCACCCTCCAGGTGAAATACTGCGGAATCCAGCAACTTTTTTTTCCTGTCACGGGCTGCAACCTCAAAATATAACCTTGCTCCCTGTTTCTTAATATCAAAACCAAGCCCGATTGAAAGCATATAGTTCTGCAAACGATTCTGGAAACTGTATTTTGATGGGTCTTTCCATGAGGAAGTTATCCTGAACTTATTCCCGATCTCGCCCGTCGCCAGGGAAATGCTCAATATCGGTGTATTGATCGTATTTTTCTTAAGATACTCAAGGAAAACTTCAGATGCCCCAATAAATTCAATATCATACAGGAACCGCCCGAAAAGGAATCCATATCCTTTTGATGCCGTCATATTCGGTACCTGCCTGCATGAAAGGTAGTTTTTTACAAGTGAAGGTATATTTTCGAGTATAGCTCTTCCGGTAAAGGAGCATTTTGCTTCCGGAGTGAGATGCCGCCCAGCTTCCTTAATGATAACGATCGCCTGTACTATTTGTGGCCTTTTCTTAATCTCAACGATCTTTTTTAGCTTCGCTATATCTTCCGGTTTGACTTGCGGAAGTTCGAGGAGTTTTCGATCTTTGCAGCCTCCGCATCCGATACATTCTCCTTTTCCTGATAAGCAATATCCGGTGTCCTTGAAATTCCTTGATTCATTAAACATCCTGAAAAGAAATGATTTGGATGGTGTGCCCTTCATGTTTTCGAACGGGAACGTATAACTTTCATCTTTCAAACCATTGATACTGTCACCCGATGCCGTCCTCAATGCAAGGATGAGTGCATTCTTATCCCCGATAATGTGTTCACCGTCAAAATATCCCCCGTTCTCTGCAAATCGTAAGATCACATCAAAACATTCGAATCCAGCAAGAACGATGTGTTGCGATAACATGAACTCATCGACATCCTGCGCCATCCTGAACTCAAAATTATTGGTCTCGCAATCTCTTTTTATATCGCCTTTTATATGTTTTATGCTCTCAGGGTCAATTATAGTGGGAGCAAATTGAAGAGGCGTAAAAGGGAGGTTCGAGAGAAGGCCAAAACTCATAATCGATCGGCATCCTGGCGATAAATTGTTCTTTAAGAGTTTAATCTTTTTTATGAAGTCCTTGAATTCCTTTCTGTCATTTTCATTTTCAAGTCCTGTAATTATGAAAAATAATTTCAATTGCCTTGGCTTCCTGGAATAAATATGTTCAAGTGATGCGAGAAGTTCTTTCTCAGACAAGCTTTTATGAAGATAGCGCCTCATCCGATCGCTTATTCCCTCTACGCCTATCGTGTAAGTCCTTTTCCCGGAAAGTATCTCAATATCAAGAAGCTCAGGGCGCATTGCCAGGATATCTGCTCGCTGGCTCTTGAAATTCACAAATTTTGCTATTTCATTAAGGTCAGCGATTATCTTTGAAATGCCCGTATGAAGATTGAAATTAAAACTCAGGAAATCAAACTCTGTCGGCGCGTGTTTTATTTTAGCTTCAAGGGCTTTACCAAGAATATCTGCGGGGTCGTATTCCCTGAAAGGTTTTCGTGTGTTCCCTTCAAAACAGAATGAACAAAAACATGGGCATCCCTGCGTTATCTGGAGTTTTATTGTACTTTCCACATCGGTGTTCAAAATCGGATGATCTGTAAGGATATAAGAAGCCTGCGGCATTTTCGGGGTTGCAGCACTGATTTCTTGAGGGATGGGGAGCCTGATGTCGAATAAACCGGTTACTTCTTTCTCTAGAAATTCCAGGACTTCTTTTTTGGGTTTCTCCTTATTTTCGTATACGATATATGTGATCTTCCCGACAGCGCCTTCACCTTCCCCAAAAAACAGGGCATCCACGAAAGAATCACCGGATGGTGATATTGCGCACTGGGCAATAAGCGCATTTGAGCCTCCCATGATTACGATGGGGCGAATCGATCGTCTTTGCGATTTTAGCGGTGAAACTGCTGTATTGAAAAAAAGATATGGCAGGTTGAATATTTCCAGGGTGAATGAATTTGATATGAGTACGAGGTCAAAATCCATGATCGAGTGAAGTGATTGGATGCCCAGGAAAAAAGGGATATTGTTATCTATGAAAAGCCTGGTGTTCTTTGGCTCAGGGAAAAATGCATAATCGATATATGCCAGAGGCAGCACTCTTCTTATCTCCTGGAAAAGGAAATGATGTGTTATAGATTCGCGGACATTTTGAAGAGGAGAAAGGCGGATTATTAATACACGCAATTGAGCTTCTGCGAAACCGGGATTATTGAATGTGGGATTATTGCGCGGGAAAAAGATGCGGTATCCATCCAATTTATGAAAATTATTAAGGAAAAAATCGGTATGATCGGTCATATTCAGTGTCAATTTTGTATCAAATTATAAAATACTAGATGCCCTTTGTCAGTATAATGGCTTTTGTATGACTTCCTTGCTATGATCGATACCTTGTAATTATTAAATCCTGTCTTCTCATGGTTAAGTATTTATATAAAGAATTATCAATAATGTATTGATGTACAACGTTGAGGAATTTAAAAGGTTGTATCCAGAGATGTTTTCACAAACAACGCCAACTGACATTATTATAGGCGTTCTTATTTTATCCCTTCTTTTCGTTATCCCTTATCTTTACATCAGGTTTCTGGAGGATACATTAATCGCATTTTTGGGAAACAGGCTTTTCCCTTTTATAGAATTCAGGCTGAGATTGAAAAAGGTCATAGATATTTTTCATCAGATACTTGAAATGCAGGTTTTTGGCAATCCCAGATCAAAGATTTAAATTATTGGTTGTGTGAAATAATCGAATAAAAAAAAATAAATCACAGGAATATTGTTGGATCATATTATGCTGTGATCTTTTCAACAATTTCTGCAAATGCTAGATTGCCTGTGATCTTCTTTATCTTTATTTTGACAGTATCCCCTTTGATAGTGTTTGGCACATAGATCGTGTATTTGTCCTTCTTGGCAATGCCGTCGCCTTTGCTTCCAACAGCATCGATCCTGACATCATAGGTTTCCCCTTCAACCAAAGCTTCCTCTTTGACTATCATAGTTGCACGGCGTTTTGTCACCGGTCTATGGGCTCCGCATGCATCGCAGCGCAACGTAAGGATCCTCTCGCTCTTCATAAGATGCGTATCCGGACGTCCGCATTCCGAGCAGGTTACATATTCCTTGACATACGCATTGATAATTTCCGATATCATGCTTAAAGTCAGTCTTCTCTGGAATATCGCTCTTGAACCTTCGATCTTACCGGCAGTTCCCAGTTCCCTCAAAAGGAATTTAAAAATATGCTCTGGCTCACGGTTCAATTTGTCCACTATGACGGCAAAATTCTCAAGCACAGTGGTCTTTCCTTCTGTCAGGAGTTTTGGATCAGGAATAACGAAACGTTCCCCTGAGCCTTTAATTTCAGGCAAATTCTTCAATGCCCTGTCAAGGTTTACCAGATAGTCGTCATTCATGATACAATACCAATATACTGTTCAAATACGATAATTCTCATTGAGTTCAAGTCAGGACCAGTTCCTGGCCCTTTTCAACAATAAGGCTGATTGGAGTGGGCAATTTATAACCGGCTGATACCAATGATTTCTTTGCAAGCTTGAAATTGGCAGGATTAGTATAAACGCTCATGATTTCCTGTCCTTGCCTTACCCTGGCGGCCGTACCAATAGCCTTACCAAATGCCAGTCGCATTCCCTGTGATACACGGTCTGCTCCTGCTCCTGTTGCCTGTTTGTTCTCGCGCAATACCTCATGAGGGTATACCCTGATTTTTAAATGATAATTTGTCAGTCCTGCGGCATCAAGCAATATCCTGTTCGCAGCTATGCGGGCAGATTCAAGAGCGCTGTGCCTGATCTGGCATTCTTCTTTTGCTACCAATGTCAACTGGATAGGGAATTCATCTTTTAGATTGCCCATGTCATAAGTTACTATTTTGCTGCCTGGAACACCGCCCATGTATTCTCGTCTTGTATATGAGCGCTGCGTGATTTTCTTGTACATTCGTCCTGGTTTTCGTGCCATTAAATAATCCTCCAATAATTAGTATTTGCGTTATAAAAATATATTCCGCAATTTGAGTTCCAGATGACTTTTTAGTTAATAAACTTTATTGAATCTCAAGACATAAGCGGTATAAATGATAATCAATATAGTTTTAACATTTGTTTTTGCCAGGAAATGAAAAAGGTCTATGGGCCCGTTGCGATTTGAACGCAAGACCTCTCGGTTATCAGCCGAGCGCTCCACCTGGCTAAGCTACGGGCCCGAGAATACCGCCCATATTACGCCATCCGATTTAAACCTTATCTTTGTAAAGGTAATA
>JAPZAP010000065.1 GCA_027460585.1 Candidatus Methanoperedens sp. | reverse complement strand
CGTGTCTGATAATTTTCGTCTTTAGTTCAAAAAAGACCTGTTTTTCAGTGGAAGCGATTTATGTGGATTCATTTGTTACCAGATTATTCTGTTTTTTGTTGTGAAAAATTATTAAATCACTGGATTTTAGGATTGTGCCATTTTACTTCTTTTATTTATTTTTGCCTTATTATGTTTATCTGTTTGAATTTGCACAACATTTTTTTTGATGAGCTGGTTTGAACCGGGAACACGGATGAGGCGGATTGCGCGATTTTCACGGATGTGCGCACATTTGTGTCATCCGCGCAATCCATGTACTATTTCACGATTGTTTTCTTCTCCAGCGCCATGCCAGCATCAATGCGCCCACTGCAAATATTACCGGAATGAACGGCGTCTCCTTCGACTGAATTCCCGTCGGGGAGGCGGATGTTTCAGGCGTGGGGACGGCGCCGGAATATTGTTCGTCGAGGATGTAGGGGTTGGCGATGGTGAATTGCACAATCTTGTCATTTTTTAATTTTGTATTATAAAATTTAACTAACAAGTTAATAGGTGCATTTCCATCTTTCCAGGCGCCATTCGGGGCGAGTTTCCATGTATATGTTTTTGACCAGCCTGATTCAATATTTAAATTGGATATCTTTTCATCAACTTTACTTGGTCCCGATAATACATCAAAAGCTTTAGTAATCCCTGGTTCGAGCAATATTAAAGTCACATGTCCATTTATTTTTGATTCAATTTCAACCTGGACTTCAACAGGTTCGCCGACTTTCAATTCAATCCCGGTTACAGTTGCATTAATCCCATTAAACCGGGCTTTAACAGTTCCATATTCATTATCCGCAGCACCTGCTATTTGAAAATTCAACAGCAAGACTACAATTAAAATAATAACATATACCATAGACTTCATTATTTTTCCTTAAATCCCGATGATTCCTCGATCATTATCCCATCTTTATCCCCTATCCCTTCTATTTTTCCCGGAGGTACAACTATGAAAGTTCCAGTTGAAAAATTAAATTTAATTGGAAGATTATCACCAATAGTTGAATTGGTTACAGGATCAACGATATCAGGATCATTTTTCCTAACATAAACCTGCACTTCATGCCCGAAAATCGGGTCTGGATGCACTTCATTATCCATATCCTGCACCTCAAACCTCACGAACTCGCCCTCAACATCGATCGACCACATATTGAACGTCGCTATCCATGGCTCAAGGGAAGGCAAAATATGTACGCCAGTTCCCCCCAGCAGATTGTTGTTGCGCAATTTCAACGTAAAGAGCTTCTCATTTCCATAAGGCATCTCAGGGTCAAGATAATTTGGCTCTTGATCCACAAGGAGCGTCACACTCTCGTTCCACGCAGCAAGCGCCTCAGGGGGATAAATAATGCCATCCTCATCCACATGGAATGCCCTCATAGGTATGCCAAAGGGCAATTTCAACCCCTGGGATAAGAACCTGGAAGCATTCCTGTTAGTATCTTTAATTTTATCAGGGTCGGAGAAATTTATCTTTATCGTTTTATTGATCTCATCGCTTCCCTTTGTAAACTTATCCCGAACCTGGTACATCACCTGATCCACATACCACTCACGCACAAGGGAAATGACCTTCCCGCTTGCGCTATAATATTTACCTGAATAATAATTCGACTTATCAGCATACTGCGTCTCCTTTGCCTTGATCTTCTTTCTCAGGTCATCCCTTGCAGCATTCATAAGGTCAGAAGGAACAGGATAGTTCTCATAATTGATATCAGGGTCAAGATGAATCTCCTGTATCATATTCCCGGAAATCTCGTCAACCGCAAACTGCGACTCATTCACGACCCATGCGGGTACATCCACCGTATATGATCTAAGGTCAGTATCGCCATTTAAGCCCATGTTTTTCAGGTTCTCATTTTTATTCGCATCAAAAATCGACCTGTAATCAAGATATGCTGACTCAAGATTCGAGTCCGTACACGTGAACCTGTATGTCACATCTTTCGAATCATACGTTCCATACAGATCATTTTTCGAAGAAAAATGATTTGCTGCGAAATCAAAATAAATATCTGTATTTGAGTTCTCAAGTGCTTTCAGGGTAATGGCGACTTTGTCTACCCGCGAATCAATGGTGGTCATATACTGATAATAGGGCACTGTCTTTGTGCAATCCTCACCGCAAGATACCGTCACCCAGTAAGTATGCCGCCACACATGGTTTCGCGTCCATGCAAGCTCCCATGTCTCACCATAGGGATTTCCGGGAACATACGAGTCTTTTGGTATAATTCCTGTCTTTTTCATGCTGTCCGGGTCGCCCCAGTCATCGATACTATAACTTTCCTCGTACCCACTATGGGATCCCCCATTTTCTGAAGTTAGCCTGGCAACGCCTGTCGCGAATTTTGTGCTATAAATCTGCGGAATGACCGTCTTTATTTCCTTGTAAACGATCGAGCCGCCCGGTTTTGAACCATTATTGAGATAATTGATGATAAGCGTAATATTAAAATCATATTTTCCTTTCTCTGATTCTTCTTTTGCTTTATCCGGTTCATCGGTCGAATTATAGGCATCCTCTTTGGGGTCAACTTCCAGGGAATTGTTATCAAGCCCGACATCCTCGTATGCCTTTTTTTTACCAGAAAGCGTAAGTGCGGTCTGGTTCGCATATTCCACAAGGCTCATCGGGTCAACAGAATTGAACACGAAACCCTGGTCAAGAAGGAGCGCGCCGTTAACGATCAAAGCCATATGTGAATTGTTCACGATGTTAAGGGGCGTGCCTTTTGCGTACTGCATATAACCCCTGCCCCACGTATATGCCATCGCAAAGGCTGTGGTCTCGGTCATCACCGCATTTGTGCCGTTCACACGTTCGCTGAATTCATCGGTAAGATCGCGAAGAAGCGGGTAGCGCGATGTGATGAGCGTTTCCACAGTGATATTCCGGGATAAGAGCTCTGTTTTCATGCCGAGGTTGTTAAGGTGGATACGAACAGGCATGGATATTTTCCAGTATGTTTCATAACCGTTATTGTTCCCGGGTTCCATAAGCGGCGGGCGTATTGTCCGGTTGAGTTTCATTTTTACGGGCGTGAATGTTATAGTTTCCCATGATCCGGGTGGGTCTACGTTCACGGAATATCCGCTATACACGAATGCATCGTTGTTGTAGTTTGTCGCCATGTAGATGTCAAAAGTGTGTAATGTCATGGCGCGTGCCCAGTTTGCATTGAATTTGTGGGGATCGCCGCCTGTGCCATTATAATATTCACTTGTGTTATCTGGTTCGATAACGGGTGTCTCGCCAAGTTTTTTAAAGGCTTCCATAGCTGCATAGTTGAGCGCCCGCGCAAGGTCTGCCTGTGCGTAGGATAAAGCCTGGTCGGGTGCAGATATTTCAGTGCCTGAGGACATGGTCTTTGCCATTTTTATGTCCATGCGGGTCAGGTTGAGGGAGACCATCGTTGAGAGGATCACGAGGAAAATGCCGATAACAGCGAAGGGGACGCGGGCGGAGTCGTTTTGGAGGAAAGAGGAGTCACTGGAGGATTTACTGGCGATGTCGTTTTTTAGTCTCATAACAGCAAATCGTTGCAGTGAAGCAGGAGTGTTGATAAGCTTTACTTTACGATTTTAAAATTTCATGCTCATTTTGGGAAGCTCAAACAGGTTTAATTTATTTGATTTTACCCTCAAATACACGCTCTGCCGTGCCTTCCATATATGCAGCATCCTGGGCTATCGTTATTCTGAGTTCCCCGCCTTTTGTATTCACTTTGACAGCAATAGTTGTCTTGCCGAGCCTTTGGGCAAATACAGCGCATGCTACAGAACCAGTTCCGCAGCTCAATGTTTCCCCTTCAACTCCCCGTTCATAAGTGCGTATCGTAATTTCATCGCTTGAATTTAACTGGACAAAATTCACATTCGTACCCTTAGGAAAGATCGGGTCGTAGCGGATATTTGGCGCTGCGGACATTAATCCAGGGTCGTCCAGGGAATCAACAAAGATCACTGCATGAGGAACTCCTGTGTTGACAGCGCTGACTTTGTATCCGTGCATTGCCACATTGACAAATTCCCCGTCTCCTTTGGCCGGGATTTTAGCCCTTTCAAATTGCGGTTTTCCCATATTTACTGTGATCCAGGTTTTGTCCTCGATGCGCGAACTTATTGCCAGAATACCTGCAAGTGTTTCCACACTTGCTTTTTCCTTGATATATCCCTCATCAAGCGCATATTTGACAAGACAGCGAACGCCATTGCCGCACATCTCGGCTTGTGTGCCATCTGAATTATAGATCTGCATCCTGATATCAGCCTTATCGGATTTTCCAAGGTATAATACACCATCTGCCCCAATTGCGAATCTGCGGTCACAATATTTCAATGCAAAAGCTGCCTTTTTATTATCCTCAATGATCTTTTTATTATATTCATCTATGAGGATGAAATCATTTCCATTGCCGTGGAGTTTTGTAAAATGTACCATATCACTTCTTCTCTTTCTTTAATGCAGAGGATATCATCTGGCCTGCTGTTCTTACCATCATATATGCCCCGCCAACTATCAATACCACAGGAGCGCCAAGAGCTGCCGCCGCAATTCCCGCGCTTGCAAGTAGCGCAGTATCCTGGTTTGTCAGGAAACGCGATACTTTATCAAGCGTGGAAGGTTCGATATCAACTGCATCAGTCTCAAGTACGATGTCTCCTTTCTGGAATACTTTTATCCATCCGCTTTCTTCCGAAACAAGAACTGCGGTAATAGCATCATCGTGTAAAGTTATGCCTCTGGCAGCCGCATGTTTTGTTCCAAAACCAAACAGCGTTTCAGATTTCAATATGCGTGAACCATATGCGATCAATTCACCTTCGGGTGTAAATATGATAGCGCCATCAAGCGTGGCGAGTTTTTCAACTACAGCATCCATTCCCTTACTGAGCAAATTCCCCGCAAACTGGATCTGAGGATAATGGTGCCGGTAATTCCCTTCGATCTTTTGCCTGTCCGCGAGGACAAAAAGAGCCCCCTGATTGTCTTTGGCAAGCCTCTTTGATATATTGAGGATATTGCGCATTACTTCCGATTTTATATCCGGATTATTCTCCGTCTTGTTCATATTATCTACTTATAGCCAAGATAAGTTATATGTTTTGGTAAATTGATTTCGACTGGTTTTATTTTACAGGGAAAAGATGTCGCAGCTAAATAAAAAAGAATATGTCCGGAAGATGTTTGCAGGTATTTCCCAGCGATACGATTTTTTAAATCACCTGTTAAGCCTGGGACTTGATAAATACTGGCGTCGGTTCGCCGTATCAAAACTGCCTCCAGGATATCTTCTTGATGTTTGTTCGGGAACCGGGGACGTAGCGATCGAAGTCTCGAAAAATAACAGTGTCATTGCATCCGATTTTTGTTATGAGATGCTGCAATTGTGCATGCTCAAGATCAAAGATGGGGATAGAAGGAATATCAGTTGCATCCAGAATGATGCCGAAAACCTTTCTTTCAAGGACGGGGTTTTTGATGGGGCTATTGTTGCTTTTGGAATACGCAATGTTGCAGATATAAGTAAAGCATTATCTGAAATGAACCGCGTGGTCAGAAAAGGAGGAAGAGTTGTGATCCTAGAATTCTCTATACCTGAAAATGTGGTTTTTAAATCCATCTACTATATTTATTTTAAAAAGATATTACCAGCGATCGGGGCTTTGGTATCCAGGAAAAACGGACCTTACAGTTACCTCCCTTCGTCGGTGATGGCATTTCCCGGAAGGATTGAATTTGTCGGGCTTATGAAAGATGCGGGTATTTCGAAGGTCGAATATTTTGACCTTACTTTCGGGATAGTTACTGTTTATGTGGGTGAAGTCGGGTCTGAAATATTATTGAAAGAAAAGACGTTATGATTTTATAAAAAGGTCTTCAGATGGCAGAACTCACAGTCAGGAAAATAATCGAGATACATGACGAAATTATAAAAAAATATGGTGGGACAAGAGGAGTATTAAGTGAAGCTACGCTGGAAATGCTCATTTATAAAACGAATCGAGAGAATGATATATTTAAAAAATCATCCTTGATTTTGCACGGGATTACTTCTCAACATCCATTTTTTGATGGAAATAAAAGAACAGCTTTGGTGACGGCAGAAAAAATACTTTATGAAGAAGGATATTATATTCATGCAGATGTAGAGGAAAAAGTTGCTTTGATGAAAAAAATAGCAGAATATAAATGTTCGGTCAAAACAATAGAGAAATGGATCAAAGAAAGAGCAAGAGAACTACATATTGGCTAATATCTTGAGAACCTTATCATTCCTGTGCATTATTTCATCTACGGTTTCCTTTTCTTTGGCTGTAAGCCCTTCGTCCTTCCTGACAATTTTTATGGGCTGTTTTGCTTGAGATCTCATTGCAAATATTACTTAGTCTTTAATCTATATAAACAATGCTTCAATATTTCAAAAAATTCATCAAATCCAAAAAAGCAACCCTTAAATCCCTCCCCCACCAATTAAAACCACAGGGAGATAAAACTAACATGCCACCACGATTTGACCGTTTCACCATTAAAGCCCAGGAAGCATTCCAGGACGCACAGAACATAGCTACCGACAGAAGCCAGCAGCAACTTGATGTTGAACATCTCCTGCTTGCGCTCATCAACCAGAAAGAAGGCCTGACAACGCAGCTTTTCCTGAAGCTGGGCGCAAATGCAGCAGGGATAAGCGCAAGGCTTGAAGATGAACTCGATAAACTGCCGCGTGTGGAAGGGGCAGGCGCGGGGCAGGTTTACATATCAACACGATTGAATAACGTCTTTGAGGCTGGTTTTTCCGAAATGAAAACCTTGCGCGATGAATACCTCAGCTCCGAGCATCTTTTGCTTGCCATTGCTGATGAGAAAAACGGCATTTCAGCACGCATACTGAAAGAAAATGGCGTATCAAAGGACGCCATCATGAAAGCCCTCAAAGAAGTTAGAGGCTCATCCCGTGTCACCGACCAGAATCCGGAAGAAAAATATGAGGCGCTCAAGAAATATGGCCGTGACCTCACAGAACTTGCGGCGCTCGGGAAGCTTGACCCGGTCATTGGGCGTGACGAAGAGATCCGGCGCGTTCTTCAGGTGCTATCCCGGCGCACCAAGAATAATCCAGTCCTTATAGGTGAGCCCGGCGTCGGAAAAACAGCCATCGCGGAGGGGCTTGCGCTTCGGATATTCGCGGGAGATGTGCCGGAGACGATCAAAAACAAGAAAGTTGTGGCGCTTGATATGGGAGCGCTTGTGGCGGGCGCTAAATTCAGGGGAGAGTTCGAGGAGCGCCTGAAAGCGGTAATCAAGGAAGTGCAGGATTCAGAAGGATCTGTTATCCTGTTCATCGACGAACTTCATACTCTTGTTGGCGCGGGGGCAGCAGAAGGGGCGATGGATGCCTCAAATCTTCTCAAGCCTGCGCTTGCGCGCGGGGAACTTCATGTCATCGGCGCCACAACGCTTGATGAATACCGCAAGCATATCGAAAAGGACGCTGCGCTTGAGCGGCGCTTCCAGCCTGTGCTTGTTGAAGAGCCCACAGTTGATGATACCATTTCAATACTTCGCGGCCTCAAGGAGAAATACGAAGTGCATCACGGCGTGAGGATCCAGGATGCAGCGCTTGTGACCGCTGCCATACTTTCCCACCGATATATTACGGACCGGTTCCTGCCCGATAAAGCCATCGACCTGATCGATGAAGCTGCTTCAAAACTCAGGATCGAGATCGACAGCATGCCATCAGAGCTTGATGATATCGAGAGGAAGGTACGCCAGCTTGAGATAGAAAAGCAGGCAGTCAAAAAAGAAAAGGATGAATATTCAAAAGAACGCCTTGAGAAAATAGACAAAGAACTTTCAGACCTGAAAGAGAAAGGCAGCCAGATGAAAGCCCACTGGCAGCTTGAAAAAGATGCCATCCAGAAGATACGAAAGATAAAAGGGGATATCGAGAAAACCCGCATGGACTCAGAGAAGGCAGAACTTGAAGGAAATCTTGAGCGGGCATCAGAACTGCGTTACGGGGTTCTTATCGGTTTGCAGAAACAACTTGATGGGGAAAATAAGAAACTTGTCAAACTCCAGAAAGACCAGAAGATGTTAAAAGAAGAGGTGGATAAGGAAGATATCGCGGAAGTCGTGTCAAAATGGACTCACATTCCTGTCAGCAAAATGCTTGAAGGTGAGATGCAAAAACTCGTCCACATGGAAGAACGCCTGAAACAGCGCGTTATCGGGCAGGATGAAGCGGTTATCGCGATCGCAAACGCCGTGAGACGCGGACGTGCAGGCATCTCAGACCCAAAGCGTCCCATTGGTTCATTCATGTTCCTTGGCCCGACAGGCGTGGGAAAGACCGAGCTTGGGCGTGCGCTGGCAGAATTCATGTTCGATGACGAAGCTGCGATGATACGGCTTGACATGAGCGAATACATGGAAAAGCACACAGTAGCAAGGCTTATCGGCGCGCCGCCGGGTTATGTGGGATATGAGGAAGGCGGGCAGCTTACGGAAGCAGTGAGGCGGCGGCCATATGCGGTCATCTTATTTGATGAGATCGAGAAGGCTCATCCTGATGTCTTTAACCTCCTGCTCCAGATACTCGATGACGGGCGGCTCACCGACGGCCACGGGCGCACAGTAGATTTCAAGAATACGGTCATCATAATGACTTCCAATATCGGAAGCCAGTGGATCTTCGATCTCCTGGACAGGGAAGATGAAATGAGAAAGAAAGTGATGGAAGTCGTTCACAAGCAGTTCAAACCTGAATTCCTGAACCGTCTTGACGAAATAATAATATTCCATCCTCTAAAGCTTGCGGAAATCACAAAGATCGTGGATTTACAGTTCAATATCCTGAAAAAACGCCTGACGGAAAGGAAGATCGAGATCAATTTGACCCAATCGGCAAAAGATTTCATTGCAAAAACAGGCTATGATCCCTCCTTCGGGGCACGACCTCTGAAAAGGACTATCCAGCATCAGATACTTGATCCGCTGGCAATGAAAATACTGGATAAGGAATTTGCCGAAGGGGATTCGATAGAAGTGGATGTGGAAGGCGATGAGCTTGTGTTCAGGAAGATTTAGCCACAGGCGGTTTGCTCTACGACATCCATTCCCGACTGATCCATGGAAACAGCCTGGAAACCAAAAATACTCACTGCCTTCTGATCCTTCTCGCGATAAATAAAATTGCGATCGCTGCGACAGCCTCAAAGCCCGGCAGTTGTATTTTTGTCTTAGATTTTGTCGTCTCCACAGGAGTTGGTATCAATTCCTTGAAGGGCTCGTTTACGTAAGGAGTAATGACCGGCTTAATTGGTGTTTCATTAGAAAGTGTGGAATGGGAATTGAGCACTATTGAGGTTTTGGCGATCATTTTTGCATAAGAATACTGGGATATTTTATCATAGGGATTTGTCATTGTATCCCCGTACTCGAAGGCGCTCACTGCCAGCGTTGGTTCTATTCCTGCAAGACGGGCTTCATTTATCGCTGCTTTTGCAGCTTCATAACTGTTGTTAACATTCTTTTGCGTATCATTCTTTCCCAATAATCCAATCAAGGTGCTGTCTTTTGTTGTCGCCTGGAGCGAATCAAATATAGAACCCGCATAATAGCCGCGTTCCATTTCCTTCTGGGCCTTGGTAATATCATCTGCGGCGCCTCCCGTGATATCCGGATGCGAGCCGCTCTCTGAGAGCAATGTTATCATGTATGTATTGATGGATTGCGCCTGGCTAAGATACCATCCCGCACGGTCTTTCAAGATATTTTCAGGGACGACTTTACCTGTAGGGGTCGAAAGTATGAGCCACCATTGCGCTGTCCTGGCTCTCTCATTCGCAAATGCCAATGAGGAGATCTTATCATCTGTATTATTAACGTTCTTCGCTTCATCAAGCCTCAATCTTGCTTCTGTGATCCTTGATTCTGCAGCTCCCACAGCCTCCACATCGGTTATCCCGTACTTTGTAAAATTCTGGAGGTCGCTCTCGGATGCTTGTATCTGCTTTTCAACTTTATTTGCAAGCTCAGTCAGGTATTGTTCCTTTTCTGAAGCTTTGTCGTATCCGTTTTTCCACTGCGCAAAGCGCATCGTGAACATTGAATTGAAATACAAAGAGGTAGCAGCATAATATTTCTGATCATCATACATCTTATCCGCCCTGTCCAGGATATCCTTCGCAGTATCTGTTACTTGTGTTCTGGACATGGATGATGTCGTTTCATTATACATGCTGCCTGATTCACTTTTCAGGTTCTGGGCCAGGGGTTTCAGAAGGTCCATATATTGAGTTGTCAGGATAGTGCCTTTATATGTTGGCGTGCTTATCTCATGATCCGTAAAAGCCAATACTACATCCTGTATCGTACTCACTTCTTTGACGGTGACATTCAGTTTTTTACCAAGATCAACAACATTCACCGTTTCCTCAATGTCTCCAATAATTATACTTGAACCCCTTGAAGAAGTTGTTGAAGTTTTTACGGTTACAGTGGTCTGGCCTTCAGGAACCAGGAAAAGCGTGTAATTTTTTGCTGCGGCAGCTGCTAGCTTGTATGGAATACCGCCAACAGGTCCTATGGATTCGTCGGGATTTATCATTCCTGTCATAACAACATTGGGTTTTATGGTCCATTTATTTATTGCTGCAATCGTCGCCACGGTCAGGGCGCCACCTGCTGAAGGTCCGCCTATTATGGGAGAGCTGATATCGATAATATAATAGAAATCATATGCCTTTTCATCTACTCCCAGCACATCTGAGGCCACCATGGCAGCAATTCTTGCAGAGCCCTGGAGGTCAACCTGTGTATAAGGGTTCGTATCTACAAAAACATGGCCTGTGCCATTTACAACGATCACCTGGGCTCCAAGGAGTGCTCCTTCTTCCCCGTTATCTGTTACCTTATCAGCAACAAGGGGAATAGAAACGCCATCTTCAAGCGCGTTAACGACATTAATCGGATTCATTATTAAAAGAAGTGCTATGCATGATAATATTAGAAGCTGTAATTTCTTCATCATTTCATTTGACCTTAATAATCTAATATATTAGTTAAATACTTAAAGCTATTATAAAGCAATTATATTGGTATGATTTTCCCAATAACTCTTGCATTAATCCTTCCTTGCCTATGACATCAGAAATATTCTCACTCGCAAAATACCTCGCTGCGTCACGCTCTGAGTTCTCACTATCTGAGATGAACCAGTACTTAAGCAGGAAATATGAGGAAAAAGAGCTCTTTGATATTTTAAAAATGCATTTTTTTGACCTGGGCCTCTATTGCAGCCCGGATCTTAAATGCTCAAAGCTTGTGAAGCGGGCACTTCCTGCTGACGAATCGGTCGTGACGGAACTTGAAGGGCTTTTAAAAGAGCCAGTATTACCTTTGCGTATCGAGAAACTGTTGAGTTCATATATCGAGCGCACCTGCGGGAAGAACTGGAACACCGGTGACACAGCCCGGTTGATCCGTGAAAATATAATTTCGCAAAAAGAGGAATACTGGAAAGGAGAAGGAGGATCAGGATATCCCAAAATAAGGATAGTTTCCTACCTGCTGTATCATTTTCCCGTATATTTCTGCCAGTACCAGTATCTTCTGCTTGAATTATTCAAAGGCGGATTACTCTTTAATAAAATGAGGATCATTGATGCCGGTTCAGGTCCGGGGACAATTACCCTTTCCACAGTTGATTTTTTCAGGAAACTCCAGGATGTTTATTCCAGGAATAATATGGATGGAAAATTGAGTATCAGGATCGAGTCGATAGAAAAAGAACTGGAAAATATCCTATGTTATGAGGAACTCAGCAAGAATTACATGTCAGGTGGCAGCGCAAATATCATTATTGGCGAGCCTGTCCGTTCATCTATCGAAACCGCGCCTGTTCCTCATGATGCTGATCTTATTGTCTTTTCAAATGTCCTTGCTGAGCTTAAGTCCACGCCTCCTGAACGTGCAAATGTCGTAGAGAGGATCGCTTCAGGCAGCAGGGATCCAACCCTGATCATTATTGAGCCTGCAGACCTTGATAATTCAAAGGCTCTACGGGTTACTCAGCAGACTCTTGTCAGGAAGGGCTTTAATGTCTATAGCCCCTGCTCATTCATATGGGGCAAAATGTGCAGCGGCGATAATTGTTGGAGTTTTAAGGAGCAGGGGAATATCACAGCTCCAGATTTCATGAAGAAGATAGCAGATACCACGGATTCTTACAGGTATATGAACACGGATATGAAATTCTCATCTGTAATACTAAGGAAGAGGGGATCCTCAAAACATAATTATCGCGCGAAAGGAAAATTCATGGCCCTTTCAAACCTTAAGAAGCATATCGAGAAGCATATAAACGTCGCTACGTCTGTTATGTCGGGAAACCTGGGGAATGAGAAGACTCTTGTATTCAAGATTTGCGATGGTACAGTGCGTGAACCCTGTTATGCTATCATGCCTGTATACCATATGAGTGAAAATAACAGGGAGCTAATGAAAGCGGATTATGGTGATATCGTGGAAATATTCGGTGTTCTTGTACGTGAGAACAAGGAACAAGCCTCTTTTAATCTTCTCGTCACCCGAAATACGATCGTCAGGATTACAGGTGTGTAAGTTAATCAATCACAGGTGTGTAAGTTAATCAATCTCTCGCAATAACTTTAATATCCTTACTCCACGCTCGATACACTCCATTTTGTCCTTTACCCTTCCCAGTTCGGTTTCAGTTTCAAGACTTGCTGTAAGGTTTCGAATTTTGTTCGCGATAATATTTGAGATCGGTAATACTGTCTGCGATATACTTCCTGAAACTCCTGAAATCCCGGGAGATCCCATGTTCTGCTGGCTTTGTCCAATATGCTGTTTTTCGCCGTTTTTTATTTGTTTTTCTAATTCCTCTGGTTGCTGTTTCTGCTGTTGCTCCTGTTTCTTTTCCTGGAAATCGCATACCGGACATACGACTTTTCCCTGGTACCTGAACATGGGGGCGCCGCAGTCATGATGGGTTGCAAGCATTGTTCCCCCTTTTTCAAGAAGTTTTGTGATCATTTTTATTTTATCGTCTGATTCTTTTCCTGTCATACTATCACCGAAAGTCTTTTCTTTGAATAATCTTAATAACGATTCTTGTTTCATATTTATATCATGTGGTGATAACTGTGTCGCAAAACTCCGGCGAAATCATAAAACAGTGTACTGAAGT
>JAPZAP010000064.1 GCA_027460585.1 Candidatus Methanoperedens sp. | reverse complement strand
TAATTTCCTCCTTCCTTCTTTAATCTCCACCACACAGCCAGAACTCCTGATATCCCGAAAACCACCTCAAACCCTGGCGCCTCATGACTTGCCTGCGCCACCTGAGTTCTTACCGGAGTCACTGCATCCTGTGGCGGCATCGCATCTTCTACACGGCGCAAGTAGTCCTTCAGTGATACTTTCTCACCACTGATATCACGCACTTCCTCATTCTCAACAATATACTTGCCCTGCGCCCAACCTGCAACGCTGAACTCACGTCCTGCCTTTTTCAGGAAAACCAGCACTTTTTCATTTTTCGAGAAGACCGGGGTGTCTTCCACCCAGACGGTAAAACCCCATTTGCTTCCTCCTTGAGTGATTATTGTCAGCGTTTCCTGCCCTTCGCCGCCTTTAATATAGTTTTCAACAGAGAGCGTTACATACGTATTAATTGGAGTCCTTCCCTGACTCCACCTGCTCTCCACTTCTTTAATGTCTCCTATAACGATTACGTCAGCCTCTTTTGTCAGGTCTTCCACGCTTATTTTTTGCATTAAAGCCAATACTACAGGTGTGGCTGCAAAAAGTATGAAAAGTAAAAGCACAAACGATATATGCATAAATTGTTTGGGATTTCTTGGCCTTATCATTTCAATCTCTTCTTTTACTGAAAACCTGTTTTAAAACCAGTGTGAAAAGAGCAAGCAGTAATGGGATTGGTTCGTAGCTTTTACTCATTTTATTATACCTCACATCTATATATTATTTTTAAGCCCGTGTGTATTTATTTGGCATTGTATCCTTTAACATCTATATTTCAAGACTTTAATATATAATTTCTGTGACAATCATCTACGTGTTGGACTTATAAAAGATTTTCTTAAACTACGAATGGATTCGTAGCTATACGGAGCTGGCAAGCGTAGGCCGCGTTATGTGAAGTTGACGAAGGACACAAAAAATATTTGTTTTTAAGTCCTTTTGTTTGGATTTTTAAAATAAAAGAGAGAGGAACATACCTATTCCCTTGCTTTTAACCATTTGTTAACACCTATTCGATAATCCAGTATGGCCCTGGACAAAGATCACTAGGTAACTCTGCAGAATATTTTGCTACAATTTCACGGGGCATTTCACCGCCACCTCCGCCAAGTTTGATCTTATCTCCTACACGTGCAATAGGTTTGCCAGTGTTATCAATGATCTGGATTACCTCACCATCAGTGCTTATTGAAAAACCATGGGGCCATACGAGCAAATAGTTATCCACACGGAGACAACCATTTACTAGGATTAATTCACCTTTTAATAACGCAGTCATTTGACTAGCTGAGTTTGGATCCTTTTGCACTGGAAAAAAAGGAGTAGAGGTTGAAGTATTGACAGATTTATCATTTTGCTGTGTCTTTTCAACACACCCGCTAATCAGTATTGACATAATGATTCCAATCATCAATACTTTTAATTTTAAATTCATTAGGTCCGTTCCTCACCAAATAAATATCCAACATTGGTGTTGATGATTTTCTCATCGCTATCTAACTGTTGCATTATGTTTCTGCTTTCTGTTTGTGGTGTCTCAGGTCCATAGATTAATTGCATAACCATCGTCTCTTTCAATGATATGCCACTTGATCTAATTCCGGGAAGAACACGGTCGGATATAACCCAAATCACTGCGGCAACATTGTCATCTGTTATTTTGATCTTTTTCGATAGTTGAACATATTCTTCTTTATCAAGGCGGTTCTTGATATCTTCATAATCGCCCTTGGGAGCGATTACATAATATCGGGGATATGGGGCGCCTCTTTGTATAAAATGAGGCTTGGGTATATCATATTTTGATATTATCTGTTCTGCGTCTTTATCTGTGATGTTACTATCGAATACAACATTGACTGACCAATTAGCGCCTGAGTTTATCTCTATCGGCTCTTCCTGCTCCATTCCTGTAAATAGTATACCCCGTATCTTAATGGAAGTTTGATTGCCTCTATCCGTATAATTCTCTGCCACCTTCTCATACCCGATATTTAAATTGGTCTCTATTTTTCCATTTACTTCCCGGTTCATCTGATATATGCATACAACTGATAGCAGAACTATGATAAAGATCCCTATTACATAATATCTTGTTTTATCCATATTATTCTCTAAGGGCATTCGCGCTTACTGCTGGCCCAAACGCCATGTTCAACAGCAACAAACTGCCGCAAGCACTGCTCCTATTTGCATTCCGTTACTCTTCTTCATATTTTTTATTCCATATATATTTCTTTATTTGCTGCCTCATCAAGCGCAGGTTGCTTATTTATTAATATTCAGGACGAACCTTTTCTGATACCACACTTTCGACACGCTCCCATTTCGCATCAGTTTTCCAAATCTTGCAAATAAAATAAATTCTTTACTTTGTGCATTTTCTTTTATAGGCAGAATAATTTTATTCTCTTGCTGATTAAATTTGATGCTTGAGAGAGAAGTATTATAAACTTTGCTGTTGAAATGATATACTAGTAAATCCTTATTATTGTCCGCTTCCGCTGCCGATTTTAGTAATTGAAAGTCACCAGTTTCAAGTACCAAAGATAACGTATTATCAACGGACTCGGAACTAATTATTTTGGACTCATTAAAAATCTCTATTCTATCTATAGTAAAAGAGCAATTAAGAGAATTCTTAAGAGATATGCCTTGAGCGATCTGTTCCTTATCATATTCGCCAGAAAACCAAATAAGAATGTCTTGATTACCTTTTGGCTCAATAAATAAGTACTTTGGACCCATCCATGCTTCGGATATAAAGAAATTAACTATTTCATTTAGAACCTCTTCATTTACCGGTGATTCAAGCCTTACATCCACTACTGTAAAGTCAATAAAATATTGGCTGAAAATAGCTATAAACAATAGTGCTATTGCCACAATAAATAACAGAAAATATTGCTTTTTCATAATATACAAAATAAATTTATTTAGTACCACATGGTTCCTATGCATCCAGAGTTAAAAATTTTATTTTCATGGTGATCTTAAATTAACTTGCCTGTACTAATCCGAATCCATAATTCTTATCTCTGCCAATATCTCCCAGATCAATCGCATTATGAGACAAAGCCTCACGAATTTCCTGCGGGGTCATAGATAAATTCCTGAACTAAATGACAATAACAGGGATCACATTATTCAATTAAAAATCAGCTCTCTACATTAATCGTTATTTCAGAAAAAATGAAAAAAGAGGCTCATTGAGCCCCTATGGATTTCAACAACTCTTCAAGAGGTATTTTTTGGTGTTCTGTAGGAACGTTATGCCTTACTGCTTGATTATCCGTTGTAATGCTGAACTTTCCATGCTTCCAACCAGTTACTCTGTAGTGAGTTCCTGCACTGTTGTCTGTGAACGGATCCTCTTTTGTAAGGAACAGCAATACATTTTCGCCGAGCTCAAACTTGGCCTCATCTTCTTCGATCATTATTCCTTCATCAACCTGACCACCAAGAGTTCGGACAGTCACTACGGCAGTAGTCGATTCATTTTTTATTTTTTTATCGACTTTAATAATTACATCTGTGTAGATGTTGTACTCCTTTTGTTTTCCATAAAATTCTTCTTTAGATTCTGGTTTTTTATCATCTGATATTGGTTTCTTCCCATCCGGCGTGTTCCATTTACTTGGAAGTATTTTTATAACTTTGCCCATGATTATGTTTTCTGAATGAGCCTCAAGGAATGAGTTGTTTAATACTTCATCATTCCACGAGTCCATTGCAAAAATAGTCATAGGCTGTTCTCTACTACTTTTGAGGCTTATTACGTTGGCAGCACCAGCTACGAATATAATTGCTACCAGTACCAATATATATAATTTCTTTGTCATATTTTCTCCTTAAGCAATGTTTCTCTGCTAACCGTATATGTGTATAATGCCGTCCTTGTCGTCTTGTTCTAATGTTCTTTTCTTTGTTTCTCCCGTGTCAGCATATTGGTACATGGTTTTTTCAGTATCTCCTGATCCAGTGACGTGTGCCAATATCAACCAGTGGCCAAATTCATGTGTTGCTGTATTCTGAACATCATTTTTTCCACTCTCCCCCGTTGTTGACCATGGCACATCGCTATTAAAGGTCGTATTAACGTTGAGGATTACATAATTGGGTGCTGATCCGTATGTTCTGGCTAATGGCCCTGCAGAACCAAGTGATGCTTTATAGACGTTTGCAGTCCAATAATCTTCATTAAATCTGAACACTGAGCCAGCTGAATTCCAGGCAGATGCAGCATTTCTTATGGCAGGTTTCCAATCAGATGGTATTGATCCCCACCAGTCCCAACCATATACAGTTGATGTTCCTGCCCATCTTGGCCCAGGAGCATTATATGCGCTTGCAGGCATTGATGCGAACACTACAAAAAGTAGTAGTGTTGCCGCAAGCACCGCGCCTAATTGCATTCCTTTAATTTGTTTCATATTTTATTTCTCCTTTATATTTTATTTTCTTTGCTACCCTCATCAGGCGCGGCGCTGGCTTTAAATAAGTTAAACGCTAAATTTACCATGCATTCGGGCGATCTGGGGTTCAGTTGCTCTTGTGGAACTGCTGAATCCCACACGTTTTTCATGGGCTGTAAAGTCCAGTTGTTAGAGTTTTATTTTTATCGTTATACCCCACAGCAGAGCTGTGGGGAGGTTCATTTCCCCAACCTGACAACTTATCGACCCATTCTTATGTACAGTTTTTTCTCTGTACACCAGCATATTTTCATGCATAATATTTAAACATATCGTTTATTTTACATTTATTACTAAAAACTAAAAGAAAATGTTTAAATAAACAATAATAGACTAAATTAATGAAAAACTAATTCATATTTTTATGAATTAAACACGGGGAATTAAGAATGTTTTTGAAAAACCCATATATATCAATCCTTAAATTGAAAAGCAGCGTTGTTGACCTTTCTGTAGTAGCAGTAACCTGCACAGTCCTGGGTACCTGGGATTACAGGGCAGCTATCGGGATCATTGCCGGGATACTGATCCATGGTGCATGCGATATCATAAACGATATCTATGATGTTGAAATAGACAAAATATGCAAACCAAACGGTGCTATCGCATCTGGTCAAATCTCAGAGAAAAATGCATGGAAATACATGTTTTTATTAATTTCAGCAGCACTTATTATTTCATTCAATCTGAGCTTTATTCTTTTTACATGTCTTTTAACAGGAATCATTGTTGGAGGGATCATGTACTCGCACCCATCATTTCGTTTAAAGGACAAACCCGGCATGGCAATGGCAAATATGGGATTATGTTTCGCTCTTGAATCCATAGGTATCTGGAGCATATATTCCCCTGTTAACATTGAGAGTTTAATGGTTGCCGCCTACATATTCATACTTGTATTCTCCCTCACATTCATGAAGGATTTTAAGGATGTGGCAGGAGATATCAATTCATTGCCGTTGTTGCTTGGTATTCGCAAAGCTGCAAAGGTATGCAGCGCTCTGGCGATATTGCCACTCATCCCTATTTTATATTTAATAGTAAAATATAATTATTCTTATCTATCGGCCATTTTATATATTGCACTCATTGCAGGCTGCATAAGAATCCTCATGGGAAATCCTGTCGCCCATGGTCACCGATTTAAAAACTGGATGATCCTGGCATTGACGGTTCCAAACTTCAGTATGTTCTTTGATGTAATTATTTTATCATTATACAGGTATATCATGTAATTCTTTCAAAACAACAGCAGGATCATCTGCTGTCCCTATCTGAAAGAATTCTTTTAGTTTTTTTATTGCGTTTTTATCAATGAAGAAATCACTTATTGTTTTATATTTGTTCATTAGCAGGCTTACTTTGATATTCGGGTACCTGTTGACAAGATAATTCTTACTATAAACAGCAGCATCCTGGTCAGATGTTGCCCTGCCTGTAATAATTGCCATTGTCTTATCGCCGAAACAGTGGTAGACATTCTGCAGGATTACGCACCCTGAGATGGTCGGAATTACGGCAATATCCCCCTGCTTCGATGCATATTCATCAGTCATGATCATATGTATTTTTTCAATCTCAAGCAATTGTTCTTCATTTTCCGCTTCAGCCAGTATTATAAATTCCGTCGGCAGTCCAACACGCTTCCAGTTCGGAACAATTGTGTACCTGTCAATCATTTTATTCTGCTCCATAGTTCGCATGTGATAAGCTACGGAATTCCCATCTTTGAAGTTCATTATTTTTGCCAGTTCAGCATTGGTGATCTCGCTGTCTTGGAGTAATGCAAGCAGGATAAACATATCAGTTTCATCCAAACGTGAAACCTCAGAAATTATTTGAGCAATTTTCTTGATCCTTTCCGGATTTATTTCATTCATTCTAATCAACGACAATAATAATTCGATAAATTGAAATAACTTTCGGTAAACAAAAAGTGGTTACTGGAAATGCGGTTTTAAGAATACATCGGATTATAACCCGATTTCAGCGCCAGATTTATCTGGTCAATGAAAATCTCAGCCGGATGCGCGCCCATGAATGATGTATCTTCATTAATAACGATGTGAGGGGTGCTCATCACGCTGTATTTCTGGACAAGGTACGGGAATTCCATCATTTCAATTACATCAGAACGAATATTTTCATTTTCGATCGCAAACTGATGCGCAATCCTTGCCGCTTTTGGGCAGTATGGGCATGTTGGCGACACAAAAACCTGCAAATGAACATCCTTTTTTATCTCTGCAAGCTTATTCTTTATAGCTTCAGGCAATGTTGTGGTGCCCTTTGAAACATCAATAATTGTATCTATCATAGTCGGAAGCTCATAACCTGCAGGGACGCCATAATACCTGATCCCGAAATCCAATTTCCCGACGATGGCTATTGCCGGGATCCTTTTTATCTTGTACTCCATGACTTCATCGCCATTCTTGACAAAATCATATATTTCCACTTTTATTTTCGAGGACAAAGTACCAAGGTCAAGAGCCAGTTCTCGCGTTTCCTTACAGAAATTGCACTCAAGTTCCTGCGTGAAAACCTTAAGCTTCACATCGCCGGCAAGCCCGACGAATATTTTGCGGATCATCTCCTTATCGCTATCCTGGAGCACCATAAGATCACTCTACGGTTTTTAAGAGTTTTTCCACTCTCTCAAGCGACTTCCTTGATTCCCTGAGTTCCGTGAGGATCATATAACCCAGGTAAACCGATATCATGCCAAAAATAATTACCACTATAATCAAAGTATAAGTAGCCCATTCTGTGTTTGTTCCCAGCACTGCATCCATCATTGTTGCCATTATTTTCCTCCTGTATTTACTATCTCCTTAATCTTATCCAATGAAAGTATTAATTCAAAATTCTTTGCTTTGTAAAATTTTTTTGTATACGGCGGCTCTTCGAAATGCCGTATCTCACTTTCCACAAGACCGACGTTCTCAAGTTTCTTAAGATGCAGGTATAAAAGCGGACGCGATATCCCTACTTCCTTGGCAAGCTCGGACACATAACATTCGCATCCTGCCAGTACGGCAAGTATTTTGAGGCTGTGCTCGTTTCCAAGCGCATTCAATAATTCTGCAAGGGATTGCTTATCCACTATTTCACCGGTAACTAAGAGGTTATTAACATATTTAAAATAAAGGAACTTTTATTTGAAAATCCTTGAAGTTCAATTAACTTCAAGCAATTTTTCAAATGTTCCATGCCATGTATGGTACCAGACTTCGCCCGTATTGCTGTTAACGCTAAGCATGCCGGTTATCTGATCATCTTTTGTAACTTCCATCGTATAATAGCCATAAAATGTGTCTGCAACGTTCACTTTTGTTCCTGGGATGACCCTGTCAAGATAATCCTGTGCGAACTTAAGAGCCTGTTCTTCTGTCACCTTTGTTTCTGTTTCGCCGATGCTCATGTCCCCGTATTTTGCATTCCATATCATGTTGGGTCCCATTTCCGGGCCAACTGCGCCGGTATATTTGTTAACGATGAGTTCAAATGCATAATTGCCAGTGCTCTTCTCCTTAATCCCGGCATAGAAATGGTTATCGAATTGTATAACCTCTGCAAGCTCAAGGTCAGTATTGCCTGTCCCTGCAAGATACTTCTCTACTGTTGTTTTTGCTTCATCGATGGTTATGGGGGTGGCATTTGCCCCATAATCAGGAGTTGCGGCGCCGTATTGGCTTCCGGCAGCAAATCCGTTCGCGCCGCCCATCATGCTTCCATTACCCATCATTCCGTTTCCGGTTCCATAATTTCCCATCATACCGCCTTTGCTCATCATCCCCTGTCCGGTTCCATAGCTACCCATCATGCCACCTTTGCTCATCATCCCCTGTCCGGTTCCATAGCTACCCATCATGCCGCCTTTGCTCATCATTTCTTGTCCGGTTCCATAGCTACTCATCATGCCGCCTTTGCTCATCATTCCCTGTACGGTTCCATAGCTGCCCATCATGCTATTCCAGAAACCGCCGGTTCCAGCAATTGCATAACCGGCTCCAAGGACGACAATGATTGCCGCAACGACAAGTATTGTTTTTGTGTTCATTTTATATCACCTTTTATTTTGTGTTTTATGTGTAAGTTTTTCTTATATACTATAATTTTAATTACTATAGTATAAAGATTTCGCTTGAGAACAGGAACACAAATATAATGAAAAGAAAAGTTCGATAGACAACAGGATTCACGGGATTCAAACCGCAGCCTTCCTGAAATCCCCAGGCGGCGCGCTCCCATGTTCTCATAGCCCGCCGCAGGGTTACGTCCGCTGCGACGCGCCGGAAATCTACTAAGTCAATACGCGCAGGTTTCAATCAAAATAAAGAGCCATGGCAAGATTAGAAGAATCAAAAGTATCGACCGGGAACACGGATGCTGCGGATCGGACGGATATTTCCACAGATAATCGTATCCGTGCGTATCCACGTAATCTGTGTCATCCGTGTGCTATCGTAAATGCTGATGAACTCAGATGTTTATGATATCGTCATCCAATGCAAATATATCATAAAAAGTGCTCAAACTTTACGTTCTTTGCATACTTTCGGAGAGCCTAGTTAGTTACAATTTGTAACCAACTGAAAATCGTAATCGTCAGACGGTAAATATTATAATACCGATTGTATCAATACCCAGAATGAATTCAGACTCATCCAGTCCATTCCATCGAAAAAGGCTGACCGTCAGAATTGACAGACGAATTGAAGGAAAGACAACAGGGTTAGTATGCCAAAATCATTATTACTGAATAAACTTTTATCTCCATTGCCACTAATTTTCCGGGATTTCTGCAAGCTTAAGACCGGCAAATCCCATAATAACAATAAAAATCAGCAGGGAAGCTGCATAACCTGATCCTTCCAGGGATCCCAATATTAATCTAGAGGCTGCGATCAAAATAATAAACAGGACTACCGACCCGAAGGATATTGCGATCTCAAGCGATTTCTTGTTCATAAGACCACAAGTTTCGCATCGATTATGCCATTTACTTCTCTAATCTCATCCAGAATCGCTTCATCTACTTCACTATCAATATTCAGCACCATTATGGCTTCCCCGCCCGCTGTAATCCGCCCTACCTGCATCCCGGCTATATTGACATTGTTCTTTCCGAGTATCATGCAGCAGGGTCCTATGATGTTGGGGTGGTCTTCATGTCTTGCCACAACCATGAATTTTGATGGGACGACATCGACGCGGTATTCATCGATCTGAACTATGCGCGGTTCTTTTCCAACGATAGTGCCACTTACGATCTTTTCTTCTCCTTTCTTTGTCAGTTTTACCGCTATCTGGCTGGAATATCCCTGGTTCGTCTTTGATTTGCTCTCAATAACTTTGATCTTGCGCTCTTTTGCTATGGTTGGCGCATTCACGTAATTGACGCCCGGCCCCAATACAGGTTCAAGCAATCCCTTTAATACAGCAAGCGTAAGCGGTGCAATGTTATGGTCTGCGATATCCCCGCAATAGGAGATCTCTACTTTTTCATAATTGCTTCCAATCAGATGCATGCATAATTTCCCGATCTTTTCAGCAAGTGGGAAATATGGTTCAAGGACCTGCATGGCATCAGGTTTGATATATGGCATATTGATAGCGTTTTTAACCGGGAGACCTTTCAGGGAATTCACTACCTGTTCGGCAACAGAAATAGCCACATTGATCTGGGCTTCTTCTGTTGATGCGCCAAGGTGCGGGGTCAAAATAACACGATCAAGATCAATAAGAGGGCTTTCAAATGGTGGTTCCTTCACAAAGACATCAATAGCTGCGCCGCCTACAATGCCGTCTTTTACTGCTTTTGCAAGAGCTTCTTCATTGATAATGCCGCCTCTTGCGCAGTTGATGACGCGCGCCCCCTTCTTCATGATCGCGAATTCTTTTGTGTTTATAAGGTCTTTTGTTTCTTTCGTGAGGGGTGTATGAACTGTGATGTAATCTGCCCTCCTTACGATGTCTTCAACTGTTGTAAGCTCAATGCCCAGCTCTTTTGCCCTGTCAGGAGAAATGAACGGGTCATAAGCAAGGATGTCCATTTCCATTCCCTGCGACCTTTTTACTACTTCTGCCCCGATCCTTCCCAGTCCTATTACTCCGAGTGTTTTTCCCCGTACTTCCACACCCATGAATTTTTTCCGGTCCCATTTCTTGCTTTTTAATGATGCGTTTGCCTGGGGGATGTTCCTTGACATTGCCATCATCATAGCTATCGTATGTTCTGCGGCTGAAATTGTATTCCCCTCAGGGGCATTGACGACTATTATTCCCCGCTCTGTGGCCGCATTTACATCAATATTATCTACGCCAACGCCTGCCCGGCCTATTATTTTTAATTTTTTACCGGCAGCAATGACATCTTTTGTAACCTGTGTCTCGCTTCGAACGATAAGGGCTTCATAATTTCCAATCTTTTTGATCAATTCTTCAGGCTTAAGACCGGTTAAAATGTCAACATCAAATTCTTTCTTTAATATTTCTACACCCTGGTCGGATATAGGGTCGCTTACAAGTATCTTCAAGATTATCACCAGTAATTGCGTTTAATTATACTATAAGCATTTCAGCTTTTCGTTAAAGGTTAGATATTTCTCTTAAAGGATGACGAATGATTTATTATCCGAAACAATCATTTTTACCTCATGTATGGCTGGACCGGAAAAACTGTAATAATCAATCTCACTGACAACAAGATCAATGAAACAAAAACCGATCTAAACGACCTTCAAACTTATATCGGGGGAAGAGGTCTTGGCGTCAAGTTATATAGCGATCTGGTGAAACCTGATATTGATCCATTATCACCTGAAAATATCCTTATTTTCACGACAGGACCGCTTACCGGGACCGCTGCGCCATTATCGGGCAGGCATGTCATGGTTTCCAAATCCCCTCTTACTGGTACGATTTTTGATTCAAGCAGCGGTGGCTTCTTCGGGAAAGAATTGAAATTCGCCGGTATCGATGCCCTTTTAATAAAAGGCGCATCTGATGAGCCCGTATATATTTCCCTACAGAATGATGATATCGAGATACTTCCTGCGAACAATATATGGGGAGAAAATGTCAGGAAATGTACGGATACGCTTTCAAAAAAAGGCCGCGTTGCATGTATCGGCCGTGCTGGTGAGAGGCTTATTCCAATGGCAAATGTGATGAACGATTATTTCCATGCCTGCGGACGCGGCGGTCTTGGCGCGGTCATGGGTTCGAAAAAATTAAAAGCGATCGTGGCAAAAGGCAGCATAAAACCTAGGATCGCAGATAAGTCACGATTCGATAAAGCGCAGGCTGAGGCACTGGACCTTATTAAAAAAGGCTCGTCCGGTCTATCCATGTATGGGACATCTGCAATTTTGAACCTGATGAACCACATGAAGATACTCCCCTCAGGGAATTTCAGGAAAAACGAATTCAATGATGCTTTCAAAGTTTCAGGGGAATTCATAAAAGAGAATTATGATATTAAAGGGCATACATGTTACAATTGCGGCATCGCATGCAAGCACATAATTAAAAGCGGAGCATTTGCTGGTTATGAAGTTCCGGAATATGAGACTTTATGGGCTTTTGGTCCCGATAATAACAATCCGGATATTGAAAAGCTAATCAAGGTCAATCGCCTTTGCAATGATTATGGGATAGATACGATCTCAACAGGCTCAACGATTGCTGCGTATGCCGAAATAATGGGTGAGGATGTAAAAGACCTTGAAGAATATGTGAAACAAATGGGAGAGGGCACAGGAAGAGGAAAAGAACTTGGGAAAGGGGCAAAAGCACTTTCAAAATCCCACAAAAAAGATGTTTCTATGCAATGCAAAGGGCTTGAGATGCCGGGTTATGATCCGCGTGGTCTTATGGGGATGGCTCTTGCTTATGCAACTTCCAATCGCGGCGGATGCCACGTCAGGGCTTATATGGCAGCGCCTGAAGTTCTTGGCAAACCAGAAAGAGTTGATCGTCTTACATTTTCAGGTAAGGCGCATCTAGTTAAGATGTACCAGGATGAAACGGCAACTTTTGATTCATTGGTCTTGTGTAAATTTTCATCTTTTTCGATAAAAACAGAATTATTCGCAGAAATGTTAAGTGCTGCCACAGGTCTTGATTATTCAATAGATGAGTATTTTAAATGCGGTGAAAGGATATGGAACCTTGAAAGGCTTTTTAATATCAAAGCAGGTTTTTCGAGAAAGGATGATACACTGCCTGACAGGTTTTTTGAGAAGGGGGGAATTGACAGGGCGGGATTTGGGAAGACGCTTGATGAATATTATCATTTAAGGGGTTGGGATGAGAATGGGGTGCCGACAGGGGATAAGCTGGAAGAACTGGATATTATAATACCAACTGGGACATAGATTGAGGGGATGACGCGGAGCTCAAGGATTACACAATCCCGAAAAAAATAAATAGAAAACTAAAAATACCGCTATATTCTCAGCTTTCACTGACCAGTCGTGCAATATCGTCCCCGACATCTGAAGTCGTATTCGCGCCGCCCATGTCGTATGTCTTGACTTTGCCTTTTACGATATTCTTCTCAATAGAATTTACGATATGTGCAGAGGCTTCCTTTTCCCCGATCTGGTCAAGAAGCAGTGCGCCTGCCCAGATGGTCGCTATCGGATTTACTTTGTTAAGTCCTTTGTACTTGGGGGCGCTTCCGTGGATGGGCTCGAACATGCTTGTCCCTTCTGGATTGATGTTCCCGCCAGGAGCAAGACCAAGACCTCCCTGGATCATTGCGCCAAGGTCTGTGATTATATCGCCGAACATGTTGGGGGAGACCACTACATCGAAAAATTCCGGGTTTTTCACAAACCACATGGTTACGGCATCAACATAGTTGAAATCCGTCTTTACATCAGGATATTTACCTGCAATTGAAGTGAATTCTTCGCGCCAGAAACCATAGATATCTGACAGGACATTTGCCTTGTCAACTGAGGAAAGATGTTTGCCCCTGTTATTTGCAAGCTCAAATGCATAGCTGATAACCCTGCGCGTGCCTTCTTTGCTGATAAGACCAAGCTGGTAGCCTATTTCTTCGCTATCAGAAGTGATGTCAAGTCCGAATTTCACATTATACATATTCCTTGCGACTTCAAGGGTTTTCTTGCTCTTTCCCTTTTTAGCGCGCCCGCCGATTCCGATATAGAAATCTTCGGTATTCTCACGCACAACTACGAAATCAATATCTTTTGCAGTTTTATCCTTAAGAGGAGTCCAGACCCCTTCAAGCAGTTTAACAGGGCGCAGGTTGACATATTCATCAAAATAGAACCTGATGTTAAGGAGAATTCCTTTTTCCAGGATTCCTGGCTTGATTCTTTCATCGCCGATCGAACCGAAATAGATCGCCTTGTAAGCCGAAAGCTCTTTTAGCGTATCTTCGGATATCAATTCACCTGTTTCAAGATAATGGTCAGCCCCATGCGGATATTCGATCCAGTCTATATCAAAGCCGAACTTTTCACCAGCAGCTTCAAGGACTTTTCGTCCTTCTCTTATTATTTCCGGACCGATACCATCTCCAGGGATCACAGGGATTTTGTATTGTGCCATATAATTTCCTCTAATTAAATTCTTA
>JAPZAP010000063.1 GCA_027460585.1 Candidatus Methanoperedens sp. | reverse complement strand
CGTGTCTGATAATTTTCGTCTTTAGTTCAAAAAAGACCTGTTTTTCAGTGGAAGCGATTTATGTGGATTCATTTGTTACCAGATTATTCTGTTTTTTGTTGTGAAAAATTATTAAATCACTGGATTTTAGGATTGTGCCTTACAGGCATTTAATTGATATAACTAAGAAAAAATCTCACCAGAATGTGAGCGATTGCTTAATATATATTGCAATTTGACTTAAAGGATATAATGACCTCAGCTTCAAAAGATGTTAGTATTTTGAAAGAAAACATAATGGAACAGAAAAAACATATCAGAGAGGGATTTAAAAGAATTGAAAAATATTATACTTCAACCTTAGATAAAAGAAAGGCAGAAACAGGATTATCGGAACCTCCTCATGAAATTTTGTTGGAAAGGTCAGCCATAATTATCGGGTTGGAATTAGATAGTTTTTTTGCCTCAAGAGAAGAATGTGAAAGATTTCAAGGAGGTTCTGAGCCCGTGAGGTCGGTATTCGGTAGAGGATGGTTAGGTTTCGATTATATTCTTATCGGAGTTGGAACAGAGATTCTATTAAAAGCTATAGTTCTAAAAATAGACCCTAATTTTATAATAAAAGATAAAGATTTTGATAAACAAATAACTCCTTCTTTTGATAAATGTAAAAAAAAGTTAATATCTCATTTACGTAGTAAGAAGCTTTCGCCTACACATTTGGAAAGGGTAGAGGACATCCTTGAACTAATACAACTAAAAAGAAACAACCTTGCTCATTTGAACTTCCATAATTTGTCGGATTACAAAGAAGAATCTCAGGTGGCTAATGTCTTGAAATTTCTGTTCTTATACTTCTTTAAAGCAAATTCCTTCAAAATAGTTGAAAAATTAGATAAAGTTCTAGATGAAACAAAAGTTAGTGATTACGTTATTGATTATGAACTTGTTAAGTTTGATGAGCATATTTAATTTAATCTAATCGTGTATATTTATTAGCATCCTGTCTTGTAGACGAAGCAATTATTGTATTTATTTATGTCACTATTGAGGTTAGCAATATTGCCGTTCAAGTCGCTTGTTGTAATATCACGATTCTTGTTTATCCATGCTTTTTCGCTATTGTAGTAATCTGCGTTCAATGAGCTTTCGTATGCATTTAATAGAGTTCTGTAATTTTCTCCACTATAAAGTGCATTGTTTGCCCTGATAGAATATTCGTCTGTTGCCGTTCTGATAGCTTCAATCCATCCCTTAAATTCTTGCTGATTCATTGTTACTCCTGCCTTAGTTTCATAAAGGGTATCAAGTCGTCTCTGCTGTTCATTATTTAAGTCAAGTCTCCAGCTAAAATCATTCCTTGCTCCTTGCAAACTATTTAGAGCGTCTGCGGGGAGGGTTGGCGGCGGTAGTGTTGTTGGTTGTGGTGTTACGTAAACATATCTGATTTCTGGTGTTGGTGAGGGAGTTTCTGAAGTTGTTGGTGTGGGAGTTTCTGTATGTGTTCCCATTCCAAAAATAAACGCTGCACTAATTGCCGAACCAACAAAAGTGACACAAAAATATATTAAAGTTGCCAAGACCATTTTCCAAGTTTTACCTGATCTGAATCCAAGAATGCCCATTTTTCCTAACTCGCCAGTTATTCCATTCCTTTCAATTTCTGTTTTAAGACTTAGGATATTTCCGCATTTAATGCAGAAACTTGCGCCTTCTGGGTTTTGAGTGCCACATTTATTACAATACATTTTTTCTACCTCATATCTTCATCCCTTCAATAAAACCAATAATAAGACCGCTAATCATACATATAGCTCCAAATGTCGAAATTCCTATACCCCATCCCTCAGATTCCTGTTTATAAACTTTATATCCACAAAAGATAGAAAGAATCCCGAAAACTATAGGAAAGAACAGTATGCTTACTATTGCAGAAATAATACCAACGGGTTTATATGGAAAATTTGATTTTGGCTTATCAATAAAAAAGAATTGATTTCCACATTGACTGCAAAAACTTGCATCATCTGGATTTTGAGTACCACATTTTTGACAAAACATTATTACCACCGTTTGTTATTTATTTTTATTACAGTTCTTATAACTTCTAATGATATAATAAACATATTTAACTTTAACTTCTGGTCTCTGCATAAAAAATTCATTTCCACATCTTAACAGTGAATTTTTGTATATGTGCCAATCCGACGGAAAGATGTTTGAAAGTGTCACAACGAAGAACGACCCGAAAAAAAGGTTACATGGGGACGTTGTTGAATTGTTCTTAGCCTAATAATAAACAAACACGCCGGACGAACGCAACCGTTTCGAGCTTCGCTGAGAAACGGACGAGCGCATTTCGTCGAAGCCATGGGCGCAGGAAACCAAGGTTAAGTCCTGTGCAGCAGGGTATATTTATTTCGATTAGAGCGCCAATTTAACGGTAGTTTCAGATATTTCATGACCTATGTCTTCAATGACTCGCAGAGGCAAACGACATGGAACACAGATGACGCGGATGACGCGGATGCACACGGATACGAGTGACCGGTTTTCATGTTATATCAATCAGGAGAAAACAACACAGTGATATTTACGAATGACAGGAAAGAAAAAAATTGAACGGAATCCTCTCAAATCCGCGCGTATCCGCGCAATCAGCGGCATCCGCGTTCTATTTTCGATTTGATGAATACTAATTCTTCAATCCAAATAACCCACCCAAAACCCAGCCCATTCCAGATCCTGCTGTCACCTCTGCACGCAAAAGAGAATGTGCGCCCGACCGCGCCAGAATAGCACTCCGGGACTTATAATATATTAAGATTAATCAGTTTTTCTTTGATAGATTTAAAAGCGTTTTCACAATCTACGGGAGATTTCCCGCCCGTAATAACCATTTTCCCGGAGCCAAACAATAATATGACGACCTTTGGTTCACTCATACGATAAACGAGTCCGGGGAACTGCTCAGGTTCATATTCAATGTTCTCCATTCCGAATCCTAAAGCAACGGAATTAAGATTCAGGACACCCCCCAGATCAGCAGAAGCTACAATATTCTGGACGATTATTTCACTGGAACTGTCTATATCAATTCCCTGATCGATGAGTTCCTGGATAAGCTTTTTACTTGCATTCTGTGCATCTTCTATGGATTTACTCCCTGTGCACACAACTTTCCCCGAGTTAAATAAAAGAAAAACAGCTTTTGGATCTTTGATCCTGTGAATAAGACCTGGAAACCTGGATTTATTATATTCAGCATTTTCAAGTTTTGACTTCAGATCTTCCAAATTAAAACTGTGTGAAATTTTAACTGTAGAAACAACATTTTCAATTTTGAAACTCCAGGAATTCATAGTAACCAAACCGAGTAATGAATTTAAGTAACGATAACTCTTTTGCGATATATTTAAGCCTCAGTAGTGAAAATTCCCGTTTTCTAAGGCCATTTTTGCCGCCCTCCAGGAAATGATAGCAATCTCCTACAAATATCAGGCATCACCTTACCAACGAGTGAAAAAAAAAAGATAACCTGCAGCGAAGCTGCAGGAGGATGGAAGAAAATATGGTATTTTCCAGATCACCTCCTATCTCTATTGTTCTTTAACAAGGTAGCAAACAATGCTATTGCAAAGACAGCTGTTAATGATTCAAAACCTGGCGCTTTCGGCATCGCTGTAGTCTGTGTTGTTTTCCCTGTTACTACAGGTTCGACCGGTTTGCTTGTTACTTGCGCGGTTTCGGTTTTCTCAACCACCGGCGTAGATTTATTTACAACTCCGCCTTTCACTGCGGTTGTTTTTGACACTCCACCATAACCGGGGGGATAGGTGCCGCCGCTGCTACTACCGCCAGATGACGTTTTTGTTGCCGCGATAACCACGATACTGGTGACTCCTGTAATACTTCCTTTGTTAATTGCAGCATCCTTGAATGTTCCCTGGATCGGGTAAGTTCCTGATGATACCGGAGCAGTAAGTGTATATGTGAAATTGCCGCCTGTCTGGACGAATTGTTGTTTACCGGCAACTGTTTGATTGCCAATTGCTGTTGTCCTGATAAGGGTAAATCCTGCCGGGATGTTCTCTTCTATACCCCAACCCGGATTAGTCGATAGATTTGAACCTGGCGATATTGTTACCACAAATGTCGCGCCTGGCGCAACACTTGCGGGTAATGACCTTGTCACTGTGCCTGGTGCTGCCATTGCATTTATACTGAACACCGAAAGAATAACAAGCAGCGTTAAGATAGGCGATATGTAATTTAATTTCATTGTTTTCATTTTGTACCTCCTCAGGGGAAAAGCCATGCTAACAACACCTGCGCAAAATTTGTCTGTGATAGGTTTGCTCCTTCAAAATCCGACAATGCCAGAGAAACACCTGCAGTCTGGTTTACCGCAGTTTCTCCCGGCGGCAGGTATATTTCCACAATTTCTGTGATTGAGCCTGCAACTGTTACGGTAGCAGTTTGGCTGATGGTTTCGCTTGTTGCGGTTATTGTGGTTGTTCCCGCTGCTATTGCTGTGAACTTACCTGTGCTGCTGATCGTTCCGACGCTGGTATTACTACTGCTCCAGGTTACTATCGCATATACTGCATTACCATTCTGGTCTTTTGGCGCTGCGGTGAAGTTCGTGACGTTGCCCATTAATGTCAATGGAGAAGCGGGTGAGACCGTTAAATAAGTCAACACAGGCACCACAGGTGTTTCACCTATGCTATAGTCAATTTTTGGATAAAATCTCAAATTATCAGTATCAGCTACCTTGAATTTGAGTTCACCCATAAGAGTTGTTTCGTTATTCCTGGACAAGTTTACAGGATTCTCGTTAGTCATCTGGATGTAATCAGATGTTGCAGATCTTACTTCAAATACTCCGAATTTATCCGCAGACTTGATTTCTTTGGCGCTGCTCTCATCAATAAGCCATGCGTACTTGAACTGAACCATGTCTGAAGTTGCTCCTGAGAATATTGAATCCACATAGACTGTGAACAATAATGCATTTGATTCACCGAGTATCGTTTTGGTCTTGTAGTATACAGCCTTCTGTTTGGAATCCTGGGTGCCTGAAGCTCCCTGGCCTATTCCTTCATCGACGATTGCCCCACCCTTCTTGAGGGTGAACCATACCTGCCTTGGCGTTGATCTTGCATCTACGGCATTGATGGTAAGCTCATATCCTGAGCCCATTTCCCATGTTTCACCTGTAATCAAGGTCTTTTTGTCATCTTTTCCCATTTCGAACGCAAGTTTGGCTAACTTGTTCCCAACACCATTTACAGCAACCCATTTCTCGGCCTGCCAACCTACAACATCGTAAGTTGAAGCGCCAGTTACAGTTACATTTTGTTCCTCATTCATCTTGAACCGGAGCTCCTTCGGTGATGTGCTGTATACCAATTCTCTTCCATCAATCAGGTCATTTTTTCCAAGACTGGCGAGAGTCTCGTTTATAGACAATTGCTCTGTTGAAACATTGTTATTTATATCATAGAAGAATCCTGCGAATGACTGGGCATTCCAGGAGGGCATGATGGTATTGTCGGCACCTGCATCTGCTATACTTCCACGAACTTCATATTTCCCTGGCTGGTTGAATTCAACGAACGGATAGAATCTAAGACTATCATTATTTGCTACTTTGAGCTGGATATTTCCCAACAAGACTATATTCGTGTTCCTGTCCAGGCTGATATCTAAATCATTCTTCATTGTTATAGCATCCCTTGTGACGTTTGTTATATTCATTTTGTCAAATTGATCCCCAACTTTAACTGAGGTTGCATTTTCAGATAACTGGAATAATCCTTTTAAGAATGCTACCTCCACTTCCGGAGCCTGGAATACATCATCCAATCTTACCACGATCAAAGGGAGATTCTTGACACCGCTGATGGTTTTGGTGTAAACATATGTTTTACCAGCCATAAGAGGGGCCACATCGACTTCACGACCGTCCTTCAAAAGAGACAGGAGCATTGTCTTTGCGCTTGGGTCAATATCGGTAGCCTTGAGAACATAACCTTCTTTTAGCTCTATCGTTCCTCCAACTGAAATTGTACGCTTAGTATCATCGTCGATTAGCACTTTATGGAGCAGCCCATTGGCATAGGTGCTCATATTGCTAAAGTTTGTACCAGGATTAAAAGAACTGGTGTTTGAGGTATATGCACCAAAATATTTGTCAGTCATCAAGCCAATGACCTGGTATTTACCGAAATCTGAATGGGCAAATGAAACTTCCTCAGGGGTAGTTGAATAAATCAGTTGACCAGCGGGAATAATACTACCGTTAATATATGAAATATTTAATGTTTCAGTTTTTACATCGCCCCGGAAGTCATAGAAAAATGCCGGAAAATTATATGCATCCCATAAAAATGGACCGTCTGCGACTTCACCCCTGATTTCTACGCTATTTATGGAGGGGGGAATTATAGCAATAGTTTGCAATATGATATTTGCAATACTTGTTTCTCCGATCTTAACAGTGACATTTGTAGAATTAAGTGATAAGTTCCCATATGGCGGATAGGCATAAACTACATAATTCCCGGATTGTAATCCGACGAGTGAGTAATTGCCATAAATATCCGTAATACTACTTACATACGGGGTCGGAAGATAGAAATAACCGGAGCCTTGTGTGTAAACATAGGCATTTGCAACAGGAGTTCCATTCGACGTAGTTACGATGCCTGTAATTATGCCTCCAGTCTGAAGTATGATATTGGCAGTGACTGTTTCATCCTGGGAAACATGAACCAAGGTGGAATTGCTGACCAGGTTGCTTCCGTATGGCGGACTTACACTGATTATATAATTCCCTGCCTGTAACCCGATGATCGTGTAATTCCCTTTTGTATTTGTTGTAATACATCCACAACCGGAGCCTTGTGCGTAAACATAGGCATCTGCAACCGGAGTTCCATTCGACGTAGTTACGATGCCTGTAATTATGCCTCCGGTCTGAAGGATAATATTAGCAGTGACTGTTTCATCCTGGGAAACATGAATCACGGTAGAATTGCTGATAAAGTTGCTTTCGTAAGGTGGAATTACACTGAAGATATAGTTCCCGGACTGCAACCCGATGAGCATGTAATTCCCATTAATATCCGTCATGGCACTTCCATAACCGGTGCCTTGTGCGTAAACATAGGCTTCTGCAACTGGAGTTCCATTGGACGTAGTTACAATGCCTGTGATTATGCCTCCGGTCTGAAGGATAATATTGGAAGTAACCGTTTCATCCTGGGAAACATGAACTATGGTAGAATTGCTGATAAAGTTGCTACCGGAAGGCGGACTTACGCTGATGATATATATCCCGCCAGTTAATCCGCCCAGCATGTAATTACCATTAACATCCGTCATGGCACTTCCAGAACTTGGACCCGGACCCCATGTGTATACATAGGCATCTACGACTGGAGTTCCATTCGATGTAGTTACGATGCCTGTTATTATGCCTCCGGTCTGAAGGATAATATTGGAAGTAACTGTTTCATCCTGGGAAACATGAACCATGGTAGAATTGCTGATAAAGTTGCTTCCGTAAGGCGGACTTACACTGATGATATAGTTCCCGCCCGTTAATCCGCCCAACATGTAATTACCATTAATGTCCGTTACGGCACTTCCATAACCCGGACCTGATGTGTATACATAGGCATCTGCAACTGGTATTCCTTTCGACGTAGTTATGATACCTGTGATTATGCCTCCGGTCTGAAGAATAATATTGGTATTAACTGTTTTATCCTGGGAAACATGAACCATGGTAGAATTGCTGATAAAGTTGCTTCCGTAAGGCGGACTTACACTGATGATATAGTTCCCGTCAGTTAATCCGCCCAGCATGTAATTACCATGAATATCCGTAATACTACTACTTCCATAACCGGTGCCTTGTACATATACATAGACATCCGGAAATGGAGTTCCATTGGACGAAGTTATGAAGCCTGTGATTATGCCTCCGGTCTGAAGAATAATATTGGAAGTAACTGTTTTATCCTGGGAAACATGAACTATTGTAGAATTGCTGATAAAGTTACTTCCAGAAGGTGGAATTACATTGATGATATAGTTCCCGTCAGTTAATCCGCCCAGCATGTAATTACCATTAATATCCGTAATACTGCTACTTCCATAACCGATGCCTTGTGAGTATACATTGGCATCTGCAACTGGAGTTCCATTTAACGAAGTCACAACACCTGTAATTATGCCTCCGGTCTGGAGGATAATATTGGCGGTAACTGTTTCATTCTGGGAAACATGAACCATGGTAATATTGCTGATAAAGTTGCTTCCGGAAGGCGGACTTACACTTATGATATAGTTCCCTTCCGTTAATCCGCCAAGCATGTAATTACCATGAATATCCGTAGCATTAGTTACGTAACCAGGGCCTTGGGCGTATACACTGGCATTCACTACCGGAGTTCCATTCAATGAAGTCACGATGCCTGTAATTATACCTCCTGTTTCCTGCAAGGTAACTTCCTTAGAAATTTTTGCCCCAGGGACTTCCGGGAAGTTATTGGCGTTGATATTTTCAGGCTTTTGCCATCCCTTTACCGCTATATGATGACCTTTATTGAGAATCTCCTTTGGCATTGCCTGTAGCTTTGGCACAGCCTGGATTTCAAGCGAAACCTGTAAAGCATGAATATAATTTGGGAATGGCGATGGATAAGACGATGGTATTGTTTCATCGGTAAATGCTATCTTTAGTTCTGATTTGCCTGTTGAAGCATCCACTGGCAAGGTAACTTTAATTGTGAATTCCTGGCTGCCTCCTGCGGGTATTTCTGCACTTTCCGGGGTGACTTTGATCCATGCCGGATTCAAATTAAATCCACCGGACGATGCCAATACTGTATTGGGTTTGACGCTCACAACTATTTTGTCTTTGTTCTTGAGAGTGACTGTTGTCTCTTTGGTTTCTCCCGGCTGCAGCATGAAATTGATATAAGGGGGAGAAATTTCAAGTTTTGTGAAAGTAACTCCCTGTTCCGGTACAGGAATACCTATACTCGTCATTTGTTTCGTAACAACCTGTTCACTTGTAGCGATACCCGCAGACATGGCAAGTATCAGCAGAAAAACCATGATGCCTTTAAATTTATTCATTTCTTTAACCTCGCGCTCAAATAATTTCAAGTTTGTCTAAAAATAGACAAGTTTATTTCTAAATAGACGTGTGTTATAATAAATCTTATGGTGGGAAATGCTAATCTTCTAAAATAAAAATATCGTTGTTAACCTAGATAATCAGCCTGTATCTTTACAACCTCAGTGCTGTCCTTAGCTTGCGAATACCTGTCCAGGGGCTCCCTGTTCAAATCCAGGAATACAGGTCCCCATTTGAATTTGTTGAGAATAAGAGCTGCTTGTTCCTTTTCCCCGAGTATGTAGAGCGCCGCAGCAAAAGCTTCAACTGAACTTAATTTGAATGGCTTCCCGAAATTCACTGCATTTGCAGCAAGCAGGTACGGAAGGGCGCGGTGCTTCATCATCAGTTTTTGAAGGATCGGAAATACACGTTCCACCTCTTCCCACGAGCAGTCAAGTACAACGATGCCTTTCCTGGCATCATCCGCAGGTGAGAGCGCCTGCTGGGCGAACGGGTCAAGAAATATCGCCTCCCGTGGAAGTGTCCTTGGATTTTTGTGGAGATTTGCGAGATTGAACCTGGCAAGCTTTTTTCCGGTGCACTTTTTGGGGTCGCACTGGTCTGCGTGATAGAAATGAAGGGGAATTCCAGTATGCAAAAGATGCGGCAGATCTTTTTGGAAAGGAGGTCTTGCAGTTTGAATATTAGATTTATATTCCGATGTCATAAACATGATATAGTTAACTTAATTCCGCTTTATCTTTGATTTACCTTATTTCATTTGATTATTTTTGATAATTTCGAAATTTTTATTTTTTTTTAAACCGAAATAAACTGATCAGACAGTATGTTTTTTATTTTCAAACGCATCCCTGCGATCCTTCCGATCATTACTCCCGCAAGAATACTATAAGTGAAGGCGGTGAGGACAGAACCGTGTATCCAATGCCCAAAAAGCCATGTTCTTGACACGGAAAAAGCCACATAAAACAACATTACTATAATGCCAATCGTATCTAAACGGGACACAACTTTTGCCCTCTCTTCATGCCAGTGAATTATAAACATGCGAGTGGCAAGAAAGCCAAGGAATAATCCCAGGAGAAATCCGCCAAGAGATAGCTCTATGCCTATAAAGCCTTCCAGGACATCATACAGCATAAGCCCGGTAAGGATAATACCTATCACATAAAATATCCTTATCCTGAAAATGAGCTTTCGATCTATGTGTTTCTTCGCTGGATGTTCTTTAATATTCAGAAAATTTAAAATCTTTTTCATTGAGTTCTATACTCATTATTGTTTTTGGCTTATAAAAGCAGGGGTTTGAAACAGATTAAAACTCCGCAATAGAGTTTTTTCTAAATTATTACGATAAAAAGGAGAACGCCGCATATGCGGCGTTAGCGAAGCCTGTCGCTAATATATGGCTGATTAGATCAAGTCAAATTTATTGGTTCCATTTCTTCGTAATTGCAGGAAACACCGTATTCACAGGCACGAATCTCTTCCCAGTTCCGGTTAATTATTTTGGTTATGCAGCTATTTTCTGTATGTTTACATTTCATCTTTTTTTCCATCCCGTCGATATTTCCCTCGACTTAATGCCACTGTTACTCACACTTTGATTAATATGGGTGTGAAAAATGTGTGGATATGTGTGAAAAAAAATAATTTTTCAAAAATTTTTCCAGAGTCAGAATCTAATATTCAAGTGCGGAAAGTACATTAAAATCATGTTGTTTCGTTCTTATATTCTTTGTGATTTAATTGCTCTTCTTTTGGATTTTATTGAAGAGGCTATAATTGATCACGATACACAGCAATGTTTTCACATTTTTGATAGTGTCGGTGTGAAACTGGTGTGGAGTCGATATGATCCTCAATGAGCATCTGGTTATATCGTCGATCGGTTAAGAGAGAATCGTGAGATAACACACGGATTGCCTGTGATTACGTGGAAGCGTACGTATCTGTGAAAATCCGTCCGATCCGCGTCATCCGTGTTCCCGGTTCAAACCCAAATTCCCTCAATTCAATTTCTTAATAACTTCTTCAACCGAGAGCAACTCCTGCTCACCGGTCTTCATATCCTTGAGAGCAACTTTTCCGGCATCAAGCTCGTTCTTCCCGACGATAACGACATGGCTTGCACCGATAGTGTTCGCATAGGCTATCTGGTCTTTGAATTTTCGCCCCATCACATCAAGATAGGTCGTTACATGAATCCTGAGCTTCTGGGCAATGATTATGGCTTCTTTTCGTGTATCCTCGAACGAAACGACAACAATGCACTTTGAAACAACAGGCTTTGCCTCACATATCTCCATTATCCTGTCAAATCCGATAGCATAGCCTGTGGATGGTGTATCCTCGCCTCCGAACAACTGCGCAAGCCTGTACGAGCCTCCGCCGCATACCTGGTTCTGCGCGCCAAGGCCTTCACAGTATATCTCAAAAACCATACCTGTATAATAATCAAGGCCCCTTGCGATCCCAAGGTCAACCTGGTATTCGATGCCATAAACATCCAGAAGTTCAAGAAGCGCCTTAAACTGTGTGAGCGCTTCGATGTCACCCACAAGCTCTTGCGCTTCATGCATCGCATTCTCACCATGTAGCCCTATCAAGCGGAATAATTTCCCGCGAATATCATCGGGTGCATTGATCTGGTCAAGAAAATCTTCAAGACCCTTATCATCCTTCTTATCCACCAGGCGCATGATCTTGCCCTGGTATTCTGGCTGTATATCTTTCAAAAGGGTGCGCACAATTCCGATATGCCCGATATGCAGATCGCCCTTGACCCCGGCGCTTTTTAACATTTCAGCTGCAAGTGCAATTACTTCTGCATCCGATTCTGGCCTGGCGCTTCCTATTATCTCAACCCCGAACTGGAAGAATTCCCTGAAACGGCCTTTCTGGGGGCGCTCATACCTGAAACAGTTATCAAAATAAAAGAATTTCAGGGGCTTTGGCGACCTTTGCAGTTCTTCCACATACATCCTTACGACGGGTGCAGTAAGTTCAGGGCGAAGCGCTATCTCGCGGTCTCCTTTGTCCTTGAAATTATAGATCTCGCCAAGTATCCCGTCTCCGGATTTAAGCGTAAAAAGTTCTATATGTTCAAAAGTCGGGGTCTTTATCTCCCCATATCCCCATCCTGTGGCAACCTCACGCAACTTATTTTCAATATACCTTCTCTTTCGCATTTCTTCTGGCAGGAAATCACGTGTGCCGCGGGGTTTCTGAAGCTCCATAAATTATTCATCCTTTAATCCCAGATACTGCCTCAGTGATAATAAAACCGTATGTTTTCTGCTCCTGCAATCTTGATTTTTAATGACAAGTCTTAATATATTGGCTGATATTATCTCCATATTTTATGGACCTGAAAGACAAAATTAAATATTTCAAAGAAAGTGACAATTTCTTGATAGGGCTTTTGCGGGATTTCCTTTTCGTTTTTATTGTTGTTGTGATGTTTTCATCGATCTCCTACATTGCACTGGGACGTTTTTCACCAATGGTCGCGGTAGAAAGCGGGAGTATGATACCTCACATCCAGATCGGGGATATCATATTTGTTGAAAGTGTTAATCGCACGAAAATAATCACATTTAATGAAGGAAAGGAAACCGGTTATTCAACTTTTGATGAATATGGCGATGTCATTCTATACAAACCACGGGGAAGAGATGGCATAACGCCTATAATCCACCGTGCCATGTATTTTGTCAATGCAGGAGAACCAATGTGGACTGGAGGACCGCCAGCGCCTTTTGCAGGTTATATCACAAAAGGAGATAATCAAAAAACCAATTCTATGTTTGACCAGCAGGGGAGCATAAGCCCATACATTCCGGTCAAACCTGAATGGGTGATAGGAGTGGCCAGATTTAACCGGATACCATGGGTGGGGTGCGTTTCACTGGCTTCACGCGGGATTTTCACCTGCTTTAATTGAAATAAAAAAAAATAAGAGCTCAGGCGTACAACTTTGTCTGGTTGGGCGGCCTGTAATTTTCCAGTGGTTTTAATCTGTAATCCTCAAAAAGAACTCTTTTGGTGCTTTCGGATGGAACGCTCAGGGATATCTCCTTTGTTCTCCCGTACCTGCCTTTACTTACAACCGTCGCATTCAGGATACCCATCATATCAAGTTCAGATATCAGATCTGTTACTCTTCGCTGGGTCAGGGTCTCTATCCCGATCGTCCTGCACATATGTTTATAAATATTGTAGGCTTCGCCTGTGGTCAGGTTGCTGTCGCCATTAAAGCCAAGAAGTACAACGCTCAAAAGGACAAGTTTTGACTGGCTTGGCAAAGTCCTTACTACCTCAACTATCCTATCTACTTCGATCTTGTCCTGCGCCTGCCTAACATGTGCTTCCATGACCTTGCTGGATTTTATTCGTTCTGCGATCTCCCCGGATACCCTCAAAAGGTCAAGTGCACGCCTGGCATCCCCGTGCTCCTGAGCTGCGTAAGCTGCACATAAGGGAATTACGGTCTCTTCGAGAACGTCACTCTTAAAAGCCATCTCAGCTCTCTGGTTGAGGATGTCCCTGATCTGGTTGGCATCGTACGGTGGGAAAATGATTTCTTCTTCCCCTAATGAACTTTTTACCCTGGGATCAAGAAATTCAGTGAATTTCAGGTCGTTCGTTACACCAATAAGACTAACTTTTGCCTTTTTCAGATCTGAATTTATCCTCGTAAGATTGTATAAAACGTCGTCTCCTTTGTTCACGAGTTTATCAATTTCATCAAGGATTATTATCGCGATGTGTTTATCAGAGTCCAATGCGAGTTTAAGTTCTGAATACACCTGATCGGTTGGCCAGCCCGTCATTGGAATATCTTTTCCAAAATATCGCGCAATGGATGCCAATAAACGATATTGCGTGTCCACTACTTCACAGTTAATGTAAACTACAACACATGGGATTCCATGTACTTCTCCAGTCTTTTCAAGTTCTTTTCCAACATGCTTTGCCACAGCTGTCTTGCCGGTTCCCGTTTTTCCATATATCAATATATTGGAAGGAGTTTCACCCCTCAGGGCTGAAACCAGTATTGTAGCCAATCCTTTTACCTGATCGCTCCTGTGCGGCAGATAATCCGGAGTGTATGTTGACCTGAGTACTTCTCTATTCTCAAAAATATTAGCCCTCATCAAGATATCTTCGAAAATACCATTTATCATAGTCGAATTTTTTGTTTCCATCCTTTTGCCTCCTGCCCATCTCCAATAGAAGAACAGGTATTAAGACTTATGGTGATTACCCCTTTATTTCCATTGGAGTTGACATTGTTGAAAAAAAAACAACATTAAATAAGGTCTCGCTAAACGTTGGTTCTGCTCGAATTACTTTATTTTTATATATTTTCTAAAGAATCAGTTGGTACTCTGACCCCTTTGTTTCCACTGGAATAAAAACGAACCCACCCCTTCGTTTCTTATGGAAATCTTAAAAAACTGATTTGTTTATTAAAATTGAAATAATAAAAAACCGATGTGACCCAGTAAGTCTTTACAGTATATAAATCTTGCTAAAAAAGATTAATATACATTCACAGTAAAACAATATAAATTTAACAATGAAAACAATCTAAAAAAGCAAAAAAGACAAGTTCACCAGAGTAAAGAATAAGTCTAAAAAAAAAGAATAGAATAAAAAGCCCAAAAAAAACTGAAAAGACTATTAAACAAAATCTCCAGTAGAAACCACAGGGTAGGTTTTGCAAAGAGAATTTAAACTCTCGAACAGTGAAGCTGAAAGAATTACCTGTCTACAGGAATCGACTCCAATTTACTGGATAATCCCCAGATCAATGTTCTTGTATGGATTGGAATGTTAGGATCGTTCCCTATATCATCAAGAGTTGAGATTACTAAAGCAGCTCTTTTTGACATCGGCTCTTTTTCATTTGAAAGTACGTTTTTTATATTATCGGCTGAGCGTCTAATATTTCTTGGAACAGAATCATCACCGACAATTCTTTCAAGAACTTCAGTACACTGTTTTATGATTTCGCCGGAGTTTTGCGACACAGTTATCACCACATGATATAAATATGAAACAAGAATCG
>JAPZAP010000062.1 GCA_027460585.1 Candidatus Methanoperedens sp. | reverse complement strand
CGTGTCTGATAATTTTCGTCTTTAGTTCAAAAAAGACCTGTTTTTCAGTGGAAGCGATTTATGTGGATTCATTTGTTACCAGATTATTCTGTTTTTTGTTGTGAAAAATTATTAAATCACTGGATTTTAGGATTGTGCCTTCTATCCATCTAAATACAATTAAAAACTAAAATATACTTCAATGTACCTTTAAAATGGAAAAAGAACTCAAAAAATTGTCAGAGTTATTATATTGCTTTGAGTTTAATAAGTAAATGAGGAAGCCATTTTCATATCCTTTCTAGCCACAAAAAAAAACTAACTTTTCTGGCTTCCTCCACAAATACCGGATGAAAACTCTTGTAGTTCTCTTGTGCCTGTTTAATCTTATTCTCCCCCGCGTCAGCCATCCGATGATCCCTTCTTCGTACCCGATATCAGGCTTATCATTGAGAGGAATGAATGTCTCAAGTAAAACTCAGCAAGTTTTGTACTTTGGGATGCTAAATACCTGCGGCTTCGGCTGCAACGGCATCAAAATTCCAGCCACTTTTGACACGTTTTAGAGAGAAACGTTCCTTACTCGCTTTCAACCGTTTATTAATATTTTCCATATCCATATCGGAATATAATATCAAGCCATCTTCGAATGCATCGAATACAAGAAAATCCAATTTATCTATTCTTTCAAATAGTTGGGCAGGGGTCATAACGAATGGCTGGACTGGTAATGAATCGCTGAAAAAATCATCCGCCTTTTTGCGCACATCATCAGATAAGGTTTTGGAAACAATAAGGAGGTCAATATCGCTATCCTTGTGAAAATCCCGTTTTGCCCGTGAGCTGAAAAGAAGAATTAGGATTGCATCTTTGTTGATGCATTGTTCTATATAGTTCATAAATTCAGGAATCCAGTCACACCTGAATTCCAGATCAATTAATTTTTTCTTTAACAAATTCAATGATTTTTCTTGCATTTGATAGCGCCCTCTTTGCACCATCGATCATACAACCCCGGATTATCGATCTGTATCTTTGCCATTTCCACAGCATGCTTTGTATAATCTTTCCGGCTTATTTTCCCCCGCGTCAGCCATCCGACGATACCTTCTTCGTACCCGATATCAGGTTTATCAGTGTGAGGAATAAATGCTTCTGATATCGTTATCCCTTCATCCACGACCCGTCTAGTGCATTCGGGTGGATATTCAAATGCAGGTCCCAATCCCAGAAATATCCGTTCTCCGTCATATATTGCACAGGCGCAAAAGTTCATGTAGCCGCTTTTTGTTCCGGGAACTTGCGATATCCCATCCTCTATCCCCACCGCATATTCACAATCCCCGAAAACCGATCTTGCCCGGAATATCGCGCCTTTTATTATCTCATCAAGGTTCAACGGCTGTTCCCTGACACCTGATTTGCAGTCAACACCAATTACTTCATAACCAGTAAAAACCTCACGTACGGCCTCAATTTTATTCGTGTTCAATGATGCGACGAGAATCCTTTTTGCAACCATATTTTAACTTATTTCCTTTTGATTCTTCAAGAATTTCTTAAAAAACTTCCATCCAGTCTTGCAAAGATGGATCCTTCCCAATGTATCTTCCCTGACCCAGTCCATTAGATAAAAAAACTGCGCTTTATATTCATCCACGGTTTCCTCGATTATGGGGGGAGGATTCGGGACTCCAAGCCCGCGAAGGTATTCGATGAAGAGTTTTTCTCCCTTATTTTGTGCGATCCCGTCGATCTTCATGACTGTGAATTTGTAGCCTTCGTTTTTCAGCCATTGCGCCGTCTTATCATGGATGCAGCCGGAGCATATTTCGATCTCCTCATTTTTTGAAACATTCAATTCCAGAAATCCCCGCTCAACTATATTCCTTGCGCTCTGAAGATATGTCTTCTTCCTGAATGCATCGTTACCGAAATCTTCTATCGGGACTATATCATAATGCAACTCAGATGTTTCTTTCCTGACCACGATTATGCCTACACCTCCCACGGGTGTTCCCCAACCCTGGTCATCTATCTGGATAGTCATAATATTGTTGAATAAATATGGCGCCGAGGGGGGGAATTGAACCCCCGTGGGGCGAAGCCCCACAAGCTTTCCAGGCTTGCGCCTTAGCCGCTAGACTACCTCGGCACGTGGATTTATTAAACAGATTATGAAATGGAATTAATGCCGGTGAATTTGAACGAATCCTTCGGGTTCAAAAGAATCTTCCTGATTCAACAGTTAAGAACCATCTTAGAGTTCCCAATACATTTTTGAAGTATAAAAAACCTGTTAAAGACTCTCTCACAATTCCGGATTATTTTGTTTTTGCCTTCCATCCCTTAGTATAAGTTCCAGCTTCCATGAGCACCCTGTCTGTACTCACAACTATTCCCGTCGCAGCTCTCAGGATGTCTGCGGACTTCATCTGCGCATACCCGAAGGAGACTCCCTCGCCCTTTAACGTAAATACCGCAACAATATCACCCTTTTCGATCCCGGACTCAAGGGAAAGAACACCCGGAGCGGCAAGACCTGCGCCGTGGCATATCGCATCCACCGCATTATCCCGTATTACGATCTTTGGAAGATGTGAAAGCCCGAATTCCATTGGGTATATCACTTTTCTCAAGGGCCCTTCATTTCCGTTCTCTTTCCATTCGACATAAGCATCCTGTAAGTCCTGGAGAGTGATCATTTTTTCATCTTCGCGAAAAGGCCCTGACTTCGTGCGCCGCAATTCCTGCATGTGCGCCCCGGTCCCCATGGCCATTCCCATATCATGGCATAATTTCCGGATGTATGTTCCAGCTTCGCAGCCGACCCTGAAAAGAACATTATTATCATCGATCTCAAGAAGTTCATTATAATAAATTGTCCTGACTCTTGTTTCACGCCTTACAGCAGATTTGATAGAAGGCTTCTGGAAAATATCACCGGTGAAATCTTTAAGAACAGCTTTTATTGTGTTCTCAGGCATCGCTTTATGAAGTTTCATAAGGCAGACATATTCTTTTCCTGCAGTAAGAAGTCCGTCAACAGCTTTTGTGGAATCTTCAAGCATGATCGGGAGAAGTCCTGTCACATTGGGGTCAAGTGTGCCGCTGTGTCCTGCTTTTTTCAAAATAAGGATTTTTTTCACCCATGAAGTGATCTCGTGGCTTGTCGGACCTGCGGGTTTATCAAGATCTATCGCACCTTTTCGTATATATTCTTCAATAGGGCGATCTTGCGGTTTCTTGCCGTACTTATCGTCGGTCTTGTCTTCGGATTTAACAAGAGTCTCTCTTTTTTTTTCGGATGGCAGCATCATATCAGTTTTTTACCGCTTTTTGTACTATTTCACTTATCTCTTCAGGGTTCCATTTACTTGAATCTATTATCAGGTCATATACAGACAGGTCTTTAATATCAATGTCATAATATTTCAAATAACGCTCTCTTTCGCATTCCTCCCTCTGTGAAGTCTCATCCAATGCCATAGCTTCAGACTTATTTTCCCTTTTAGCAATACGCTTTGCCCTTATCTCAAGAGGGGCTTTGAGCCAGACACGAAGATCTGCATCCACAAGAAAACCGGAAAGCCTGCCCTCGATCATGATATTATCTTTTTCGCGGGCGATCTTTTTTTGCATTTCATCTATTTCCCTGTCGATCTTTTCATTGCATTTTGCGATCTGGCCGAATTCTTCAAGCGACATACATCTTTCAATAGCGCATTTGCGAAAGATGTCACCCATCGATACCAGTTCAAGACCAAGCCTGACAGATAATATCTTCGAGAGTGTGCTCTTTCCGCTTCCGGGAGGTCCGCTTATTGTGATTATCAATTACATTCCGCCTACATTCAATGCCTTCCTTGTCATCTGGCTGACTGGAATGGAACAAAGGAAATACCAGAAAAGCCAGTATTGGAATTGCCAGAAAACCTTGGCATTTAAGTTCTGTTCTCCCCAGAAAGGGAACATCATTGTAGCATTCGGGTTCTGGCTGATAAGAAGATAAACCCAGTAGAAAATGGGAATTGAAATAATACTTATGTAAAGCATGGGTTTGAACTGCTGTTTGAACATTTCCATCTGGTCACCCATCATCTCCTGGTACTGACCTTCCAATTTCTTGATCTTCTGGGCATTGTTGGATAATTGAGCCTGTCTCATTTCTTTTTGTATGAGCTTTGATTTTTCCTGGACTCGTCTCATCAAGCTCCAATCCATTGTATATTTCTGGATAAGAGAAGCATAAAGACCGGTAAAAGCTGCCAGCACGAAAATTATCATGTGTATTGGAAGCCCACCTAGGAGCGGCTTCAGGAGCATATCCATAATATTGCCTATGATTCCCCTCATATTCGGGAACATTATGATCCCGAACATTAAAAAAATGCCAAGAAACATTATGAGCTTATTTATTGTCTTATTGATCATATTTATCCAATTCTTCTTTTATTTCCTCAAATATCTGGTGGATATCTTTACTTCCATCGATAGTCTTGAGTATTTTTTTGTTCGAATAATAATTTATTAATGGCTGTGTTTGTTTTTTATAAACATTCAACCTGTTCCTGATAGTTTCGGGTTTGTCATCGTCGCGCTGATATAATTTCCCTTTGCATAGATTGCATACGTCCTCCTGGGCAGGAGGATTAAAAATAACATGATAGCTTGCCCCGCATTTGCACATTCTTCGCCCGGAAAGGCGCTTTATAAGTTCTTCATCATCTACGAAGATATTAAGGACAACATCAACCATTTCGCCCGATTCTGTTAATATCATCTGCAATGCATCAGCCTGCGGGATCGTTCTTGGATAACCATCAAGCATAAATCCATTCTGGCAATCTTTTTTCGATAGCCTGTCTTTGATGATGGTTATTAAAAGTTCGTCAGGAACAAGCTCGCCCCTTGCCATATAGGATTTTGCTTTTAATCCAAGACCGGTATTATTGTTAATATTCTCGCGCAAAATATCCCCGGTCGAAATATGGGGAAATTTGTAATGTTCCTGTATTTTTTTGGCCTGCGTCCCTTTTCCTGCTCCGGGGGGCCCAAGTAATATAATATTCATCCTGATCGAATCACGTAATGGTTAAGTCATTATTAAAGCTTTTCAAAATTT
>JAPZAP010000061.1 GCA_027460585.1 Candidatus Methanoperedens sp. | reverse complement strand
TCTTCTTCTTTGAGATAGTATTTGCATTTCTCATTCTGGCATACAACTTTGATTTCACCACGGGGTCGAACCATATTTTTCACAAATATAGTATATGATTCTAAACCTATATTAAGTATCTTAATTTAGGACATTGCCGAATTTTGCTTATCTGAATTGGAGTGTTGATGTAGTTGCTTCTCAAATTATTTCCTATAATATTACAGGGAGGGTTTTGAATGCCTCTGGCGTTCCCATTGCTGGTGCTATTGTATCTTGCTATGGTTGCCATGATACGAAATATACGCTTACGGATTCGACCGGAAATTATAATTTTACCCAGATGCACAATAATTTTACAGCTGTGCTTCTGGCCGGACTATCAGGGTACATTCAGAATGAAACTGTTGTTAGCGTAAGCGGTACTGATGTTAATAAGGATTTTATTCTGGAGAATTTCAATGTTATACAAAATACATATGAGGTAGATAAGAAAATGTTAGCTGAAACTTTGTTGTTGATAGGATTTATTTTTATCCTTGCTTTTGTAAAGAAGAACTTCTTTGTACCTGCTGCAGGTGCTGCTTATTCTGCGTGGTTCGGATTGACCCAGATAGATCATACAAATTCATCAGCTTTTCTTCTGTCTGGAATGGTTATTTTATTAATCTCCGCTTGCGGATATTCGTTTTTAATGACTTTTGACAAAAATTAGAAAAATAGGAATGAAAATATGAGTATGATATACGGGACAAGTGATGTGATGTTAGCTGCTATTGTTATAGCGGTTTTGTATCTGCTTTTTGAAATTTTGAGATATATTCAAAGAAAAAACAAAAAGAAGGAAAAGGCAAAAGATGATTTTAAGAAATCTATTTCGTGCGAAATAAAATCAGATCCGAATTTAATACCGGATACTCCTTTTGAGGAATCCGGTTTTCCCTTACCCCAGGGTGCCTGGTATGTCTATGCCTGGGAGCGCTTGCGTGATGGGTTTATGCGGTTTTTCTATTATAACAAGCTTACAGTATTGCGGTTGAAAACGGAAGGAAATGCTGATCATAGGACTTATATTTTGAAGCCTATCCAGATGTCGACTATAAACTGGGATAATTGTACCTACAATGTCAGGAAACATTGCCTTGTTCCTGTTAGGAGAAACTTTATCCTCATTGTTATCGAGGGAATTTCTGAGCCGTTGGATCTTTGGAATTGGGCCGATATTATGAATCTGATCAAGGATGCATACAGGGAAAAATTGAAAGCCGCAGATTTGGATGAAGAATTAAAATTGAAGATCGGAAAGTTCTCATTTGATGCCAGGGAGTTTTACTCAAAAATGAATAATCGAAATATTGAGCTTCTGGCTATGACTTCGATTCCTAATTTGCAGGTAATGTATTATGCAGCTATTGCAGCTGCAGGACTCGGGCTTATTCTTGTTCTGATGATGGCTGGATGGCTGCCTTCGGGGATTGCGTCAAGTATTGCAGATCTGAAAGTTGGGATGATTGAAATTCTTAAGCAAATTTCTAAGAACTCCGGAGGTGGATAAGATGGCAGGTTTTCCTATGGCTGGTCAGAGCCAGGCAAAGATCGTGGATCCTAATACAGTCTATACAGATCATGATAAAAGGAGTAAGGCAAACCTTACTTCCTTCCAGGTTGCAGTTCTTGCCAGGGGCGAAGCTCTCCAAAGATGTTTGTGCGATCCAGATCAGGATATCGTTATTAATTTTATGGATGAGCTGAGGCAGCATTCAAGATCAGTTATGCCAAGTAGATTAAGTCTACCGGGGATAGCAAATCAGATTTATAAGGAAGTGGCCACTACCCGCGTGGCAGTTGAGGACCGCAAGAGGACTATGAACTTTGAAACGAATACGATATGAATAGTTTAGATCCTCCAAATCTGTATGTTCCTTTAAATCTTCATGCAGTTTGCGGCCTTCCCAGGAAAGGTAAAACTGCCCTGGTTGTCCTCATGGCTTTGGAAGCTCATGAAAGGGGCGCCCTGATTTATTCGAATGTGAAGGTAACAGACATCAATAGAAATGATATCCGGGCCCCTGATGGCCGGCTGGATCCGGATGATCCCAATGTATGCCTTCACCAGCTGGATGAAATATTCCAGGATATCCGTGATAATGAAACCTGGAATATTGAAAGATTCCTGATCCTTGATGAATTCTCAAGCCTGGCTGATGCCCAGGACTGGAAGAAATACACCTGGACCACTCAATTGTGGAAACAGGCTGGAAAGATAGGGATAACCGGCGTTGCAATGGATCAGAACTTTTCGAGGATCTACAACGGATACAGGGATATTACGGTGTATAAATTCCTTGTTGGGGATGTTGATATCAATGGTGACTATGTTTCTCCTCCTTTTTGCAGTGTAATGGTGGGGCGCCAGACGGTCAATGATCACGCTGAATATACCCGGATTGCTGATTTCTATGTAGATCTTACGCCTGCATTCAAATGTTATAATACCCATCAGCTTATGTATTTCGGACAAAAAAAGAAAAAGACAAGGTGATTAATAAAGTTTTTTTCTAAGAGAATTGTAAGAAAATGGCTTGTTTTTGTTTCGTTTTTCAAATTGATCTAAATAATATTTCTTGATATCTGGATATTTTAGTCTATTAAGTGGTACTATGAATATTTGTTCGGGGTTAGCGGCTGTTCCTCCCAGGCCTAACACCATAAAAAAAGGGATATTATTATCAAAATGATAGTTTTTATAATTTCTAAATTCCCTTTCATTTATATTATATGAATTGTTATATAATTGTTTTTTCCATTTACATTCAACTGCAAAGTGATCTCTATTTGGGTTAAATGTTATTATATAATCCGGGTATTTCTGTGTTCTCGGTTGAATTGTAAAATAACTATCAAATAGGGATCGAACGTGATCTTCGAATTGATTCCCTTTTTTAATGTTATGTTCTAAGATTATAGAATTTAGACGGTTTTCGTAGTATTTCATTTTTGAATTTGATTCGATTGTATCTTCTTTTTTATCTTTTGAAGAATGAAAATATAAAGAAAAAAATACTAATCCTAAAATTATTGAAGTCCAAAATATCTCAAGTAGGAATAAACTCATTAATACTTTCACCTTGCGTTAACAAAGTGCTTATTATCATCATTATGGTATTAAGTCTTTTTGTGGGTAGGCGCGTGAACAGAGGTGAGCATCAGACTTTTTGAAAAAAGTTGATTTTCCTCTGAGCCCTGTTAGCGCAGGTTTTAACGCGCCCGCTAATATTTGATTTTGTTTGTATTTAAGCTTTGTACAAAGTTTTTGGACAATGGCAAAACTATAAGTACTTTTAAAATAATCTTAAGTATGTCTTTTTAGCGAAAGACGATAAACATAGGAGCATCAGCAAATGGTACAAGTCGATTGCAGTTTAAAAGAATACGGCGGGCGTGCCCGTTTAATCAAAGGCGATCAAAAACGTTTGGATGAATTGTGTGAGAATTTCAATAATGTTAATCTGAAACGTGACGGGTTCTTGAAGCAGGGTGTCAATCGGTGTAATTATAGCCATGCTATACACGTTGCTCTTGATTGCCTTTCGGAGAAACTTAAGCTGCAATCTACTGTTCCTTCTCAGGTTCCACTTTCAGAATTTTTGAAAAATGGGTCGGAATCTGATCCTCGTATCGAGGCTTAAATGCCTGCTGAATATTCTATCAAGCGTTCCCGGAAGAATAACCAGCTTTCTATACCGATCCCTGCTTTTGTCAGGGATGATCTTTTTTCTGGAATATCAAAGGTTATTTTAGAATCTGCTGAAGATGCCGAAGGCCGATTCATAAAAGTGCGGCCTATTCCTGGGGTGTGAATATGGACTGCATTGCAAATAATGGGTTTAACGTGATGGGTGATGATTGTGGCAGCTATCCCGAATGTGACGGTTGTAAGTCTGATTTCAGGATTATTCCTTATGAGGAATTTCAGTTAAGGGGAGCTTTGAGGGGTGGAAAGTAATGACTACGCGAACTGTGGTTTTAGAGTGTGGTTGTAAAGTCGTAATTGGCTTTAATGCGATGGATTTTGATGTTTGTCGCGCTGAAGATGTTGAAATTCGCGGTAGTATGGCTGTGCCGTGTAAGATTCATGGAGGGCATGATTAATGGCAAGCTCTTCAAAGAATATGAAATTTGTAACCTCTGATCAGATCTCAAAAAAGCCTCTGAAAGAAAGAGTAGCTTTTGCAAGGAAATTCTGGGGGCTTCCAAATGTGCTTTGAAGAATTTTTTTCATGTCAGGAACCCTGCTGGCCTGTCAATGATTTATTACCGGCGCGAACTCCTGATGTCGCCGGTGTTTCCTGTCATTCCCTATCCCCTATATTCAAAGCCACCGCTACTATTCCGGGGATTGACCCCCAGCCTGCAGGGGATTTGCAGGCTCCTCTTTGTCATGGGATTCAAGGAATATACGGCCTCTCTGATCATCGACCGGCAGATGCCAAAAGCCGGGATAACGAGAAGCAAGTCAGGCGTGAGAATGTCATAGACTACCTGCCGGGTGAAATGCCCGGCTCATCTCCTCAATATGAACGGCCTTGGTATGTTGTGGGTGATTGAAATGGACATACTTAAAATACAGGAAAAAGTTAGAACAGGCAAAAAATTGACTAAAAAAGAAGAAACTTTCTTAGAAGAGTATGAAAATAATCATACAGAAAATGAATTTAATTTTATTATAAATTTAAACCGTGAAATGACCAATCTTGATAAAAAAAAGGTCATTGAAGTGTGTTTGAATGCTCTTAAGAGTTTGGGATATGAAGATGTGGATATGAGTGATTGAAATGACCGAAATTGCTCTTTGTTATAGTCCTGAACAGGGGGTTTACAACTAAATGGCTTCTATTCATCATTGCCTTAATTGCTGGAAAGGAAAGCGCGAAACCTGTGAAGATTTTGTGAAGCTTCAAGCAAGGCTTCTTTCTATTCCTGTTGATATCAATTTCAGGATAGACGAATATCGCGGGCTGGCTTTTGCGAAACAATGTTATTTGGATCCGGAAATATTTGGAGCGTGTTCTTAGATGCAACCTCATTTCCTTGATTGGATGGAACAGAATTGCACTCAATGCGTTTCATTCTCTGGTATCGCAATGACAAGTGATAGAGTTTTGATCCAGCCTCAATTCCAGGTAATTGATGTGGATTGTCAGGTTTATGGTAAGATCTCAAACCAGAAATTGTATGTATGCGAGAACTTTCAATACGATAACTCAAAGCCTGAAATTGTATATATTGAAAAGAGGGCTGGCAACTGGCATAAGCGGTTTTTCATGCGGATTGGAACGAAGATCCCGCTCGATGAAAAAAAAGAAATCGTTTCACGACCTGCAGCAGATTTTGATGATCTGACCAGGGCAATCTATGATCTTGTTTACAGGGTTTACGTTGAACATAATATGAAATCATTGCTTCTGTTTGTATTTTCTAGAATAAATCATCGTAATGGATATTCTCAGGAGACTGTTTTCAAACGCATTATGTCCATGATTGCAGATGGATATCTTATTAAATCCATGACAGGAAAGATGGTTGAGTTATCTCCGCCATCTGATTTACTTACTATTTCTGAAGTTCGTGAAATTGGAAAAAGGAAGGTTTTAGCATGAAAGAAATTTTGAGTTCAGTAAAAAAATCAATAATTAGAGGTATTGACCGTGAAAAATCAGAAAAAGAACGTATCGTTGAATCAATAGCAATAGGTGTATTCTTTGCTATATTGATAGGTGGGATTTTTGTTTGTGCAACAAGTCCTGTTAAATTCAATGGCGATTTTGAGGTTTCTGGAAATTTTGATTTACCGAAAGAGATGTTACCGATAGGCAATAGTTCTAATAATTTTACAGTAAATTCGGTGAAATTCCAGGGTGAAATAGAAGGACCTGCATATGAAATCGTTCCTATCGTGGTGGCTTTACATGGCAAGTAAAAAGAAAGAATCAAACAACGAATTAAGAAAAGGATTGAAAAAGGAAAAAGTTTCAGAGATTCAGAAAAAACCTACAATCCTGATGATCGATACTTCATTGATTGATCTTACAGGATGGAATCCCCGCACAGAAGAATCATATCACGATCAGGAATTTGAAGAAATCAAATTAAGTATGCAGGAGAATGGGTTTTATCCCCACGAGCCTTTACTCCTCAGGCCTGCAGCAGTCCTGGGAAGATATCAGGTCGTTGGAGGGCATAGAAGGCTCAGGGCTGCTATTGAGCTTGAGATCAATCCTGTTCCTTCAATTATCAGGGATCTAAGTGATCCGGAAGCAAAGCTTTTGCTTTTTATAGATAACTTTCACCGGAAGGACTTTTCACCTCTGGAAGAAGCCCAGGGTATCAAACTGATCCTGGACGATGGCGCCCTGAATCAAACAGAGCTCGGGATGAAGATGGGAAAAAGCCAGGCTTATGTTGCTAACCGGTTGAGGCTGCTGGATGCTCCCCAGGAATTGAAGGATCTTATTATTTCGCAAGAAATAACTCCTAGCCATGCAAATATTCTTTTACCTTTTGCAAAATATCCTATTTACAATGTCATTGAAAAACAAGTAAAGAATTTTATTGAATCTCGTCCTTTATCGGTGAAAGACTTAGATAAGCTTCTCATTAATGTTTTCAATAATTATTCAAACAATCTTAGTCTGAATTTAGACAGTTTCTCTTATGATATTAGACCATTGAAAGGTTTTTTTGATTTTGAAAATTGCAAAGATTGCAAAGATATAGCTGTTATCCTAAATTATACAAATGATAATAACAAACACTGTCTGAATAAAGATTGCTGGACTGCAAAACTTGATGCAGCTCGCGAGAATTTCAAGCTTGCTGAGGAAAAGAAAGTAGAAAATCTTTTGATAGAAGATCAAATTGATACTTCGAAAATGGCCTATGGGACATATGAAAAACTTCGTAATACCTCTCCGGATCAAAAAAATGCAACTTGGGATCAAACGGCCTGCTCTTCATGTGATAAATGCAAGAAAAACCAGGACAAAATGTTAGTCTGTCTTGATGTCAAATGTTTCCAGAAGAAAGAAAAAGCCTTCCAGAAGGAGCAAGACAGCATCAGAGATACGGAATCTGAAAAAGCCTGGCAATTATGTGATGATAGGTTGAAAGGAATTAGCAATATGGATTCCAGACCTATATTGAAATCATTAGTTGATCATGGGTACGGGGATGCGGAAACTGCTTTTTCCCCTTGGCCCGAAATTCAGATCGATGATGATGAAACGGAAGAAGTGTATGATTTCACTAAGATTCCGGACGAAGATCTTCCAAAAGCAGTATTGCGACTTGTTGTAAGTGCTGAGTTTGAATATAGTGAACCTGATGCCAAATCTATGGAGCAGCTGCTCAAAGGATTGGGGGTGTGATCCTTGGATCCTGTTCCAGGCATTGAACGAGAGATCTCAAAAATAGATCGAGAAATTTTGAAACTTTCAAGCAAGCGCGAAATGCTTGTTTGGGAGCTGGGCCTTCGGAAAGACGAACGCCCGGATGATAGTCATAAGCCTTTGACGGCTTTTGCCGAGGTTATGAATTGAGGTGTATATGAATACGGAAAAAGATGAAGATAGAACAATATCGAATTTTAAACTGACAGGTAAAGAAAAAAAAGACATTGATATGGTAGTTAATGGTGCCTTCGCTCTAATAGGAGTTTTACTATTATTAGGCGTTGGCATAGGTGCAAATGATATTAAAAATATTTTGGGGCTGCTTACCTTTTACATAGGCGTGCGGTTCTTCCCGAAATAAAATAAAGGAGAAAAAATATGGTGAATTTTAAAAAATTAAGTGATGAAGAAGAACGGGCAAAGCATAATGCAGAGAACCTTCTTGCTGTTGAAAAGAATAAAATCAGTAGTGGAACTGGTGGATCAAATAATCCACCGTTGATTCCAGGAAGGGTTTTACCTCTTGAAGATCTGGATCGGAAATATTCATTCAACGATGTAAAAACAAAAATCACACTCAGGCGTGAGGGTGAAAGGAGCTTTTTAGATGTTAAAAGTAAACAAAAAGTTGAATATGGCGCCTTAAATGGTGTAGTTATTAAAGGCCCGGCCAAATTCAATGAAATGGATAAAAGTTATTCCATGGATATACCTGTTCTGGTTATGGCCAGATTCTTGGAATGGCTTGACCTTCCTGAAAATTGCGACTATTTCAATAGTATTCTCGATGCTGAGATTGTCAAAAATACGGGTATTAGAAGACGAGCTCCCCGGGTCGAATAAAATTACATGGCTGAAGAAGGAGATTTTACACTTGACCGGGTGGTTCTGGATCGTTCCGCCTGGGTTGTGTATTTTCCTTCAGCTGTGAAAAATTCAGATAACAATTTTTTTGATCCGGATCTTATTGATCGATTGAATCTTGAGTTCGAAACCAAGATCTCAAAATTCAAAGGGAAGGGTAAAGAAAGGGTTTTGTATTTTGAGCATGGCAGCCCAAAAAAATATTTTTCATGGGAATTGAGATTAAGGCAATCTCGGTCCATGAATGTATATTTTAATTTTAATAGGTATTTTTTTCAAAAATTTGAAATGGAGCATGATATCATAACACCGGTGATCCATGACGATAATTTTTTACCTATAGGATCAAAAGTGACTCTTCATGATTTCCTTGATGTTTATTTGAATAAGTTACCACAAGAAATAACGGCAATTTTCGAAGAAAAATATAATCTTTTGTGGCCGCATGAATACGCAAAGTTTCGGGAAAATGACGAAAGGCCTGTTTGTAAGTGTGTTACTCTCGAAGTTGCCAGGGAAATGAAGCCATTATCTGTTGATGATATCCGGAATGACCTTTTCATGAAAGGAGTGGCTTTTAAGAGTTTTAACCAGGCTTCAAAAACTATGTATTTTGGAGAAAAACCAGATATCGATACTGAATATTTTGTCGATGACACGGTCTTATATACAAATTTGGATGCATGGAATTGGAAAGAACCTTATCAGAAGATTCAACAAGGAAAATTATACCAGAAATCAATTGATTTAGTCAGGTTCGAAATTACTATGTATGATGGGCAAATAGATTTTAATTCATCGTATCCGGAAGAAGATATTAAATTTACTTTGGACGAATACGCGGAAACTGTGGGTATCATATTCAGATCCACAAAACGAGAATTCGATTCAATGATAATTAACGTATCTGAAATGTTGAAGTTAGATCCCAGTTGTATTGATATGATTTTAAAATCCGGATTTTCATGGCAAGGTAAATTAGAAAATAGGATCTTAACCAATAAGCTGTTAAGACGAAAGCTGATTATCAAGACGGCCAGGGGCCAGTACGTTACAAATCCAGCATTTTTAAAGATGTTCGAAGGTTACATCAAACCAAAAGAAGAAAACAAATACGTTCCGCGATTTTTGTAACTCAGATATAAGGTATCCTGACGAGGAAAAAAGCGCGGATGAGGCCGAAGAGTAATTTTAGGAAGGGCGCGGGGTAGGGTTCACGCGCCGTGGATAAAATTACGTGCCTGGAACTCTGCGATTTCCTACCTTTTTAAAACTTGGAGTTAAGCCTGAAAGGCTCCGGGACCTCGCAACGTGTAGATAGAGGTATCCAGGGAAGCAGGAGCCGACCCTGCCAGGTTAAAGATAAGACAGTGAAGGAATGAGACTTTAAAAGAGTATATCCGTGGTGCTATCACCGCCCTGCCATAAATTAAGATAAGAAGACTGGGAATATCATGTTTGCGCTGCAGTTCGGCGCAAACTAGATTTTCCCAGGCTTCAATGACGTTATGGCAGGGCGGGCAGCACGGATATTTACCTTTGGTCGTAATGACAATACAGGCCGCTTAGTAGCATCTGCTTCGTCTCTTCTTATATCCGGGCGTGTGCCGTCCCGCCGCAGCGGGATTGCGGCTCAGCCGCAACCCATGGCGGCACGCCCGGTTTCTTCTCTGGCGTAAGCCGCTATAGTAGTAGGTAAAAACTTGTACACGCTTTCTGTGTATCTGATTCTAAAAATGTTTATTTGTGCGTGTTCCCGATAATTGTTCTATGCAAATATATATAATATTAAATTTACATTTGATTTTGATATGTCGCTGATTAGTGTTTATGTCTAAAATTCAATAAGCAGATATTAAATTTAGACTGTTGATACTTTCCGTTACGGATTTAAGGTTTTTCTATTTAGGATGTTATACTGTTGGATATAATATATAGTGAAATTTTTTTACTATATATTAGATAGGTGTTTGTGTATCTGATTCTTAAAATAATATTTATGTTGTTTTGTGTTTATTCTCTCTCCTTAGACTCTCTTCTCAGAGACTCTTTCTATTTGGGGGTGGGGTACCATACTGGGATAGGGGGCTTGCCTCTTATGCATCGTGGGCGCAACGCTACGCCCTTTATTTATACGAGTTTATGAATAGTTTCGCTGTGCGCGTTGATAGGACGGTATATGTTTGAATCTGGTTCGGCTTTTAAGGGTCGATTCATGTTCTGGGTGGGATTGGTTAAGCTGGTGGGCTTTGGGGTCAGGTTTTTTTCGGGGATGGTTCTGAGGCCTGGTTTGGAATGTGGTGGTCTCAGCGCCGTTCATAATAGGCGTAATTAGATGTTGTAGTTCTATAGTTAAGGGTTAATGGTAGCTTGCGATAATGTTTTCCTGTTTAAACTGAACTCTCTTGGTACATCGTAAATTTTGCCGTGGTATTATGATTTTCGGCGTTCATTGGTTATCTATGTTTTAGGTGTTTGAGGATTTCTCTTCATTTAAAAAATTTGATTCATCAATAGATTTTTTATTTTGGTTTAAATGTAGTTTAAAGCGTTTATAATGCTTATTTTTTGTTATAAAAAATTCTTGACATTCTTTAATTTATTTGGAGTATCAATTATGCTATTATTGGATTGGCCAGAGTGGAGGCTTTTCATGGGGAGGGAAAAGCAATTGGCTAATCCTGGGTAGGCGCAGGTTGAGCGGCTGGGTCTGGGGCAGGCTGCTGAAAGTGCAGGGTGAGGGCTTGGAAAGGCCGGGAATGCCCCAGCGCCGTTTTTGTTGGCGTTAAAAGATAACTTTTGATTTTATGATTATTTCTTATAAATATGCTGTTTTCAGTCATATTAAAATCGTTATCGGTTGTCATTAATAGAAAGTTATTTAAAAGAATAACTACTTATTCTTTATGGGGACTTTAAAGGTAAGCTCTCTGTAGCCTGTCCTTATGTTCACGATATTTTCTTCTAAAGGCCGGATCTTCCATCATCTGGTCAACCTGGGCATTAAGTTTCTGCTCAAGCTCTGCCTGTTTACTGGAGAGATGTTCTTTACACAAAAGGTTTGAGGAATCAGAGGAATAGGTCTGCATTCCTGCCATTATAACAGATATCTTATTATCAAGTGGCGTCACAGTCCCGAAAGGTACCGGTGAGCCATTCTTCATTATTTTTTCTAGATCTTCATCAAAACGGGACACTTTCATGCCCACGGCCACAAATTCTCCTGGTTTTACTTCTTCGGATTTTATCTGCCATAGTTTCCTGTCACCGCCGATGAAAGTATCATGATAATTGCGGTTCATGCCGCTAAGTACGCGCCATCCGGATTTATTCTTGCTTTTATCGTAAGATCCTTTCAAGTTGCCCATTAACGAACTGATACTTTTTATCGCCATTATGCAAACATTCCTATAGGGGGTTCGGTACTCTTGTGGGCAGATTCAGAAAGCGCAGCCTCAAAATGCAACATCTTTACTTTGCCGCCTGCAAGGATGGCTTTATGCAATGCGTTCTTCAGTAACTTCTCAACAAGATCCCTTCCTGAATAACCATGTGTTAATTTTGAAATAGCCTCAAGATCTACGTCTTTTGCAAGTTTCCTGGGGAAAGTTCCTGTATAAAACGTCAATATTTCACGCCTTTCCTCAATATTTGGGAGACTGAATTCTATTTCCTCTTCAAAACGGCTGCGTATCGCGGAATCAAGTGTATGGCGCATGTTCGTAGCAGCAATGGTGCATATTCCGTCATGTTCGTCTATTCCATCCATTTCTGTTAGAAGCGCATTTACTATTTCTGATACATCGCCGCGGATCTCCTGATAGCCCCGGTTGAGCGCGATGGCATCGAATTCATCAATAAATATAATGCAGGGAGCCATCTCTTCCGCTTTTTCATATAACTGGTGTATCTGTCGTGACCCATCACCCACATATTCTCCTATGAGTTTTGTAGCGCGAACCGGGAGGAAGGGTACATCACTGGCTGTTGCAAGTGCCTTTGCCATCATGGTTTTTCCCGTTCCGGGAGGACCATGAAATAAAATATTCCTGGGCATCCATGTTCCGAATTTATCAGGATTCTTAAGATAGCTCTCAATAAGCTTGCATTTCTGTTTTGCTTTCTCCTGCCCTATTATATTTTTGAAAGTTACCTGGTTTTTTATTTCCGGGACAAAAAAATCCATTTCATAATCTTCAACAATGAATTTTGTATTCTTACCTACTTCGGAGTTTTCAGGGTCTACGTCAATGACTTTAAAAGCAAAATCCGGGAACATCCGCCTGTCAAAAAGAAAGTCACCTTTCCTGACTATGAATCCATTCCACTGCTCCCTCGCATAGAACTCAAAAACGTCAAGTTCGCTTGGTTCCGGATACTCATGGAACATTCCTTTTAATGGGTAACCCGCTGGTTTTACTGTTACCGTTTTTGCTCCGGCATTTTTTGATCCGGATGGGTATTTTGCGGTTTTTTTGTTGTTTACCCGTTGTTTTGCTCGCATAAACCAAATAATGTCAATCTTCTATTAAACGATTACCCTGTTTTATGATTCATCATAAACTCTTTTATACCAATACCTGTGTTCTTCAGGAGCCTGAAAGCCAATTCCTGGGTTGGCCAGGAACCAAGCCCGCAGTCAGGACCAGCATATTTTATCCTGCCGCCAAAAATAGAATCTGCTTTTTGAAGCCGTTTTGTTATTATTCCAGGCGTTTCCATTTCGGTGACGATTTCTTCTAGCCTTGAAGGTTCTTTCCAGACATTCGTTCCGTATTTTTCATTAAGCACAGCAGCCATTCCAAAAATATCCGTTCGTGAAACCCCGACCCTTAAGAATTTATCATTATCTTCAAGGTCTTTTTTATCAATAAGGTCAAGATAAGAAGGATTGGCAGCTGATTCAACACCGATTATGCCAATGGAGGGTACCTTGCAAATGAGCTTATAATGAAGTGGTGAATGAAGATGGATCTCCGTATCGATCTTATTTGAACCTGAAGTTCTTGTAGCTATAGTCAGCGCTTCTATAATATCATTATCATTGAACATGACCTGCGGGTTTATCCCGATGCTGGGTTCATCTATCGATATCGTCGCGATCCTGAATTGTCTTGCATTGTCAATGGAATTTGCTATGAACCTGTCAATGCTTGTTGCAAATGCATTAAGGACATCTTTATACGCTGTCCCGCCGAATTGATTAAGATACAATTCGAGGGGCCCGGTTACGCAAACCCTGACATTTAATTTTTTTCCAGTCGTTTTCAAATATTGTGCCCCGACGTCCTCGATCGCGGAAAGTTCAATTATGTGCGCCCTTTCCTTTTTGACAATAAGCGGTTCTTCCTGTGCGGATTCATCGTTTATTATCTCAAGGAACATCTGGTTCATGTCCCGGAACTGGGGGTATGTAGGAATATCCACGCCAGCATCGATCTTCTGTTGCATGGTACTCTTTAGCAAATCCTGTAACTTCGGATCATTATTCCCGACTGCCTGAGAGATCCATTCCCTGTTCATGCCTTTTGGCAGCGGAAAGCTTCCTATGTCATCAAAAAGTATCATATGCTCTTTGATTTCCTTTTATCGTTTATAGTTATTGAAGTAATACCTGAAATGGTACTTCTATATGGGCTTTTTATTCGTGCAGTTTGAAATGAGGGATATGTTAATTAATAAAAAAAAAGATATCAGTTCAATGTCTTACTTTCTTTCGCCATGTAAGAATTCATGCATCCGAGTGTGCAGAACATTTTTTCCCTGACATAGCTCTGCTGCACGTATATCTCTTTGCTGCATTTTTTGCATTTTACTTCTACTATTTCCATATTAAATCACTCCTATTAATCCTATTGGGTATAATTGCCCCGTTTTTACATTAACTTTATTAACTCCTCAGTATATTAATTTGATGCTTTTAAAAAATTAAAATAATACGCATCATTAGTATGATATAAAATGTTTAATAATCAGTTATATTTATCGGTCATCTTTTCAAGTTACAATCCAGCTACAAAACTATCTCACACTATCATTTATTCTTGATTTTACAGGCAAGAAGTGAGCCAACTCTCCTGCATATCTCAAGCTCTTCTTCTCCTGGCATCCTTTTTATAGCAAGGTCATTTATCATCTCAACACCATATGATGTCAATTGCTTATTGATCGCCTGGACCGCTTCAAGACCCCAGCCGTAAGACCCAAAAGCAAGACCGATCTTTCCGGAAAGTTCAAGATTTGCCATTTCATTCAGGAACTTTTGCACTGTTGGCATCATCTTATCCCGGTAATTTGGTGAACCTATGGCTATGGCGTGGGCGTCCACGAGTTCGATCTTATCAGCAGATGATACATTTCTCAATATAGTTTCAATACCTTCGGCTCTTGCTCCTTCTTCTATGGCTTGCGCCATCCTTTCTGTGTTATGTGAACCTGTGCCATAGATAATTACCAGTTTTAACATGCTCTTCTAATTTAGGATTATCATTCATGGTACTTCTATGTTATCTGACATTTGGAATCATTATGTAAAGCATTTTATACTCAAGATGAAGCGCATGTTAAATATTATGCAAATTAATCTTAAGCTTGAACATGATCGACCCGGTTAACAATTTTAAGATCCCCGACGAATGGATAAAACGAACAAATTTACCACTTAAGGAACTCAAATCCATGATCTCAAGCGGTTGCTATGTGCTCCTTTCAGATGGAACGCTTCTTCGCCGTGGTTATACAACAGGAACTACGGCTTCTGCCGCTGCAAAAGCCGCAATTTTGTCTCTTGTTAAAGAGGTTTCAGAAATAGAGGTCAAAACCCCTATAGGATTGCGCGTTAAACTTCATGTAAGGGGGGAAAAAGGCAAAGCATCCGCATATAAATTCTCAGGTGACCATGCAACAGATGTAACAAATGGAATAGAAATAATTGCCTGTGCAGAAGAAAACGATACAATTTCAATATTAGCAGGAAAGGGAATAGGCATAAAAAAAGGAAAACCGGCGATCAATCCATCCCCTATGCGCCAGATAGAAGATTCCATAAAGGAAGCGCTTGTTGAAACTGGATTAAAAGGTGCCCAGGTCATTATATCTGTGCCAATGGGTGAAAAGATCGCAAAAAAAACACTGAATGAAAAAATAGGAATCACCGGCGGGATATCAATTCTTGGAACTACAGGTTTTGTGGAGCCATGGAATGAACACCTGGGTGAGATGAAAGAAGAACTTATAAAGAATGCAGATAGGGTGATCCTTACAACAGGGCGAATTGGAATTCGTTTTTCTCACATGCTTTTTCCGGAGTATACTGTGATACTTATCGGAAGTGATATTTCAAGAGGTCTTGCCGCTGCAAATGGTGAGGTAATTATCTGTGGTCTTCCGGGGCTTATCTTAAAATGGGCAAACCCGGATATATTAAAAACAGGGGGGCACCTTACGATACAGGAAATGATCGATTCTGACCCCAAAAACCCTATTATTGATCTGGCGCTGGATGATGCGGTGAAAAAATATGGAAAAAGAATCATGTTATTTAACAGGGACGGGACAATACTTAGAGATACTGCCCGAATGAGTGTTTTAGATGGTGTTTTATGAAAATTATTGGTGTCGGAGCAGGTCCCAATCTCCTGACAGAAGAAGCGATATCGGCAATTGAGAATGCAGAGGTCATATTTGGCTCAAGGCGGGCTCTGGATCTTGCAAGAGAACATATTAAATGCAAGGCTGGAATATTGACAGATTATACCCTCAAGATGCTTCCTGGAAATGCAGTTGTCCTCTCAACTGGAGACCCGATGCTTTCCGGTCTTGGCAAATATGCAAAAAAAGAGGATACAATTATTCCAGGAATCTCATCATTGATGCTGGCATGCGCAAGGCTGCGCCTTGACATTGAGGATATTTCGGTCATAACTGCTCATTCAAGGGATATTGAGGTCGTGAAAAAGCGACTTCTGTCAGAGCTTGATCATGGGAAAAATGTATTTCTCCTTCCGGATTCATCCTTCGGGGCGCTTGAAGTCGCCGAATTCCTTTATAATAATGGTTTATTAAGGGAAATCGCAATATGCCAGCAGCTTGGCTATCCCGATGAGAGAATTGAGATGGGAACCTCAGAAGAGCCGCCACCTGTTGAAACTGATATGTATTGTATGGTGATAACTTCAAATGTCATTGGGTAAAAAACCGCATATGAATGACGATAAATGCTTAGCTATGACCAATTCAGTAAACGATTCCAGACTTATTGAAACTGAATTAAATAATGTATATAAATTATCGGGGTTTGGTTCAGAAAAACTCATTACAAAAAATATTGTTCCGGGAATAAAAGTAAATGATGAGAAAATCCTTACAATATCAAACGAAGAATTCCGTATATGGGATCCATTTCACAGCAAGCTTGCTTCAATGATAATAAAAGGCTTATCTTTACCTGTAAGGAGGGATTCAACGTTCCTTTATCTTGGCGCCGCTAATGGAACTACTGTGAGCCATGTCTCAGATATGGTTGAAAACGGTATGGTCTATGCTGTTGAGTTCTCACCCCGTGCCATGAAAGACCTTATCAGGATCAGCATTTCTCGAAAAAATGTTGTTCCGATACTGGCAGATGCCATGAATCCGGGATCGTATAGGAACATTGTTCCGGAAGTAGATTTTCTGTATCAGGATATAGCCCAGCGTGAACAGGCGAGGATTGCTATTCTGAATGCAGGGTTATATCTCAAAAAAGATGGATTCCTGGTTTTGATAATAAAGGCAAAGAGTATTGATTCCATAAAAAAAACTAAAGGTGTTTTTGAGGATGAGATAAAAAAGCTGGACGGTATTTTCAAAGTCAGTCAGTTATTCGATCTTGAACCATTCCATAAAGATCATATGGCTGTTGTGGCGCTAAAATTGGGCCATTGAAAAATAAAACTACTTTAGCAAAAATAGCGCAAACGAAACATTTAACCATATTGGATAATATTACGACCAGATGAAAAAGTTTAGGATATTTCTTCAAATCATTATTGGTATATCCATTATTGCTTTTATTTTAAATAAACTCGATCTCAAAGAGGTCATAGCAGTCCTTGGAAAAATAGATTTTACCTATTTCATCCTGGCTTGTATATCCTATTTGCTTCTTAACCTGGTCCTTGCTTTTCGCCTGTCATATCTTCTTAAAAAGATCGGGCATAATATAAAGTATATCAATGTTTTTCTTTCGCATATGGGCGGAATGATAGTTGGAGATATCACACCCGGAAGGAGCGGATATTTTTTAACTCCGCCTATTATGAAAAAAACATCAGATATCCCTATCACTGACGGCATGGCGTGTATTTTTGCGCCGCAGGGTATTGAGTTTATTCTCAAGGTTGGAGGCGCGGCGGCGGCTTTAATCTATATCTCTTCTTTTTCGAATGTCAGCAGGAATTTTATTATTTCAGCGATGATAGGGGCTATTCTCCTGCTGGTAGTAGGGATTTTTATGCTATTATTATCCTGGCATGAAGAAAAAGTGTCATCCAGATTATTAAGCAAAATACCATTTTTCAATAATTTTGCAGTAAACCTTTCATTTTTTAAAGATAGAAGTATTTTGATTAAAAATAGCCTTGACAAAATTTTGATATTGTCTATTATCGGGTGGTTTTTTGCAGCATTCCAATGGTATTTCCTGGCAAAGGCGATCGGAATTGATATCCCATTTTTTGCTATTTTCCTTCTTCATCCGCTCATTACGATCCTGATGTTCGTTCCAATATCTCCGGCTGGCCTGGGACTCATGGAAGGTGGAGTAATACTTGTTTTTTCATATTTTGGTATTTCTTCAGCCGCTGCAATGGCTTTTTCAGTCCTTGTGAGAATCAACATTTTATTTGTTGATCTGATCGGATTAAAAACAGTTATGAAAGCCTCAAAATAAATTCAAGATCGATTTAGATAACTTCATTAACCTGTATTCAAAATATATCAATGATGCCTGAAAAAAAGGTCACAAAAGTACTCCTGTTCCTTAAGAATATGGTCTATGAGAGCACAAGTCCTATGGAGATACTGCGATTCGCAAGGTATTATAGGAAAAAAGATCTGGATGTAGTTGTGGTTCTCTGGGGCCCGATGGGTGTAATCCTTGGAAAAAAAGGAAAAACTGGAACGCCGCCATATGATGAACGCGTACGGGAATGCATCGGCATGGGAGTAAAATTCAAATGCTGTGAGCTTGCTTCATCAATGATAGGTTTTGAGATAAATGAGCTTATAGAAGGAATCGAAATGATCCATTCATATGAAGTAGCTGACCTCATGCTTGAATATTGCGAAGAGGGACAGCTTGTGATAACCCTATGAGCAAGTCTTTTTAATAATGGAAACTATCTACGCTTCCCTATGGACAGAGAACTTCTTGAAAAAGTCAAAAGGCATGATGTCAGTTTTCATGAAATCGATAAAATACTTGATGCTAATGCTTCTATCGAGCTAAGGCGAACTGCAATTTCGCAACTTACCGGAACGCAATTTAAACATATCTCCAATTATTCCATAGATGTTGAAGTAGTAGCAAAGCGCAATATCGAAAATATGATTGGCGCCATCCAGGTGCCCCTGGGAGTGGCTGGACCGCTTCGCATCAATGGTGAATATGCAAGAGGTGACTACTACATTCCCCTGGCAACTACCGAGGGTGCGCTCGTTGCAAGCGCAGACAGGGGATGCTCCGTTATTACAGCATCCGGTGGCTCAAATGTTCGGATCTTCAAGGATGAAATGACAAGAGCTCCAGTCTTTAAGACTAAAGATATTATCGGGACAAAATATCTGGTGGATTGGGTCAATGTTAATTTTGAGAGGCTAAAGATAAAAGCACAGGAAACCACACGTTTCGGGGAATTGCTTTCTATAAATGCTTATACAGCGGGAAGAAATGTATTCATTCGATTTGCCTATGATACAAAGGATGCCATGGGAATGAATATGGTCACTATTGCCACTGACGCCGCTGTTGACCTGATCCTCCTTGAAAATGATGTTGAACTTGTAGCTTTATCAGGAAATATGTGCTCTGATAAGAAACCAGCCGCCATAAATGCAATACTTGGAAGGGGAAAAACGGTTTCAGCAGATGTGTTTATCGGGAAAGATATAATTCTTGAGAAATTAAAAACCACTCCTGAAAAAATGGCGGATGTAAATTACAGGAAAAACCTGATAGGATCTGCCCGGGCCGGATCGATCGGTTTTAATGCCCATGCTGCAAATATAGCTGCCGCCATGTTCATTGCATGCGGCCAGGATGCAGCGCATGTTGTTGAGGCAAGCAATGCAATTACAACAATGGAACTTATGGATGATGGTTTATACTGTTCGGTAACTCTTCCTTCCCTCAATGTCGGGACAGTGGGCGGCGGGACAAGGATAGCGACGCAACAGGAGTGCCTTAACATGCTGGGTGTGGCAGGGGCGGGAGAGCCGCCGGGAACAAATGCCAGGAAACTTGCGGAAATAATTGCAGCAGCCGTACTTGCAGGTGAGATCAATCTGATTGGGGCACTTGCAGCCAGGCATCTTGCAAGGGCTCATGCTGCGCTTGGAAGATGAACGGTGAATCGTTATAACAAGGATGACATGGATACACACGGATTAATGTCATCTCTGTTCTATTCAAAATAAACCTGAAAAAACAGTGGAACTTAAAAAGTCTCAAATTTCGATTCAGAAGCTATTTATAGTATCATGATTAATGATGTTCTGAAATTAGTGTTACGAAAAATAACTTTTGTAACACTATATATGTATAATCATATAATATATTAATAAGAAATATATGGAGGCAAAGAGATAATGCACATCCCCGACTCATTTATTCCCCTGGATCAGGCAGCAGTGTACTGGATAATAGCAATTTTATTCATAGCAAGAGCAGTAAAATGGGCAAAAAAAGGCATTAATGAAAACATGCTCCCGCTATTTGGCGTTCTTGCCGCGGGCATATTCGTGCTCCAGACCATTAATATAGCTGCAAACCTCCTTATTCCGGTGCCCATGCTCACGGGCGTAAGCTGGCATGTGGTGGGCGCCTTGCTAACTGCAATTATATTCGGAAGTCCCTGGGCGGCTGTGCTGCTAATAACCATGGTACTTGCAGTGCAGTCCCTTTTTGGCGATGGCGGGATAACGGTAATGGGGGCAAATATCCTGAACATGGGAATTTTAGGGGGCTTCCTGGGTTATTATTCATTCATCGGCCTGTCCAAACTTAAATTGAATCGGGATATTGCAATGTTCGCAGGCGCATGGTTAAGTATGATATTACCTGCCATTGCTCTTGCATTTGAACTCTGGTTTGCAGGAACTTTCCCCCTAAAGCAGGGCGTCCTTCTTATGGGAATTTTCCAGGGGATCGCCGGTTTAGGTGAGGGTCTTATAACAGTAATAGTATTTAACGCAATAATCAAAGCAAGACCGGACATAGTTGATGAAAATATCCTGAAGAAAGAAAGCACAGCTAAAGTCGCTGTCGTTGGAATTATAGCTTTAATGGGGCTTGTGATCGCTGCACCTTTTATTGCGTCAAGCAACCCGGACGGGCTTCAACAGACAGCCCACATTGTTGTGAAAGATGAACTAAATAAAATGGTATCTCCGATTACACCGCTTTTCCCTAATTATTCAATACCCGGCATGGGAAATGTCGGAAAAGTTGCTGCCATCCTGATCGGATTTTGTGCGATATTGGTTATATCGTTTGGATTAACAAAACTCATAAAAAAGGGATAACATGAATATTATTGAAACACGAAACCTCACTCATGTATATCGCGGAAAGATCATGGCTCTGGATATCATCAATTTTAAAGCTAAACCCTGATAGCGCATCGCTATAATTGGAGCTAACGGAGCAGGGAAATCCACGCTTTTCAAGCATTTCAACGGGATACTTAAACCCACAAGCGGCGAGATCCTGGTAAAAGGCAAACCCATAAGCAATGATAATATAATCGAGGTCAGGAAGACCGTGGGCCTTGTTTTCCAGGATCCTGATGACCAGATATTTGCTCCAACCGTGAAACAGGATGTGGCATTTGGCCCTATGAACCTCGGTTTGGGCCTGGAAGAAATCGAAAAACGAGTCAGTGAGTCGCTTGAAACCGTACGGCTTACAGGTTTTGAGGAGAGGGCTCCACATCACCTCAGCACAGGTGAAAAAAAGAAAGTCGCAATCGCAGGCATACTTGCTATGAAACCTGAAGTGCTTGTACTTGATGAACCGACAGCGGGTCTTGACCCGGGCGGTGCCATGCGCTTAATAAAGCTTATCAATGGCATGAACAGGTACCTTGGAATAACAACTATAGTATCAACCCATGAGGTTGACATAGTGCCGATGCTTGCAGACAGGGTTTGCATCATGTCCATGGGCAAGATCATAGGCGATGGAACCCCTCTTGAGATATTCTCATCCCCTGAACTAATAAAGAAAACTCACCTTCGCCTCCCGATGGTGGCGCAGCTTATGGAGATGCTCCAGGAAGAAGGTGTTCCCGTAGGAGTTAAATTCACACTTGAAGAAGCAAGGGATGAACTGTTAAGGATAGTGAAATAACATGCACATTTCCCTTACGGAACTGGAGCGTGAGACGTATAAGAAATCGCCAATACATGGCATTGACGGAAGGATCAAGATAATCCTGACACTTGCGGTAACGGTTTATGTTGTTTCCCTTTCGCGCATGGATACTCTTAATTTCTCAAAGCTGGCGATCCTTGAAGCATATCTCCTTATTCTCATGCTTTTTTCAAAACTTGAAATATCACATATTGCCGCAAGATTTGCGATAGCCCTTCCCTTCGGTCTTGGTATCGCGATCCTCCAGCCATTCTTAAAACAGCCATTCATACACGATTTTACAATAATATATATGATGCCTATGGGTATTGAAATTACGCGTGAAGGTATGTTGTATGGGGCAATATTATTCGCAAAATTCATGGTATGCATTAGTTCTTTGATACTTCTCTCATCTACTACGCCTATGAGTGAACTTGTGTCATCTTCAAGGCGCCTCGGGCTTCCCAGGGAAATGGCCCTCCTTTTTACGATGATGGTACGCTATCTTTTTGTTTTCTGGAATATGCTTGGCAGGATACGAACAGCTCAGAAAACCCGCTGTTTTGAGATCTGGAATAAGAAAGTCCCGCGAAAATGGATACTTGAACAGATAGGTTTTACCATCAGTTCATTATTCATACGTTCATATGAGCAGGGTGAGAGAACATACCAGAGCATGCTGTGCCGTGGTTACAATGTTGATGCCCAGGTATATGTTGGCAAGAAAAAACTGAAGGTTCCTGATATTTTCTTGCTAGCCGGGACATTCGTAATTATAGCGGCTGTGCAATTAATCATTTTTTAATTGTTTACTGCATTTCAAAAAAAAAGGCTTTTTCAAACAGCTTCAGTAACATTGAAATAGAATAATATCTGAATTGTAATTAACGGAGGAAAAAAAATGGCTGAAAGAAAGTATATAATAGAATCCAGAAGGTACGTAGAAGGTGATGGGAAAACAACATTTGAACAGTGGATAACCAGCTCGAGTGTAATTGAAGTAAAACATAGTGAACAATATCTCGTATTTTTCCCACTTGAGGGTGAACATGCCGGGAAGAAACACTATATCCCTTTCTCAAATATTCACATAGTAAGGGAATTATAAAAAGATAGAAAAAGACTCAAAGAAGGGCATGCCAAACATGCCCTTAAAATTCGCTTTCATCCAGGAATTGCTTGAATGATGCAAGTTCAGTTCGACTTTTCTGGATCTCGTGGTTTATTTCACCGCCTATCTGGGTGAACATCTGTTTTAGTTTCTCGGTATCGATCCGTTTGGGCACCTGGATCTCAAAAAGAAAGTCTTTTGAACCCACCTTAATTGATCCGATCATAATCTCCTTATATTTGAATAAGATATTACGAACTATCTGCCTGATGGATTCAGCTTTGAATCTATATCCATGCAGCTTATATTCGGAATCCTGCTCAATATAACTCCAATCTAAATTCGATGGAGATACCTGAATAGTATAATTCAGATCATCTGCGGATGCCATTTTTGCTTTTAGTTTGATATTTATTTCTGGTTCTTTTATTAATTCTGGCTCAGTCATATTTTACCCTCTTTTATGATTTAAACAATAGGAGTGCCGTCTGTTTTGGTCAATTCCTTAAAAGCAGACATAAGCATTTTTGTGATCTTACCTGGTTTTCCATCTGCGATCGAACGCCCATCGATCTTTGTGATAGGGGCGATCTCAGCCGCTGTCCCGGTGACAAATACCTCATCGGCAGTATACATATCAAAAAGACCCATATTTGTTTCAAGAACTTCTATTTTCTTTTTTCTTGCAAGTTCTATCGCGGCTGCCCTTGTTATTCCACGAAGGTTGTTCAGGGTCGGGGGTGTGATGATCCTTCCGTTCTTGATCACAAATATGTTGTCGCCTGAACCTTCAGAAACATTCCCATGCACATCGAACATAATCGCCTCATCCCCGCCTTTTGCATTTGCCTCTATCTTTGCAAGGATGTTATTCAGGTAATTTAATGATTTTATATTGGGCGGCATTGCTTCAGGTGCATTTCTCCGGACGCCAACTGTAATAGCGGTAAGACCTTTTTCATAAAGGTCGCCATACATTGCGCCCCATTCCTGCGTAATTATAAATATATTGGGTTTAGCACATTTCCTGGGGTCAAGACCAAGGTCGCCATCTCCCCGTGAAACGATCGGGCGGATATAAGCATCCTTCAAGTTATTCTTCTTTAAGGTTTCGAGAATTGCATTTTTCATTTCTTCTTTTGAAAGAGGTATTTTAAGATCTATCGCTTTTGCAGAGTCATACAACCGTTCAAGGTGCTCATCAAGCCTGAATACGCGGCCATTATAAGCCCTGATACCTTCAAAAACACCGTCCCCATATAAGAAACCATGATCATATATGGAGGTTCTCGCTTCCTGTTTTGGCACAAATTTCCCGTTGAAATAAATTACTAGATCCATGTAAATCCCTGTCTCATAGGGAAACTCATGGATATATGCGTTTGGATTGTCATAATAATGGTTTTTTTGACTCTTGATTATAAAGGCTTTTCTTATATTTAATTTATTAAAACGCAAGATTTATATTTAATGACTTCATATAAAGCATTGGTGAAATGTTATGAAAAGTCTTTCAGTTAATGTTCTTGATAAAGCTGATGAGGAATTCGCGGATACGCTCATCGAATTAGGATTAAAACGAAATGTTGCTAAGGTACTTACTTATTTAAAAAACGTTAAGGATGTAACTTCAAGAGATCTTGAAATGGGCTCTGACCTGAGACAACCCGAAGTCAGTATCGCAATGCGCGAACTGGAGGAACTGGGCTGGATAGGAGAAAGAGAGGAGAAAAAACCTGGAAAAGGAAGACCATATAAGATTTACAAACTTGAGACAAACATTGATTCAATCATTGAACACCTTGAGGCCCAGAAGAAAAAAGAATCACAGGCGATGATGGCAAGCATCAAGCGATTGAAAGAACTTACAAAATAATATTTGCACTAATAGGGGTTGGGTTTCCAGATCAGTTTATCAGAAAAGCTTATAGTTTTCTGATACCCTATTATAGTAAGGTGAAATTATGACAAATATCAGCGAAATACATGTTACAAAAACGATAGTTAATGAATTTCTGGATGATTTTATAAATAATATTCTTGACAGCGACGTTGTTGTTGTGGGTTCAGGACCATGCGGCGCTACGGCGGCAAAATATTGTGCAGAAAAAGGTCTTAAGACCGTAATGATAGAGCGTAATCTCTATGCCGGTGGCGGAATGTGGCAGGGCGGCTACCTTATGCCAAAGAACACTGTGGGAGCGCCTGCGAATAAGATACTTGAAGAATGCGGCGTACACCTGAAAGATGCTGGTAATGGGCTTTATGTTTGCGATTCCTTTGATATGGTTTCAAAGATGCTTTCAAGCGCATGCGATGCCGGTGTAAAATTGCTTAACTCCACAAATGTTGATGATCTTATTCTTAAGGAAGACCACGTTGATGGCGTAGTTATCCAGTGGTTCCCAGCAAAACAGATGCCACCATTTATGACATGCATGGACCCGATCGCGATCAGGTCAAAAGTAGTGATAGATGCCACAGGGCATGATTCATTGCTTGTCAAGAGATTAAGCGAACAGAGGCCCGGAATACCAGTACCAAAAGGCTGCGGTTCCCTCTGGGTTGATGAAGCAGAGAAACAGACCGTTGAGCTTACACACGAGATATATCCAGGCCTGATCGTCGCAGGAATGTCTGCAACCTCAACATACGGCGCACCGCGCATGGGACCGATATTCGGCGGCATGCTCCTTGCTGGAAAGAAGGCTGCCCAACTCGCATATGATAAGATCAAGGGCGGCAAGGCGAAAAGCAGCATGGGTATGAAAATAAGGCACAAGTCACCAGAAGTGCTTGTTACTGAATAAATAAATGCTACAGGGCGAAAAGCCCTTCTTTTTTTCTTCATTTATTTGAATGAGTAATATTATTTAAATACTCTTTCAACTGTTGTTTTTGTATAATAATCAAAAAATTTGATATAACCTTCTTTTCTGAAAAATAGCACACCAATTAGAAAATCAAGTGGAAGCAAAAAAACTTTCCCTATATTCCTGATGGCACTTTCCAGAATGGTTATTTTATCCCCATTTATTTTTACAACCCTGATGCTCATAAGGTATTTTCCTATCGTCTGCCCATTGTATGCTTCCATGACGACAAAGGAAGCGTATGCAAATTGAAAGGTCAATTGAAGATATATTACGACAAGGAAAGCATATACATCAAATTTTATCCCGTGGTTTAATATAAGAAAAAGTACTACGCCAAAAGAAACGAATAATGTAAAATCTATAACTGCAGCCACAGATCTTCTCATGATTAGATCGACGGAAAAAATCCTCGTCCCGCCATTTTTTATTATTTTCTTTGCATCTTTCCATAGTTTTGCATCCACCCCCTGAAGCATGCTATAAGCAATTTTCCCATGGTCAGAAAGCCTGTAATTCTTTTTCTCCGTAAGTTCAATAAAGTCTTTCATCTTCCTCAGATGAAAATTCAGGTTCCCTTCTTCCAGATTGAGTGTATGCAGAATCTCTGTGTAAGACATCTCAATATTGTCATGAAGAAGAGATATTATTTTTACCCTTATTTCATGGGATATAACTTTAAAAAACTCTATAGTTCTTACATCTTTTATTTGTTCAATGGTCATTTTGTGATTAGTTGATATATTTAATCTTTATAACCTTTAATCTTTGTGTTTTATCTTTATGTCTAATTATTAATCTTCCTGTGTCTACAAAAACGTTTTTTTTTGAATAATTTATTTTTCTTCCTGTGGCACAAAAACATTTGTTTTGGCTAATTTATTTATCTTCCTGATGCACAATTAATTTTTTTCTTGAATAATTATAAATATAGTTCAAACAAATGGATGTTGTTGGCTTTTAAGCCAGAAGGAAATGATATGAAAAATCGAAACTCGAATTTAGCATTTAATTTAGCAATACTGGTATTGATGACCATTCCCTTAATTGGGGTAGCTATGGCTGATGATGTAAGCCCGGCTCTGAACGGGAATGCCCTGATGATGAAGGGATGGATGGATTATGCAGAATGGTTCGTGATCGTTACGCTTATGCCAAGTGTAATAATGATGCTTTTTATGGCGCTCAGCCTGCATATCGCAAGACCTATGGTCTTAAGATATTTAAACCGGATGACTCTCAGGCTAGGTGCTGATCTCCTCTGGGAAGGCTGGGTAATAGGAAGAGATGTCTTAATACTCAGTGCAGTCGGACTTCTGGGAATAATGATCGTTCCAAGAGTTCAGGCTGACTGGAACACTGGCGTTTTTATACCGGCTTTCCTGCTTGGAATTATAACGTTGTTATACAAGCTTGTGTGGGATACCGATGCCAGCAAGACCAAATATATGGTTGCCACAGGTCTTACAGCCCTGACACTTATCGCCGTAGTTATTCCATATTCGATCGGTCCTATGTGGGAAGCAAAAGGCTCCGAGTTCTTTATGAACACATATTTAATTCCCATATCGAATGCTGATTCGGTCAAAGATGTAAGAACCGCAATGAATGATGCCATATATGCAGAGCAAAAGGGAGACAATACAACTGCCATCACAAAAGCACTTGAGGCTGATGCAGCTCATTTAAGACTGGGAACCACCCTGAGGGATTGGGACAGCACGAAATATTCGCAGATGGAAGATGCATTTACTGCTCTTACGAGTTCCGCAAAGAACGGAGATATAACAGGAATGCTGGGCGCCCAAACTACGATCAACGAGGTATTAAATGATTATGCATCATCACTAGGCAGGCTGGATTGAACATCCAATTTCAGAAGAGGCTTTTTAAGTCTTTTCGGGAGGATTTGTATGCCAGGATATAATGTATATGTTAACGAGTCCCAGTGTTTCGCGTGCGGCATATGTGAAGACATGTGCCCGCGGCGCGTGTTCAGGCTAAAACCCACGGATTTTAAGGGGCCTGAGTACGAAGAAAGGATCCCGCAATGGATGGGGACTACAACGGAAGTCGTGGCTGAAGAAATGTGCTTCGGCTGCCGGCTATGTGAAAACCAGTGCCCGGTAGGGATAATCGAAGTAACCCAGAAGGAGGCCTGAAATGTATCTGGATATAGAAAAATATGCTGACAGCAGGCTCGTAAAACCTGTTGCAAGGGAATGCTGCGTTTACTGCGGAGCCTGTGTTTGTGTGAACCCAAGCCCCGGAGTAGGGTTTAAAGACGGGGAACTTGTGTTCGATGAAGATAGTGTAGCATTTGATAAGGATATGCAGGTATGTCCTGTTATAAATCCCACCAACTCAACAACTAATCCCAGACCCCCTGTTAATGCGGGACAAATTACAGATGAGTTCCTGGGGCCATATCTTGAGATCTGTTCAACAAAGAGCACGGACGAGGCTATCCTGAAAAAAGCACAGATCGGAGGCACTGTTACTTCTTTGCTTATCCAGGGGCTGAAGGATGAGGTAATCGATTCAGCACTGCTTGTTGATAAAGACAAAGGATGGATCGGTAAACCCAGACTTGCTGCAACTTCGCAGGAAATACTGGATTTTGCAGGCACCAAGCTTTCGGAAGCTTCTGTCCTCACGTGCTGGCGGGATGCTATCAAAGCCGGTTATAAAAAGCTAGCAATTGTGGGTATGCCCTGTGTTACCATAGCAGAGCATCTGATCAATAGTTCTCCTGACTTTAAAGAATTCAGGGACATACATAAGCTAAAGATTGGCATATTCTGCATGGAAGCTTTCAATTATCGCGGGCTTTTCAATGAATTCCTGAAGGATAAAGAGAAAATAAAACCGGGCAATATCATGAAAGTGGATGTTAAAGGCAAGATGATTATTCATGAGTTAACGGTAGAAGATAAAATCTCAATTCATACATTCAGCCTGAAAGACCTTCATAAATACAGCATGCTTGGTTGTCTTCCCTGCCACGATTATGCAGCAGAATACGCTGATATTTCCATAGGTTCTGTCGGAAGCGAAGATGGCTGGAATACCACGATCGTCAGGACAGAAATTGGTAAAAAACTGCTGGATTCAGCAGTAGCGTCCGGCCTTCTGGTAAGAAAGGAATTGAAAGATATAGAACATCTAAGAAAAGTGGCAGCTCTTAAAAAGAAATTGAAGATCGGCGAGAAAACAAGAGAAAAAGCCTCAAAAGTAACAAGCGATCTGGTAATCTCTGAGCCGGTAGTGAATGACTATTCCTATACCAGGATTTTGACGCCTATCATAAAAGAAACAGCAAAGGAGAAAGGGTCCCAGGCTCTTTGGTAAATGAATATGTAATTTTATTATCGCTTTGAATGCCTGTATTGCCATGAGATGACCGACACTAATAATAACGTTCGAGTTGTAATCTAATATGGGAGGAATTGTATGAGTGTAAAAGTAATATTTGGAACCGTTATTGGTTTGATGTTAATGTGGATGATTCCGGCAGTACATGCACAAGGGGAATTCCAGCTTAGCTATTCATGTGCCAACTGCCACCAGGAGAGATATAATGAATGGTCTCGTTCGATGCATGCCCTTTCAGTGAATGACCCGATTTTCGAGGCAGAATACTTGCATGCACTTGAATCTGACCCGAAATACAGGGGTTACTGCCTGACCTGCCACTCTCCCACAACAAGAATTACGAACGATCTCAACCTGACAAAATCGATATCAGTTGAAGGCGTCACATGTAGTTTCTGTCATTCCGTCACCGGAGTTGTTAATAACAATTATATCTTCAGCCAGAGCAACCCGATGCAGGGTCCTTATACGGATTCAAAGACCGACGCACATGCTTCAGCCTACTCAGGGCTGCACAACAAATCAGAGTTTTGCGCAGGCTGTCATGATTTCTCGATCAACGGCGTGCCGATTTCCCAGACCTATACTGAATGGAAGGAAGGACCGTATGCAGCCGAGGGAAAACAATGCCAGGACTGCCATATGGAGACAAAAACTGGGGTAGCAGCGAAGAACGGGACAATCCGGGATAAGGTTTACCAGCATTTCTGGTACGGCGGGCACACAGGTCAGTTCCTGGAGAATGCGTTCCGGATAAATTCCAGTATTCAGGAAACCGGGAATAGGGTTAAAGTTACTCTCAATATTACCAACAATAACGTTGGCCACATGATCCCAAGCGGCCTTCCTTCACGAAAGGTCATTCTGGACCTTAATGTAAGCGATAGGCAGGGGCACGAAATATATAGCAGCGAAAAGGTCTACACCAAGACACTTGTCGACCAGTATAATAATGAGGTGTCCGACTTCTGGAAGGCGGCAGCTGTGGCAAACGACAACAGGTTCAAACCGCAAGAGAGCAGAATTGAGGTTTTTGAGTTTGATACGCCAAACGGTACAGATGGAATAAATGTCAAGGCGTCGCTGACATACCAGCTGGAAGCCGAGATCATTACCACTGAAATGGAATCCGTCAATGTGGAATTAGCAAGCGTCAGCAGCAGTGCAATGTTCAATGAAACTGCAGCAGCAACGCCAAAATCGCCTGCCATTGGATGGATAGGGTCACTTATAGCCGCAATAGCAGCCATCATGGTAATTAGAAGAAGGCAGTTACAGCCAGGCAAAACCAAGGCAAATAGACCGTAAGAGTTCAGACTGGAAGCCCATGTCTTAAGGGCATGGGAACTTTTTCAGGTGAATATAACTTTTTCTTTTTTTTATAACTCTGATTATTTTAGGCCCCGGGTATTTTCTTAAAACATTGATATTAATTTAGTTTATAAATATCAACACATAATAGTTGGGTAAAGTATAAATGATAGTAGTGACCAATAAAAATATCAGGGAGGAAAAATTTATGGTTAAAACAAAAGCATCTAAATCTACCTCTTCACCTGCTTCTTCATGGTGGAATGAAAGAGGAAAAGTCCATGCTATGAAATCCGAAACAAAAGCTGTGAAGCCAAAAAAGAAGGTCAGGACAAAAAAGGCAAGCAAAGCAGAAACCGGGGAAACATATTATTGTGAAGTCTGCGGATGTGAAATGGTCTGCGCATCAAATAGCGCCGGTGAAATTGTTTGCTGTGAAGAACCGATGTGTATTGTCATCTGATTTCACAGCTTTTTTCTTTTTGATTCCCGATAACATGAATTCAGGAAAAATTCATATCGGGCTTCAACAACCGTTATTGGCAAATTGATGTTCCGGGAGGTGACACAAATGGCTAAACAAGTTGAATGCAAATCTGCAGGTATAGACTGCCCTTTCATGCTTCGTACAGAGAATGATGACGAGCTTGTATCGTTCTCCCAACAGCATGTCAAGAAAGTGCATAAAAAGGATGTCTCAAGACAGGACATACTGAAAATGGCAAAGAATGTGTAGGCAAATCTGCCTGCTCATTTTTTTTTAATTTTTAAAATAAAATAGAAAGCAAGATGTTCCTATTATGAAAGAAATCATACTCAAAATAGGGATACCAGGTTACAAATGTGGAGGTTAGAATATGACAATAGTAAAAGCAATTCCCAAAGGTTTACATACGCTTACACCTGAAATCATAGTGCGTGACGCTTCAAAAGCAATCGAGTTTTATAAAAACGCCTTCAATGCGAAGGTAAATCGAATACATTATGGCCCGGATAATAGAAGCGTAATACATGCAGAGTTGAAAATCGGAGATTCGATCCTGATGCTAAATGATGAATTTCCGGAAATGAACGCACTATCCCCCCTGTCAATCGGAGGTACCAGCACTACAATAAACATATATTGCGAAGATGTTGACGAATTGTTCAACCGGGCTGTTTCTGCCGGTGCGACCGTAACAATGCCTTTGATGGATCAATTCTGGGGCGACCGTTACGGCAAGCTGAAAGATCCTTTCGGACACCAATGGTCACTGGCAAAGCGTTTGAAGAATCTTTCCGACGAGGAAATGATAGAAGCAGGTAAAGCTGCCTTTGCAGAAATGGGTAAATGAATCGATCAGAAAATATCAATGCCAATAATTTATTCATACGGTGAAAATATATGTTCATAGAAAGAATCATTTCAGAAGGGCTTGCTCATTTCTCATATATTGTGGGGAATGAAAATGATGCATTCGTAGTTGATCCTAAAAGGGATGTGGAATCGTATATTGAAATCACAAAAAACAAATGCAGCACGATACGATTTGTTTTCGAGACACACCTCAACGAGGACTACCTGGTTGGATCACTGGAACTTGAGCGCCTGGCGGGTTGCAGGATAATCCACAGTGATCGACGTGATTTTGGCTATGGCGAGCCTGCAACCGAAAATGACATTTTTGATATCGGAGGAATGAGAATTAAAGTTATAGAGACACCAGGTCATTCCCCGGAAAGCCTCAGTTTTGTGCTGTATCCGTCCTCCGAAGATACGCCTCTTGCTGTTTTTTCAGGAGATGCGCTTTTTTACGGCAATGTCGGGAGGACTGATCTTTCCGGCATGGAGAAGACCGCTGAATACGCAGGTGTGCTTCATGAATCCCTTCATGGAAAACTCCTCCCGTTAGGTGATGGAACTATCCTGTATCCGGCGCACGGAGCAGGCTCAGCGTGCGGCGGCACAATGTCAGACATTCCAATAAGCACGATCGGTTACGAGCGAGCCATGAATCCTATGCTTGGGATCACATGTGAGCAATTTATCGAAATTAAGACGAAAGAAAATATCCGGCTTCCTCCTTATTTTTCCAGGATGTCGGCTCACAACCTGAATGGTCCACAATTACTTGAGCAAAGAATGGTCCAGCCAATGGATGCTCCCACTTTCGAAGACGCCATGAAAGACTGCACAGTGGTAGATACCCGTTCTCTTCTGTCATTTGCAGGCGGCCATATCAAAAGATCTTATAATATCTGGCTCAGTGGATTGCCTAATTTTGCAGGCTGGATTCTTGATCCTGAAAAGGATATCCTGCTTGTGACCGAAAGGCAGAGAGATGTTAAGGCAGCGAAACTATATCTTGAGCGGATCGGGTTTGATAAAGTCAGAGGTTACCTTTGCAAAGGAATCGAGGTCTGGCATAATCGCGGAATGCCTCTTGAGCAAACCGGTTTATATACTGTTGGCGATCTTCATGAAAAACTGAAAAGAGGTGAACTTTTCGTGCTGGATGTTCGCGAGAAAGATGAATATGCCCAGGGCCACATTCCGGGCGCGGTGAATATTTATGTTGGAGAGCTTGAGAAAAGAGTGGCTGAAGTTCCTTCAGACAGTTCTGTGGTCTGTGCATGCTCCACAGGTAAAAGGTCAAGCCTTGCAGCCAGCATACTGGCGCGTGATGGGTTTAAAAAAGTGTATAACCTGATCGGAGGCATGACAGCATGGAAAGAGAGAGGTAATCTTACAAGAAGCGGCAGCCGCTAAGATTATTTTTTTGCTTTAGTTTTCAATTTGCCGCCCAACCACGTACAAGGCAGCGCAGTAATGATAAGTGCGATCGGATACCAATGTTGCGATAGATTCCACCCTGCGACCGCACCGAGTGTAGCTGTTATGACCCCGATTATTCCAAGTACGATGGCATGGTGCATTGGCCGGTCTGGCGCAAGGTTTGCAGTTACGTTACCACCAAAAACCGTGTAAGCGCAACGATATACAAGCGCAATCATAAGCATCCGTGTCGTGAAAAGTCCTGTACCCGGAGGCGGAAAAATACCTGCTGATTCTAAAACGAAATCAGTGATGATAGACAATAAAAAAACAGTGATAAATCCTGCCAGAATTGCGCCGATGCTTTTGAAAATTCTTTTGTTCATAATTTTTAGTCTTATTTTCAAATTTATTCAATTAATCATTTATCGGATATACAAATGCAGTTTCCTTTTCATTTATCTTTATAGGTCTTACCTCAATACTTGCAGAAGAGACGTATTCAAATTCGGGATTATCTTTCGCAATGCTAATAGCCTCATCGATGTCATTTGCTAAAATGTGGTAATATCCTACCTGGACTTCTTTGTCTTTTGAAATAACATTTTCATTCCATTCCTGATTTGACCTCTTAATAATAATCCCTTCAAGAATGAGTGGTTGGGCTGCTATCAATTTATTATGACTTTTCAAATTTCCAATGTATATCTCACATTTTTTAATGAAATCAAGGTGCCTTTCATCTGACCATGATGCTTTTGCATCACCATAGTTTCGTATAAGAAGCATAAATTCTTTCATATTTTTTCCTCCATGCCGCCCTCAAATGCTTTCAGCGGATATGTATTTAATCAAGACGATCCCATTTTTAAATCCTCTAGCTCCGAGAAGTTTCAGGCTCATCTCTTTAATATCTTTGAATAAGCTTTTGCCAGCGCCTAAAATCACAGGGACGACCACAAGGTGGTATTCATCGATGAGACCTAGGTTTGCAAACTGTTGCACGATGGAACCGCTACCCAATATTGTGAAATCTCCGCTCTCCTGCTCTTTCATTTTGATAATTTCTTCCGGCTTTATTTCATGTAAGAGCTTGATGTTTTTTTAATTACGTCCTTCTTCCACATTCTGCTGCGTTTTTGAAAAAACAATTTTTTGGCTATTGTCCACGACCCTGGCCATGGCGGGGTCATTCCTGATCGCATCCGGGGTGGGCCAGTAGCTTTTCATCATCTCATAGGTCGTACGGCCAAAAATCAGCGTATTGCCTGATCTGGACGACTGTTCATGGGTATACTTATCCCACTCGTCATCTTTTTTAATTACCTTGAACCAATCTATTTCACCGTTTGGCCCCGCAAAGAAGCCATCGACTGTCAGGTGAATAAATACGCTTATTTTTCTGATTTTAATCCCCTCCCAATTTCATCTTTGCAAGAAGTTCGTCGAGACGATCATATGAATCATTGACGCCCCTTTCCATGCCCGACTGGAGCATACCATCACGGTCAGCAACCGACTGGAAAACAGATTGTGACGTTAGCCTTGTCCTGTTGCCTGGTAAGCTTTCAAATCTCGCCGTTTGGAGAATTACATGACCTTTTTCCGGAAGCCCTTCAAATTCAAAAGTGCCGATAATTCTTTCTGGGGCTGTGACCTCATGATTCACGCCCGTCATTTAGATTCCCCTTATTTTCATTCTATCTCTCTCCTGACTTTTCCAGAAGCAACAAGCTTCAGAAACGATATGAAAATTTCACTATGGGAAGGCTTGATCGTTTTGATTAGTTTACTTATCAACTAATCTTTTGCCAGAGACCTATCACATTACCTTCAGTATCTTTGAAATAGGCAGCATAACCCATATCTCCGACCTGCATTTTTCCCCTGACCGATTCGCCCCCCATTTTTTTCACATTATTCAATGTCTGCTCGATATCCTGGACAGCTATCGTGATAACAGGACATTTGACCGGAACCTGCCTTTTCATCATTCCTCCATTTATTGCACCCTGCTCCGTCGGCATATGGTTCTCATCAACCGCAGTCGTCTGGATCATTGTGTATTCCATATCTGAAAAGGCCTCCATCTTCCAATCAAAGACTTTTTTGTAGAATTTCTTTGCTCTTTCAACATCATCTGCTGGTATTTCAAAATGTACTACTTTGTCCATAAAATTACTCCCTATAAGATGATTGTTGGCTATTAGATATAAATCTTATCATTTACGAAAAATCTGAATTAAAAAGGAATCATTTATACGACGTCTATACGGTATATTGCCAGTCTTATTACTCAGATATGTATATCGAATTAAATATCCGAGTCACATCTGAAGAGCGCAAAATATGTTAAATTAATCCTGACAATGCTTTTAATCCAGTTTCGAATGCCAATTTAAGTATTTCAAGGGGATTTGTTATTCCAAAGTAATATACCATGATAGGAATAGCTACAAAAGTTCCGATCATACTTCCAAGATTCGCCATGCCTGCTACAAGAATAATACGGAACAATCTATTATTCATTAACTCACTAAAAGTCTCAGCTTTCATTATAGTTTTTAAATCCATTGTCGTAAAGGGACGCAAATGCGCTTCAACATATCCTGCAAGCCAGCCTATTGCAAGAAATGGGTGCAGAAATCCAAACCATGCAAGACTAAAAGCGGTCAATGCTGAAAGCGGATGCCCACCTGCTAAAAGGACAAAGATGCCTGAAAGTATCCCCTGGGTCACAAAGAGATAAAACATTGCAGTAAGTAGTGTCCAGATGGAAACCCCGCCAGAAATAACAAGAAGAGCCAGCATTCCGACTATCATTAAAATTAATGCGATAGTTATGGCTTTTAGCCAGTTAAAGCCTTTTTTTGGGATAGTTGTCAATTCGTCTATTGTCGGCAAGGTCTCAGGGGCGTCGAGATATTTCTGGATACCTTCACGGTGGCCTGCTCCAACGACTGCAACTACTTTACCCTGATTTGACAGGTCAAGAAGATTCTTAGCCATAAATGCATCTCTTTCATCAATCAGGACTATTGCCGCGCTGGGAGCAAGTTTCCTTAGTTCTTCGATAAGCTGGGTAACAACGTCCTCATTCGTGATCGTTTCAATATCTATTTTTTCGGAGCCAAAACCAAGAGATGCTCCCACAAGAGAGACAAAAAGCTTCAATTTCTCAAAAAAAGACATCCTGTTCCAGAAACGTCCAAGAGTGACCTGGATATCCCTGTCAATAAGTGCGACCTTTGCCCCGGATTTTTCGGCCTGTTCGATAGCTGCCATCATTTCAGCCCCGGGTTTTACGCCGGTATCTGAACCGATTTTCTTCTGCACATATGCAAGAAGCCAGTGGAGCATGAAATAGTAGATTTTCCCGCCGCTTAAGAGTTCTTTAAGGTTGATTTCCTTTACCTCTTCTTCACCCTTGATCGCCTGGAATCTTCCTTTATCAAGTTCAACAGCCACGATATCCGGTTTTTCCCTTTCAATTACTGCGTTTACTTCCGCAATGCTTTTTTCAGAAACATGAGCCGTTCCGACAATGATGATCTTTCCAGGAATAGAAAGTGGATTCTTGCAATTAAAATTGCAGCTTAAATTATATGTACTGTTATTCATGTCATTCCAGTAATTGTACAGACCTCAGCAGGTCTGTTCTTGTAACAATGCCGGTCATTTTCTTTTCATTTAAGATAATAATTCTTCCTATATTATTTATTGTCATAATTTTTAATGCTTTAACGGCTTCATCATCTTCTTTCAGATTGATAATCTCTTTGGTCATTATATCTGATATCAGGACTTTCTTGCGCTCCTCTTTAGGAATATTCTGGACATCATTAAAAGTTACAATGCCTATTACTTCATCCCCTTCAACGACAGGATAGCCCATATGCTTGAACCTGAACATTAACTCCACAAGTTCATCCGCTGTCATTCCTGAAGGCACGGTCTTTATATCCCTGGTCATGATATCCCTTATTTTCAAACCTTCGAGCGTGACGCTGATCTGGGTGGACTTATCTTCTTCTGATGCCCCAATATAAATGAAAAATGCAATGAGTATGTACCACAAACCGCCAGGTATGATCAACCCGATAATACCCATAAAGATCGCGAACATCTTACCCACATTTGCAGCAGTGCTGGTCGCTTTTTTATAAGACATCCTTTCTGCAAGCACTGCCCTTAACACCCTTCCCCCATCCATTGGAAATGCGGGGATCAGGTTAAAAATGAAAAGAACTATGTTTATATACCCTATGAGCCAGACAACCCGTAGAACAGGATTCAAAGGCGTCGTGGTATTCATAATTGTATCGGCATTGAGAAGTTTAATAAATATGGTCAATACAGACCAGATCAAAAGACTGACACTTGGTCCGGCAAGCGCCATTTTGAACTCAACTTTCGGGTTTCTCGGTATCTCCTCTAAAGAAGAAACACCTCCAAAAAGGAAAAGTGTAATTCCTTGTATATTCGTACCATGTTTTAATGCAACAAATGAATGACCGAGTTCATGTAATAAAACACTGGTGAAGAGCAGGATCGCCACGGATATGCCAAGAGCATAACGAAGAAAAAAGGAATCAACATCGCTAAAACCAAATACCGGGATATTGTTTGCAAAAATGTATCCCATTACAGGGATTATCAGTAGAAACGTAATGTGCAATTTAATGGGTATTCCCATTATTTTCCCAATCTGGAACGATGTAATCATTTTGGTCCTCTCATCTTTAAATAACCTATATATAGATTAATCCTTGATTTCTCATTCTCTTTTGCATAATTTATTAAATGCCTCATAAATTATGGTCTAAAGGTTAAGGGTTAAGTATATTCTCTTTCTTATATTGATTTACTTCGTTTTATATTTTATTATAAAGAGTTCAGGGCATTTCAAAGAATGTTCGCAAAGATATATCAGGAGAAAAGATGGCTTGAGAATGTGGGATGGCTTGAAATTTATATTAAAATTAGGTCAGAACACGGCGAAAAATAAAATACCTGTCAGAGTATAGTTTTGTCAAAAGTCCCATCAATCGAGGCTGTCAAAAAGTTTGGTGTTGGGGGGCTATCATAAAATTTTGAAAATAAAAAACCGCAGATGAACGCTGATGAACGCAGATTTATGATAGCGTATTTACGATTTATAATATTGTAACACAAAAAGATTTTACACTCACCATCAATCAAAAAATATATATATGAGCATGGACTTTGTTAGTTTTAATTGATATTAATTATTCAGTAAGGAGAGAGCCAGTGGGACGATGAAACCCCTTGGTGAATATATTATTTATTAGAAAAAAAGGTGGTGGTAAAATGATAATATGCGAGTGCGGAGAGGTCATTGATGGCGGTACATTCAGGGATTACATAAAAACATCTGCAAATCCGTCAACTCCGACCATAGGACATGAAAAATGCGGGTGCATATTCAATTTTATAGATGAAAAGATGACCAGGAAGTATTCGTCCAAAAGAGAATTGAAAAGTATAGCGATGAGGTTTGCAGAGAAAAATAATTTTGAGAGCGGGAATATTGAAAGATTCATGATACAGGTAGATAAATTAAAGAGCAGCGGGAATCTTTCGGATAATCAAATACTGCATAAAGCATTTAATCATATTTTAGGTTAGCAAGATACCGTTCCAATTCGTGTTGAAAGTTTGGTTAACGTGCAACATCCCGCCGGGTCGTCATTCGTCTTAGCATGCATATTTCTAAAAATTATATGCAGTTTTTCATATAGTATAATTATTCTTTTCAAAACATAGGATCATGTTTATAAGACCAGCAAATGAAGTTGAAAACTAGCGTTGCCCAACATAGTATCATAATATAGTTTTGTCCTGAGATACGATTTCACTCTCACAGACAATTCAACTACATCAAATGGTTTAGTTATAAAATCATCCGCTCCTGCTTCGATTGCTTTATTCCTATCCTCTATTTCACGCAGAGATGTAACCATAATGATAGGAATATGATCGGTTTTACGATCATCTTTAAGTTTCTTACAAACTTCATATCCATTCATCCCTGGCATCAATATGTCAAGCAATATGATATCAGGAGGATTTGCCTCCACAATGGTTATTGCCTCATATCCATCGTGAGCTTTCAAAATATCATAATCTTTCGATAGATAACCCTCTAAAACTTCAATATTAACCGGGTCATCATCCACAATAAGGACTTTAGGCTTCATAATATCTTTATTCCTTTTGTTTTTTTAACGTATAGGAAATTATAAACATAGTTACTCTGCTATGCAATATATTATAATCTATTGACTAAAACACTTACTAGTCATTTTATTAATCCTTATAATAAGTAATTTATGTAAAATGCCACGATTCCTTCCATTTACTGTCAATCAGATTTTTGATATAAAGTGGAGGGCAAGCAGTTCTCCCATATAACTTATCGGAACCAGGATTACTTTGACATTTATTGACTCCCCTGTTTTCTTTTTTAATGAAATCTCAATACAGGAACCAATCTTATCTTCCATTGCATGCCTGTAAGCATGTACAAGAATTTCCTGGCTTTTATCCATTACAAAAGCTTCAATAAATGGTTCTTTTACTGTTGACAATTCTTCAACTGATTTGTATCCTAATAAAGAAGCAAATCTTTGATTATATATCATGTGGTGGTCATCGAGATATACATAGATAGCTTGTTTTGATTCATCGAATATTTGTTTCAGTTGCCCGTAAACCCCTTTCATTAATTCTTCATGTGGATGTGCTTTAGATTCTATTTTTGCCATGAATTCATCACTCCTGATTTAGAATTCGTTTATTGCCTTAAATATCTTTCTTTGCAAGAAATAAAAATCACTGCATGTTCAATTTTTCCCAAATTTCTTCAATCGCTGAATTTTTTCTTGAGTCTCAAAATCAGCATTTTTCCGGTCGGTTTCGAGCTGAGTGATTATCGTATTAAGCCAATTTTAAGCGCGATCCGGCGCAGTTCGCAGGGGTGATGTCGCAAATTCTATTAGAGGCTTTTACTTTAACCAAGTATTGCCGTTTGAGGTCATAAAAAAGGATTACCTTAAAGCTGTTCCTAAGTTTGGCATTTGACCTATTTTATTGGAACTATGGGATATAGCGGTATGGTTAATAATAAATATAAAGTTATATAATATTAAGTATATATTATTGAATATGATACCAAATGATAGGATTCAACAACCCAAATTAAAATCAATCGTTATAACAAACCACCAACCCCAAAGCAATTATGTCGCCTCTATAAAAATCTCAAGGCAACCAAGGTTGTACCCAGTCCGGCGTAGAGGTAGCGATCTCCGAATGCCTTCTTGAGCGCAGTAAACGTGGGCTCGCCGGTGCAGTGGCCAGGCGCGACGTACGCCACTTTGAAGGTGTCGCGCAGGGCGGTGACGATCTTCTC
>JAPZAP010000060.1 GCA_027460585.1 Candidatus Methanoperedens sp. | reverse complement strand
TAAGATTATGTTTGGTCAGGGGGACTACACCTGCACTGTAGCTGATTTTACAGGCACAATGAAAGGACCCATGAAGGGGCCTGGAGGCAAAATAATTCCACCCACGAATAAAAAATTCCGGGTTGAGTTTTGCACGGTCGCCCATTGGAAGAATGGGGAAATAATTGAAGAAAAGCTCTTCTATGATCTGGTGGGATTGATGAAGCAGATTGGCCTGGGCTGAACGGTAGATCCATATGAACAAAAATAAAATAACAACAAGGATTTATAATGGATTGCTGTTTCCGACAGCCGGGGAGTATACAATTGACCCGGTTCACAGCTTTACCTGCTTTAATGCCCAGCATCTGATGGTCGGGCAGATATGGGGATGCTTTGAATCGCAGAAAGGCAAAATCATTATAGCAGAAGACCCGGCGCTATCATCACTTGATATCACTATTGATACGGCAAGTCTTTGCACCCACAACAAGAAACGCGATGAAGACCTCTGTGGCGCACAATATCTGGATGTGAATAAATTTCCAACAATGACCTATCAAAGCACTAATGCTAAAGCTGAACCCGGAGGCCATTTGACAGTTGAAGGTAAACTCACCATTCGCGATGTCACAAGGCCAGTATCCCTTGATGTAGTTTTTAAAGGCACCGTTGACGATCCCTGGGGCAACACGCGATTTGCTTTCAATGGGAACGCAAAGATCAGTCGTAAAGACTTTGGCCTGATGACAGAATTGATGCGGGAAACCGGCGGATTGTTAGTTGGAAAGGATATTATTATAAATATTGCCATAGAAGTACTGCCCCTTTCAAACGCATGACGCCTGGATACAGGTTTGGTCATATTATCACATAGTCATGGCAAAAGAACCGCGAAATGAGAACCCGATCCAGCCCGAAACACTGGAAAAGTCATCATCAGCAACATCAGCAGAAAACCTGGCTGCAAGGCATGACCGGGCACGCGCGCTCCTTGAACGCGGCGCACAGGCAGCAAAGCATGCGCTGTCACTTGACCTTCTGGAAAAAGTACATGAACCCGTTGGTGAATATCCATACAGGGGATGGGAAACGCTGCACCGTGAGCAGTGGAAATACGATTCTTTTGGAAGGACCACACATTCGATCAATTGCACAGGTTCCTGTACATGGAAGGTATATGTCAGGAACAATATTGCATTCAAGGAGGAGCAGTATGCTGATTATCCGGATATCAACTCAACGCTTCCCACTTATAATCCTAGAGGATGCCAGAAAGGCGCAAATTATAAAGAATATGTTTATGGCCCGCAGCGCGTAAAATATCCACTTATACGGACCGGCGAGCGGGGTGAAGGAAAATGGCGAAAAGCCTCATGGGAAGAGGCCCTGGATTACATTGCGGAAAGGATCGTTTCTGCCATATCCGATCACGGCCCTGATACAGTGACGTTCTATTCTGCCAATCCCGCAAAGTTCCTGGTTTCCTATGCCGCAGGCGCGCGCCTGGCAAACCTCATCGGCGGCGTGGTATGCACGTTCTATGACTGGGTTTCCGACCTGCCGCCCGGTGAGCCAATGACGTGGGGTGTGCAAACCGATTCCTGTGAAGCGGCAGACTGGTTCAATTCAAAATATATCATAATATGGGGTTCAAACCTGCTTGAGACGCGGATTCCTGACGCTCATTTTGTGACGGCAGCACGAATACATGGGACAAAGATAGTTTCTATCTCTACTGAATATAATCCCGTCTCGATACACGCGGATATATTCATCCCGGTAAAACCCGGAACCGACGGGGCACTGGCGCTTGGCATGGCAAACGTGATCGTTAATCAGAAATTATATAATGAGGATTATCTGAAACGATTCACCGACTTGCCAATGCTCGTTCGTATTGATAACGGCAAGTTCCTAAGGGAGAACGATGTCGAACCAGAAGGGAAGATGGGTAATTTCTATTTCTGGAACGAGAACACGAAAAAACCTGAACTGGCTCCAGGTACGGTTGATTGCCGTGACAGGACCCTGGATATTGGCGCGATCAATCCTGCCCTTGAAGGAACTTTCATAGTAGATACGCTTTCAGGTAAATTGGAAGTGACAACGGTTTTTTCACTCCTCAAACAGAAACTAAATGAGTACGAACCTGCAAGCGTTTCTGGCATTACAGGAGTTGACGCCGACCTCATCACTCAAATTGCCCGCGAGTTTGCCGGCACAAAACCTGCCAGGATCATCGCGGGAGCTGGCGTAAACCACTATTATCACAATGATCTCATAAACAGGAGCATGATCCTGCTTGCTGCCCTGACAGGCAATGTCGGGATACCTGGCGGGGGATTTGATCATTATGTGGGGCAGGAAAAATTCTGGTGCGAGGAGGGATTTTTCAAACTTGCGTTTCCTCTTGGAAATGCAAAGCAACGATTTATGCCCACCACGCTCTGGACATATGTGCACTCAAACATCGAAGAAGATCCGCAAAACCATGATCTCTCGCCGCGCCCAATCAGCGAATATATTCGTGAAAGTGTGGAGAAAGGCTGGATGCCATTATATCCGAAAGGAACTCTTGACAGCGGCAATACTCCCCGTGTCCTCATCGTATGGGGGGCCAACTTTCTTAACCAGGCCAAGGGCGCAGAATCTATCCTGAAAAATCTCTGGCCAAAGCTTGACCTAATAGTGGATATTGATTTTCGCATGAACACCACAGGTTTATCTGCCGATGTGATTTTGCCTTCTTCAAGCATGTTCGAGAAGTGGGATTTAAGCACAACCGATCTTCATTCCTACATCAATCCATTCACTCCAATTATTCCACCGCAGCTAGATAGTAAAACAGACTGGCAGATATTTTTGCATCTTGCCCGCGCGCTTTCAGACACAAAATTCTCTTTTACAGATTCACTGCCTGATAGAACAAGTGTCAATCGTGATTTTTCAACACTTGCGGATGATTTCACCGCAGGCGGGGCACTTTTCCCGGACAAGAGCGCAGGCCAGTTCATCCTGGATAATTCACTGGAAACAAAAGGTATGACAATGGATATGCTCAACGAGCAGCCCAGGCGTTTTGTGGCCACTGATAAAGGTTGGACTAGCGATATTAAAAAAGGGGAAGCCTACTATACTTTCCAGAGGATGTACGAATTGAAACGGCCCCTTAATACACTTACAGGACGGCAGCAGTTCTATATCGACCATGACTGGTTCCTGAAAGAGTTCCATGAGGAACTGCCTGTATACAAGCCGCCTGTGGACGGAAAAAAATACCCGCTTCGATTTCTCACCCCGCATGGACGCTGGAGCATTCATTCCCTGTGGCGGGATGCAAAATACCAGTTAAGATTACAGAGGGGGTATCCCGTTGTATACTTAAATCCTGAAGATGCTTCAGTCCGGGAGCTTGCCGACAACGATCCCGTTGAGATATACAACGACTGCGGGACAATAACCGCACACATGTGCATTTCCCCGCGGATGCCAAAAGGCATGGCATTGATGTACCAGGGCTGGGAGCGTTATACGTTTAAGAATGGCGGCTTCCAGAGCCCCATGACAATCCGCATCAAGCCGACCCAGCTCGTCGGAGGTTATGGACAGCTTAATTTTAAACCCAACTACTGGGGGCCAACCGGGAACCAGAAGGATACCCGCGTTGAGATCCGAAAATCCAGGGAGGTTTAATGCCGATACAAAGACAGATTCGGATGGTGGCTGACCTTAACAAGTGTCTTGGCTGCCATACCTGTACCATGGCGTGTAAGACCATGTGGACTGACAGGAACAGCGGACAGATGCATATGTACTGGAACAATGTTGAAACCAGGCCGGGAAAAGGTTACCCGAAGGACTGGGAAACCCAGGGAGGATGGTTTAACACAAAGGACAAAAACAGCATACCGCTTGCGAATATTAACGAAGGCTACGGCGCGCCGTGGGAATATAACTATGGCGAGGTATTGAAAACCGATGGAGGAGATGCCTCAGCGTCGGTATTGGTTCCAAAACCCGAACCTTCGGGAAATGCATATGCAAGCAACTGGGATGAAGATGTAGGTGATGGAACCTTCCCCAATTCTTATTATTTTTACCTGCCGCGCATCTGCAACCATTGCAGCGATCCACCCTGCGTGGATTCCTGTCCGCGCCAGGCGGTCTATAAACGAAAAGAGGATGGGATAGTCCTTGTTGACCAGAAACGATGCAGGGGTTATCGCTACTGTATTAAAGGATGCCCGTATAAAAAAATATACTATAACCCGGAAGAAAAAATATCCCAGAAGTGTATATTCTGTTATCCCAGGATCGAGCAGCACAAAGGCAACTTATGCGCAACCCAGTGTGTCGGGCGGATTCATCATGTAGGCTTTGCAGACGATACAACCGGCAGCGTGTATAAACTCGTGGACAAATGGAAAGTTGCTTTGCGGCTGCATCCTGAATTTAAAACCGAACCTAATGTATTTTACATCCCGCCTCTTTCTCCTCCTGCTTATAATCAGGCAGGGAAACTTACGGGAGATCCACGCATTCCTGTCGAGGTGCTGGCGAAATTGTTCGGTGACACCGCAGACCAGAGCCTTGAGCAGCGCGCAGAACGGATCAGGGAGATATTTCTCGTCCTGCGGACTGAAAGGGAAAAAGCGGCAAAAGGTGAAAGTTCAGAATTGATCGATATATTGAACCCGCATTCAGAAGCTGATCGTATAAGGGTATAAAATATGAAAACATATATTTCATTTCTTTCATTTAAAAATCCATGAGGTTATTATCTTGACTGTTCAACAACCAGGTGATGCACAAAAAGTAATTACAGCAGTATATGTTCAAGGAAATATATCTCTTGATCCGGCGGGTCAGGCCTGGATAGATTCCCAGCAAGTCACAATTGATTTTAGCAGGAGACTTAATGAAGCCGGTGCAAGAACCACATTCTTACAGGATGAGATCAGGCATGCAAAAATGAAAGCGGTGCATAATGACACTGATATTTTTTTCTTCTTTCAATGGAACGCCGTTACAGAAAATAATTCTGTAGCTGATTATCCTGTCTTTGCAGACGCTTTTGCGATGGAAATACCTCTCTTTACTGAAGATAGCCCTCTCTGGATGGGCGCCATGGACAAACCTGTGAACATCATTTTCTGGAGAGCAGATCTGCCAGGACCAGAGAATATCGTTGCCGGGGGAATGGGAACTCCTCAAACCAGTCCTGATGAGGCTTCCCGGAATATCAGGCATTACCAGAAATGGGAGAATGGAACCTGGACCGTGATCATAACCCGGCCGATGGCCCAGGCTTCCGAGAACCAGGTTTCCTTTATCCGGGGAAGAAATTACAGGGTAGCCTTTGCTAATTGGAAAGGTGGAGCATATTCAGAAAGGGGCGGACATAAAATAGTCTCAGAGTGGCACAATCTTTTTATCCAGTGATTAACATGTCCCAGATATCGATGAATACCCATACAGATACAATTTTTCGAAGCAACCTGTATAAATTACTATCAACAGGCTTCCGTTATCCAGATCCGGAAATCTTCAAAACTTTCCAAAATGGGGAATTCCTGGATGAACTAATGTATAACATATCATCAATTTCCGGGCTCAATGCCCTTATGCTGGAATACTCCGGCATGGCAGGGAATCATAAAGATGATATGAAAGGAATGACTATGGCTCAATTCGAGATCGAATTTACCCGAATATTCGACGCTGGCACACCTGTTCCTTTATGCCCGCCAAACGAGAGTCATTATTGCAGAAAGCCAGGGAGCGTGGTCATGCTTGAGGTAAGTGAATTCTACAATTTTTTCGGCATGCGTATGAGCCAGGAAGAAGGTAAACGGGAATTTCCCGATCATATCTGTGCAGAGCTTGAATTTCTTCATTTCCTGACCTTCAGGGAAGAAGAAGCCCTGGGAGAAGATAAGTTGGAAGAATACAAAGGATATCTCCTGGCGCAGAAGGATTTTCTGGAACGTCACCTGATCCAGTGGATTCCTGAATTTTGCCTTAAACTCCAGGACTCGGCAAGTCTGACTTTCTATGTCAGGCTTGGTCAAATTACATCACGGTTTATCTCTTCTGAATTTGAACTGGTGACTGCAAATTTACACTCGTTTAATCCTAAAAATAAAATATTAGCATCCGCCGGATTCCCTGATTGACAGGATAACCTGTATAACATCTTACGAAAAGATTATTTATCTATAATCATATATTTACCATGAGGTATGGGAAATATATGAGTAAAATAATAAAATTTACCGCAATTTTTCTTGCTTTGACACTGCTATTCTTACCCGTTCTGGGTCAGATGAACAGCAATGATAACAGTCAGGGCAAAAGCAAGAATGATTCGAATATGATGAAATCGGGCAACAATTATAATAACTCGATGAGAGAAAATGCCAGAGAAATGTATGATAACGGAAGCAGGATGCGAAACGCCAGAGGTATGATGGGAATGGGATTCTACAACAGCAAAAACAGTAACTACGGCAGTTACGTAACATTCTCGGTGGACAATACTACTGGAAATGTATTGAATTTTGCCATCTCAGGCGTTGCTATCTTTAATTCAATAAATATCCAGGGATTTGATTTCAAGTCCTCAACAACAGAAGGAGCACAAACGAAAATCGCCAGTATGGATGGTTCGACCGGAATCCAGATACATGATAATCCAGCGGCAGTGTTTGATATAAAAACAGGTAACTCAACAACACTGAACTTTAATCTTGCCAGTGGTGCCAGCGCCACAAAACAGGATAATACCATAACGATCACGGCAGGAAATATTACAGCTTATATCGTTTCAGAAAAAGCGAGCTCTATAAATATTGCAGGAAACCAGGTAAGCATTGATACCAGTGGAAATACTATCTTCAGGGCTTCTCCAACCAATATGCCCAATGATAAAATGGAAGGCAGGTTCATGGAACAGGTGAAGACTAAAAAGGCCGGAGCTGAGGTTTCCGTGGGAAAATCCGATAAATATTCCATCGTCAACTATTCCGATATGAATGTATCGATGAAATCAATAGCAAAGGATCGCATGAGAATGACAGTTAATTCTTCTGATCCTTCTGGCAAGTTTATCCTGATGAATATTGATAATAGTTCACTTATATGGAATGAAGGCCAGAAGATAACACTCTATCTCGATAACAAAACATTGAGGGAAGTCGGGACAGAACAGGAATTATACAATGCCACCGAATCATCTTTCTGGCTTAATAAGACCGGAAATAACAAAATGCAGGCGCTGGTATATATCTCTAAGTTTTCACCAGATAGATATTGTTGTAGCCCAGGCCACTGAAACGCCTGCACAGGTTTCTAACGAGACGGTAACAAGTACTGTGACACCAGGGACAGCAACCCCAAATCCGAAAACACCCGGATTTGAGATAATGGCAGCCCTCGGTACTTTGGCTGCTCTATACATTGCCAGAAGAAAACATTAAAGGCTTTTGTGGTCAACCAGACACAAAATGAATACAATGTGGATGGATGACCCGTTCTTTTTTTTAGGTTTTATTTTCTGTATCCTGTTGGAATTGTAGATTTCGCGCAATCTCTTTCAATCTAACTTTAGCAAATTTAATAAATTGTGAATGTCAGTAATAACAGGCAATATATCGGTATGAAAGCATTGTAGAATCGTACAAAAAATGTACCTGAGAATATAAGACCTTGAGAGTGGGACCTTATGGGAAAGGATTGTATCCTTTCCTTCACTTTCATTTTGGGTATAAATCGGAAAAAAAAATATCTGGAGGGAATATGAGATACTCAAGAGGAGATGTTGTAGAATTTAAAGTCGGATCAAATGACAAACATACAGGACAGGTTCAATTTGTCGAAGAGGATAACAATGAGAACATATTGTATGTCGACAGTTTTAGCGGGTGGGCATACAAAGTTCCTGAAAAAAGAATAATATCGAAGGTCACCGAAAAGAATCACGGCACATTTGCAGGAAATAGAAGAGATGGCGACTTGATTTACAATAATGAACCTGCTGTTCCGGGTACCTCGGCAGATCCTGAAACAGTTTCGTTTAAATTAGTGCCGTGTACTGCCGCAGGTACTTCTGAAAAACAATGCGAAGTGAGAAGTTATGGTCAAGAAACAGAAGGATAGACGAGAATTTGAAGGAAAGCCGGATCACTATAACCTTGATCAACAGGATAAAAAAAGCAGGAATGTAATTAATTATCTAAAACCGAGCAGGGAAGATGAAAAAGAACCCGAAAGCGCCGGTAATAACAAAGATTATGTGTGGTGGCTTATATGAATTCCAACAAACAATATAAATGCCCTAATTGTAAACATTCTATAAAGATAAAAAGCATGGATTTCATCATGGGAATAGCTATGATGTCATGCGTGGACTGCGGTAGTGGTGCTTTTGCCGTAGATGAAAATATGCTGGGATTAAGAAAATGAAGTTGAATTAATGCCCATTTACCTCCTGAAAATACTAAAACATACCTGGAGTTTTATATTTTTCCAGGCATGTTTTAGGTGGGAATTTATTTGAGCAGTTTTTCATTGTCAGGGGTTGAGTATTGATGAAGAGTTTATTGTGGCAAATGTTCGCCGGAACACTGGGCGGTTATACCCGTGGATATATCCTGAAGAACATTTCCGATAAACCATATTATGCACATCAATTAGCAGATGATTTAAATCTGGATTATGAAACTACCAGGCGCCATCTTGATATCCTTGTTAAGAATAGAATTATCACGACAAAAGAAGATAAATCCGGCAAGAGATATTATATTTCCAAAAACATGGAGCCAAATTTGAATGATATCATTCAAATATGGGAAAAGATCCACATGGATATTTCATGATGACCCTGACCTTAATCACAGATTTCCATGTTAGGTTGAAACTTTATTTGGCGAAGAAACCAAAGGTCTGAGACCTAAAGTTTCTCCGGAAATTCCTGGACGATCTGACACTTCGTGCATAAACCAAAAATTACCTTCAAATCTCAGTTCTAAAATGGAATTATAGATTTCCACGCAGTCTCTCCGCATGCAATATTCTTTTTATTGCAAGCTGATATGCCGATTTTCTCATCCTGCAACTGTTTTCATCGCACAACGAATGAACCTCATTGAAGGCGGTTATCATGATCTTTTTGAGCCTTTCCAGAACCTTATCCTCTTCCCAGTAATCATTATTAAGATTCTGTATCCATTCGAAATAGCTAACCACCACGCCTCCCGCATTTGCCAGCGCATCGGGAATAAGCATTATTTTCTTATCAAAAAATATATCGTCAGCTTCTTTCGTTGTCGGGGCATTTGCAAGTTCCAGTACCATTTTTGCCTTGACATCGTTTGCATTGTCTTTATTAAGCTGGTCTGACAGTGCTGCAGGTATCAGGATATCGCAATCGCAGATTAAAAGTTCTTCGTTTGTGATATTTGTACTTCCCTCAAAATCAAGAACGCTTCCTGTTCCCTTTTTATGCTCCATTACAGCCTTGATATCAAGACCGCTTTTATTTATAATTCCACCTTTTGAATCACTGACCGCCATAACTTTATATCCCCTGTCATGCAGGATGCGGGCAGCGTTTTCCCCCACATTCCCGAATCCCTGTACTGCAATGCTGACCCCGAATTTATCCATATCCATCCTTTTCATCGCCTCTTCGAGCACATAGATCCCGCCAAGGGAAGTTGAGTAACTCCTTGCTTTGCTCCCGCCCAGTTCAACCGGTTTCCCTGTCACCACCGCAAATACATGTTCTCCTTTCATCCGCTCATATTCATCAAGTATCCAGACCATGATTTTTTCGTCTGTATAAACATCGGGAGCGGGAATATCGATAAATGGCCCGATATAGTTCGCTATGGCACGGATATAGCCTCTTGTGACCTGTTCAAGCTCATTCCTGCTCAGTTCCTTGGGATTCACAACCACGCCGCCTTTTGACCCCCCGAAGGGTATATTCACCACGGCGCATTTTAGCGACATCAAAAAAGAGAGATCCTTGACATGATCGAGGGTCAATTCGGGGTGAAACCTGATGCCACCTTTAGCCGGGCCGCGGGCATCGTTATATTGCACCCTGTAACCCACGAACATTTTGTTTTTCCCTGAATCCATTCTCACAGGGAAATGAACTATAAAAGAACGTTTCGGCATTTCGAGCAAATCGAGCTCTTCCTGCGACAGGTTAAGATCTGAATATATGGCCCCGAGTTCACTTATGGCCAGCTTGCAGAGATTCCTGTCATCAGTGTCAATCCTTTCATGATTAGTTATTTCCAAAATATTAACCTCCTCTACCTATGATTATGTACACTTGTGGTTTAAGTAGGTTTTCTTTGTTGAGGTACTTACAAAAATAGTGCATAATCTTTATATTTCTTCATTTCCATTATTCTGATAAGCGTTGAAGGTCATTCAAAGGGAGAAAGCTTTGGAGGTTAATTTTGATTGCATATTCCAGCCAGAAAGTCAAAGAAGGAAAAATTGTAAAAGTAGAGGCGCAATTCGATAATGTCATTACAAAGCTCAAGATTTCAGGAGATTTTTTCCTGCATCCCGAAGAAGTTCTTGATGATATAGAAAAAACTATGCTTGACTTGAAAAGGGACGTAAGCTTTGAAACATTAGTCCTCAAAATCCAAAATATTATTAAGAATTACGATGCCCAGATGATCGGAATAAGCCCGGAGTCGCTGGCTTTAGTTATCAGGGAGACGCTAAAATGAAATGGAGGGTCATAGGTCTTGAAACGCACGATGCTTATTTCAATATGGCTCTTGATGAAGCAATAAGTGAAAGCGTTAGAGTTGGTTCATCGCCTCCTACGATCCGATTCTATAACTGGGAACCGAATGCCGTTTCCATAGGTTATTTCCAGGGCATAAGAGACGAGGTCAACCTTGAAGTGTGCAGGGAACTTGGTGTGGACTGCATAAGGCGCTGGACAGGAGGAGGAGCTGTTTATCACGACTTTGACGGAGAGATAACATACAGCGTGATAGCGCCTGCAGGCACATTCCCGAAGAACATAATTGAATCATACGGAATAATTTGCGGCTGGCTTGTGAAGGGTCTTGAAAGCCTCGGTATTGAAGCTGAGTTCAGGCCGGTTAACGATATTCTTGTAAAGGGCAAAAAAATCTCAGGAAGCGCCCAGACACGGAGAGGCGGTATATTGCTGCAGCACGGCACCCTTCTCTATGGCCTTGACCTGAAAACAATGTTTAGCGTGCTTAATGTGAGCAGGCAGAAGATCACGGATAAGATGATAAAGAGCGCCGAGGAGAGGGTTACGTGTATTTCAGAGCACAGCGACGCGAGTAAGGAAGAGGTTTATGAAGCTCTGGTTAACGCTTTTACTGAAGGCAAGGACTATGAGTTCGGCGCATCGAGCATAGATGAGAATAAAAGAGCCAGGGAGCTTTCCCAGGAAAAATATAGAAGCGATGAGTGGATGTATTTGAGATAATTCTTCTAATATTATATTACATTTTCTCGAACATATCCTTTGGCGCCCCGCATACAGGGCAGACCCAATCATCTGGCAGATCTTCAAAAGCAGTTCCGGGTTTGACTCTGGGCGGGTCGCCAGCTTCCGGGTCGTATATATAGCCGCATACCGTACATCGATACTTTATCATTTCCTCACCAGATTAATAGTATTTTGTGACGATAAAAGGCTTACGATTTCAAATCCAAAAGCTATATCTTCAAATTATTATTCATAGAGCTATCTAAGGTCACTAAACCCCATGCATGCGCTTACCCTTCCGAAGGCGTTCTCGTGAGGGTTGGGCGCATTGTCCCTTTTTTGCAACAACACCCATTATGGTCTTATTATATGTATTGCAGTAGAAAATATCAGCACTCCCACGAGCGGAACATGTACATCGCGCCAGTACTTGAATATTTTTTTTCCTCTTTCATCCATACGCCTGTAAAGATACCTGCCGATAAAACCACTTACCACAGCAATGATCATTAAATATAAGCTCACCGTACCTGCATTGAAATCTGCATACCTGAACTGGAAGGGTAAGCCTGTATGAAGCATAACCAGAAGAACGCCAATAAGACCAAAATAAGTGTGCAGATTGAGCCATGTCTTAATCGAACCTAGATTCATAGCTACCTCGCCCTTTTGCGAATACTGTAGAATTGGGATATTACAACGAGACCGGTGCCGATAACACCTAATGTATACCTCATTGGATCCATCTTGTAATTGAGAATGTCTCCCGTCTGTGTATTTCCCTGGTTGGGAACCAAATTATTAGTTCCTTTTGCGGTAGATATTCCCATTTTGGTAACCATCCCATTCTGTGCTGCGTTTACGCCATGGCAGGAGCTGCATGAACTACCGTACTGGGGGTAAGCAAAAGATTCCGGTACTACTATTAGAATTGCAAGTAATAACAAAAACATTACAGCTATTGTTTTCCGAATCATTTATTTATCCCTCCTCCGGCAAGCAAGACATTTCGTATCCTCCCCTGGCATGCAAGACATTTCAATCGTTGTTTGATACCAAAGAATATTCTGTTATTCATTTTTAGTCACCTCAAACACTTATACTATCAGAACTCATTTATAAGAGAAAAGAAGCTAAAATGTACACTTTAAGTCCACTTTTTTCAATCTTTAATGCAAAAACTTTTTCTTGTGAGCATCGAAATTCTGGGTTTTGTGAGGTTGTTTTTGACTCCTGTAAACACATAGAAGGAGGGAGCTGGCTTCCCTGGTTACAACCAGCTTCCCGGTTTGTCCAACGGCATTCGGCGCTGATGCTGCGGGCTTTTTATGCCTGTATTATTTCTGAAACTTTCTTCCTTTCTTGAAATAATACGTCGCTATAACTGCCCCGATAACAACCACACCCAGCATACCGGCGGAACTCAACGGTGAGCCTTTCGGTGCAGGAGTCACTGTAAGCGGAACCGTGCGCCTGAAGATCACAACATTATTTGAGTCGTCGATCCCTCTTAATTCAACATCAAGAAGGTACTTCTTGGCCGCTGCTTTCGCGTCAACTGTAAATCCCAGTACAGCATCACCGCTCTCGCCTGGATCCAATTTTCCCACGAAATCAGATTTGTCGTTAAACTCAAATGGCTGTGAAGCATCCTTGAATACGCGCATGGAAACAGATTCAGCTTTTTTATTCCCGGTGTTCTTAATGGAAATGTGAAATTCAGCGTTGCTTCCTGCTGTCAGGTTCACCGGGGTTGTTGTTACAGATTCCACTATGAGGTGGGGAGCAGGCTTAATGGGTATATCAAGCTCAAGGGTCTGTGTCCTGTACGTAGCGCTCTCATCATTTTCGTCTTTATAGGTGATATTAAGATAAGCCTGGTAATTCCCTTCTTTGATATTTTCATCGACGTCTGCATAGAAAGTCGCTGTTTTACTGCCGTCCTTTGGGATTATGCCAAGGGTGTCCTCGTCAGAATAACTGTAACTGGAATTGAAGCCTTCTGGCAAATTGAGTTTAATTTTGACATTCTCTGCATCACCTTTTCCTATGTTGTTAATATCGACAGACAGCTTTGCCTCCTGCGTATCAGCAATCAGCTTTTCAGGAGATGTTACAAGGGCGCCCACTACGAAATCTGCCTTTTTAGGATTAACATATATAGGGAATTCTTTCTTTGTATATCCAAGTCCTGTATCCCAGGTCAGCGTGACGTTATATGTTCCCTTGAGGGCATTATCGGCCACCCTCAGTTTGTAGTGAAGCACATAGAAAACCTGGGCATCGCTTGTGCCCACGGATAGTCCAAGGTTCTGATCAGGAGAATCGCCGGCCTCAAATAATAATGGATATTCAGCATCCAGATGGAACTTCAGGTTGTCTGTCATGGTTGAAAGGGAGTTATAGACCTGCCATCTTAAATCCACGTAATTTCCGGAATCGGCAGGATCGGGGTCCTGACTCATGAAATTCACCTGGATTCTGTCTCCCTGTGCTCCCGTGGGTGGTTGGCCGAAAACAGGACTGATCATTACCGATAGGAAGATTATTAGTATACTGAATCCTATACTCTGCTTCAATATTTTGCTCTTCATGTTCTTACCTCAAATATGTTCATTAATTTTTTATATCTATTTTTCATATTCATCGTATCTATTATGAGAATAATTGCAGGCACAATGGTTATAGCTGCGATCATGCTCGCTGCGACTCCATAGCTCATCATGGTTCCCATGTCCCCCAGGAATGTTAATCTGCCAAGAGACATCGCCTGGAATCCTATCAAAGCTGCAAGGGTTGTTGTTAACATAGGGATTATCACATTGTTAAGTGTCACTTCCATCGCATCACGGGGTCCAAGCTGGAATTGCGGGTGATGCTCATTCAACGTGGGCAGGTTTTGCAGTTCAAGCCTGTACCTTGTTACAAGCTGTATCCCGAAATCAATGCCTATGCCCATAATCATCGATGTAACGCCCGATGTCTGGGAACTCAATCCCATCTGGATAAGCCCGACATAGCCCATTGTCCAGAGGGTGCCGAATATTATTGTGGTCATCGGAGTGAACCCGTATTTTATCGAGCGGAACAATACGAGTACGATTATCAGGATCCCTACAAGCGAATAAAGGGATGTTTTTGCCATGTCGGGCGCGATAGCCGTTTGCATTTTCTGGCTTTCCATCACGCTGCCGGCAAGGTTTGCCGTTATTCCTGGCGGTTTTGGAACTTGTTGTAGTATTTTCTCAAGTTCAGGCTCAAGTTTAGAGAGATCCACATCATCGGTTGTGCGGATATTGATAAGGGCTAAAGTGTAATCCTTGCTGATATACCTGTCAAGAAGGCCATTCTTATTTGCTAGATCCTGGATCTCTCTTGAGGATTGAGGCAGCCGCCCGTCGTTAATGCTTTTCAGGACTGTCGCAGGGCCGGTGACGTCTATCACGTTATCGGTATGTAGCGCCAGCTCCGAGAGCTGGTCTGTATACTGTATCACCCTGGGGTCTCTTACATCCCGCACTTCGTCCGAGCCACTATACAGCGGGTCCATCTCCACTGCGAAAGATACACTATTCGTGCTGCCGAACTCGTTCTCGATGCTGTTCAGGGTTTTTATAGCTTCGGCATCCTGCGGAAGCATCGACTTGGTATCGGATTTCTTCGTTTTGATCGTGCCTGCCATCTGGATTGCAAAAACTGATACCAAAAGCATAATGACAAGTACCAGGACCGGGAATTTTGTGATAAAGTTTGAATAGATTTTAATTATCTTATTACTCATGGTTACCTGCCTCTCTGGGTATGCATTGCTTTTTTAGCTGCAAGTTTTTCAAGCTTCCTGTGGGTGTTCCAGTACTCGAAGTCCTCTTCAAGCAGTATGAACACAGGGTTTACAAAAAGTGCTGCAAGAAGACAATAAGCTATCCCAAGCGCAAGAGTTTCACCCAGATGCTGGATCATGGGCACCGTAGCGAATGCAAGAACTCCAAAACCCACGATTACAGTAAGCCCGGAGCCTATAATGGCTGCGCCTATCCCCCGGACTGTGGTTCTCAATGAATCAAGCTGGCCGATATTTTTGGCTCTTTCCTCATTATACCTGCTTAACATGAATACGCCGTATTCAACGCCAAGACCCAGTATCATTGAACTCAGACCCACTGTAGCTACAGAGAGTGGTATTCCAAGCCAGCCCAGTGTTCCCATCGTCCATATCAATCCTAAAGTAAGTGGAGCGAACACCAGAAGGCCCCGTGTATATGAACCTTCCATCACGAAAAGCAGGAGGAGTATAATAACTGCGGCAACTATCAGTGTATAAACAGCATCGCTCTTCAGTAAATCAAAAATCGTCATCCTGAGGGTAGGTCCACCTGTTATGCCAAACTTTACACCGGGTGGCTTTGGAGTATAATCAATGCGATTCTGGATGAGATCATCAAATTTCTTTATCTGGTCCTCCCCGGAGCCAATATCAGCAGTAACGTACATGAGCGTCATCTTATAATTCCGGGAAAAGAATGCATTTGCCTGAGGGCTTTGAAGGGTCTGCGTTATTTCCTCAGGTGTTACTTCACTTTTTCCCCTGAAAAAAGTGGCCGGTGAGGTGACGCTGGTTATACTTGATTCATCCCTTAGCACTCCATCCAGGAAAATCAAGGATTGTATCACCCTGGGATCCCTGATATCCCTGACCGCACTTTTCAGGTCAACGGAATCGTCTATCTGCACTGCTATGACGACGGTATCCTCACCTCCAAATTTAGCTGATATACGGTCATTAAGCGCAAATATCGGAAGATCTTTTGGCATCTCTTTCCTGAAATCGGAATTGATCGTCAGATTCTTAAGTCCAAACCCAAGTACAATTGTGAAAATGATTACTAATACGGCCAGTAATTTTGCGTGTTTTCTTTGCATTTCTGCAAGCCTTACAAGTGATTTTTGCAGGGGGTCCATTTTACCTCTTTAAAATAAGCCTAATTACTCAAAGCTTCTTATAAAGATTTCACTCTGAAAACAACTACTAAATGGTTTATTAAGACAAGCTTTATAAGCAACTGCCACATCAATATTATTGCATGCAGGAAAAACTCAGGAGTTTCGGGCTTACAAAATATGAAGCCGATGTATATCTCAGCCTTATTCGTCTTGGCTCTGCCGATGCCAATGCCGTAGCGTCAGCTTCAGGAGTTCCCCTGGGCAGGATGTACAATATCCTCAACGCCCTCCATGAAAAAAAGATCATACGGTTGCAGGAGACCAGACCGCGCAAGTTTGCACCTGTTGAGCCTGGAACGGCAATAAAATACCTGCTCGATGCACAGCGTTTTAAACTCCAGCAGGCATCTGTAGAGCTAAGTGTTACTGCTAAAGAGCTTGAAAATGAGTTGCTTGGAATTAAAAAGTCAACGCAGGAAAAGCAGTTCTGGACTGCTGCCCTGGGCTCTGAAGAAACCCGTGATATTATTATAGAGCAAATAAACCAGGTAAATGACGAAATGTGCCTGACTATAGGTTACCCGGAGTTTTCGAAATATCTCCCTTCCAGGAACGGAGAAAAAAACGATACTAGAAAAGCGCTCCTGAAAGCCCTGGAAAGAGGTGTGAAGTTCAGGATGCTGATTGACAGGAGTATCAATTACCCGGAAATGCCCAGGGATGAGACCGCAAAGAGTATATTCAAATACCTTGACAAAAGCCTGCAGTGCAGAGTGATAAATTTCACCTCAACGCTTTTTGATATAATTGACGACGAGATGATAAACCTTAAGATCAGCAGCCCTGTAAAGAAAGAGGAGCTGTTTGCCATAGTACATGTGAGGGATAAGAAGCTGGCTGCTGAAATGAAAAAACATTTCGAGGATATGTGGAAGAATGCGGAGCAGTTGAAGTTGCAGGCAAATAAACAGGATTGATAGGTTTAATCGCTGATTTTTTTGCCGATTTTCTAGGAATTACAGCATTTACGAAGAGTTCATGTTGATAGAAGGTTTGTCTTGACAAACTTCAGGCATAATGTAAATACACTATTCCATTCCTGATTATCATCATCTTTTAAGATTGTTGTGGGCATTTCTTCATATGTTTTATAGACCATTAATCTACAGTTCTAAAGCTCTTTTCTAAGATCAAAAGCGATGGAAATGCTAAAAAGTATTAACATAGAAATCGAAAGTGTGAGGCTTGATAAATATTATAGCTTACCGTCGTATGTGGATCGATTCGGGAAGGCAAAGGTCTATATCATTCCGAAAAAAAAATGCAACGTTAAAGGGTTCATGGAAATGGAAGGATACAATGGAAGAGTTTGTGAATGAAACAATGACATATCTTCGACAATATTATTTGTGAAACAATTCTGAATCCGGATTTTCTGCTGATAAAAGGTGGTTTGGATGGAAAGTGGCACAAAAAAGAGATGATCTTATTAGCACAGCTTTAACCTCTACGGGTGTCTGGCATAATTTGATGAACCTGTACCTCGGTTAATTTTGTCCCACAGCCTCTTTGTTATATTTATCAAAGGCTCCAATCAATTCTTCCATCAACTCATTTTTTATCTCAATCCTGGAGTGAAGATTAGCAAATCCTGAGAATTTTTTATCTGATATTATTTCAAAAGTAAAAATATCATTTATCCAATCCAAAATCACAGCGTCATCATGAGAATAAGATATGGCAGGTGCTACTGTTAAAGAATAAAAACCTCCGCCTAGATCAAGGTTCTGGATAAAGTCCATTATAAAAACATCATCTTTTTTCCTTTTGCCCAGATCAAAGCCTTGCCAGTATGCATTTGTATTATATACTTCGGTAAATTTATTTCTAATAATGAACCCCACATTAAAACCCTTTTCTATGTTTTTGTTAAGTTTGATGTATATCCTGATTTTAGCTTCTTCTCCTGACTGAAATGCTTTTTTAGAATTATCATTTTTATCTAACATTTCTACTTTTAAGACCTCAGCATCTCTTGTTCCAAATCGTACTCCCGTTTTAAGATTTGATGGTTTATTATTTTCTATAATTGGATTCTGCTCTTTTGCCAATTTTTTTTCCCCGGATACAATCAACTTTGGCCATCCCCACGCTCCCCAACAAAAGCTGTTGTCTTCACCTGTCCCCGATGTAACAAATTTGATCGAAACCTCTCTACCATAGTATTCCTCAAGACCTTTCTTAAAATTATGCCACCCTTTCTCATTCTGGTTCTTCTTCGGCTCGATCACCCTTGAGAATATATTCTTATCTACACCATCACATGTAACATTAATATCAAAACTCACACCATTTTTTATTTTACCCCATGCACCTGGCAGCAGTCCAATTGCAAAAGCCAGCGATGAGCCCTCCTCGACCTTCAGGTCATATTCGATCTGTGAAGGTGGATGAGCAAAGATTATCTTCCTGGGCGTGGACTTGACCTCTATTATCTGCTCTCCCAAAAAATCTGGCTGCAGGCACTTTTTCTTCGCGTTTTTAAGATTATCTACAAAATTATATACAACATCATACCCTTCGTTAAGAATCTCTCCACTCTCCTCCACATTCTCATCGTTATATGCCCTCTCCCTATCTGCGATCAGCGCATGGTACTTATTCACAACCGTATTCGCATCCCCCCTCTCGATTATCCTTCCCCCGTCAAGAAGCATCACATAGCTGCAAAGATTCCTCACAGCATCAGTGTCATGACCCACGTAAAGTATTGTCTTTCCAGCTTCCTGCATCTCCCTGATCTTCCTGAAGCACCTGTGCTGGAATATGGCATCCCCAACAGCAAGAGCCTCATCCACGATAAGTACATCAGAATTAACATTCACAGCAACCGAAAAAGCAAGCCTGACGATCATTCCGGAAGAATACGTCCTGAGAGGCTGGTCTATGAAATCCCCGAGCTCTGAGAAATGCAGTATCTCATCGAACTTATCATCGATCTCTTCTTTTGATAAGCCCATTATAGAGCCGTACATATAAACGTTAGCCCTGCCGGTGAAATCCGGATGAAAGCCTGAGCCCAATTCAAGTATCGCCGAGACCTTGCCGTTGACTTCAAAAGAGCCCCCGCCCGGCTCAAGAACTCCTGCAAGGATGGAAAGAAGCGTGCTTTTCCCGGAGCCATTCTGTCCTATTATGCCAACAGTCGTTCCATTTGGAACTTCGAAGCTAATATCACGAAGCGCCCAGAAGTCCGTATGGCCGTTGAGCCTCCCCAGGCTCATGTATTCAAGGGCGCGCTTCCCTGAAGAGCCGTATAATTTAAAATTCTTGGAAAGGTTATTGACCTTTATAGCGATCATAAGAGCTCACCAAAACCTCTTTTTGTTCTCTGGAAAAGAGCGCTGCTCAAATATAAAAATATGATCGAGAACAGAAGGAAGGGAAGAAGTCTGTGCGGATCAGGGAACCTGTTGTATATCAGTATATCCCTGTATATTTCAATCAGATAATATGCCGGATTCAGATTCAATATCCACATCATGTTTTCAGGCAACAGATTGATAGTATATACTATTGGTGTTCCCCAGAACCATACCATGAATAAAGAACCAAGAATTTGCGGGATATCCCTGAAATAAACTGTTGCGCTTGAAAATAGCAAGCTCAAAGAGAGTGTGAACATCATCTGCAGAATGATACCTATGGGCAGGAAGACTAAATAGAAACTGGGTGTACCCTTCAGCACGATAAATAATACTAAAAATATTGAAAGGCCTATCAGCAGGTTTACAAACTCTGAAAGAATTATATAAACCGGAAATATCTCACTTGGGAAAGGCACCTTTTTAATATAGTTCTTGTTATCCACGATCGATGTTGAGGCGCGTATCACAGACTGGCTGAAAGCCATCCAGGGGAGGAATCCGGCGCTGAAATACAGGGCAAAATCCCAGATGTTATCATTACCCGGCAGCCTCGTCTTCAGGATAAAGCCAAAAACGATAAAATATACTAGTAACATGATTACGGGATTAATAACAGACCAGTAAAGACCAAGCATGGAGCCTATGTATTTTGAGGAGATATCTCTCTTCACAAAGTTCCATATCAATCCACGGTATTTATAAAGCGGCAGCAATGATTTCTCCAAGTTTACATCCCATATATTACTATGATATTAAAGTTATCTTCTAAGATAATTATATTATCAATCCAAATATTCTTTTTCAATAAGATAATTCCTCAAAGCCACTTCCCAGCTTTCCATTTCAAGCCCATAATTATTAAGTTTCATGTTCACAAGTGGCGTATACATGGGCCTTCTGGCTTTCGATCGAAAAATATCGGTCTTTGTCGGGGATAAGTTTGTCTCCATACCAAGAATATTAAAGATCGCCACTGCAAACTCGTACCAGGAACACTGTCCTCCATTGGCTGCATGATATACCCCAAAAGGTAAATCTTTTTCCAGTATTTTCCTTATCATTTCGGCTCCGTCTCTTGTATATGTAGGGGACATTATCATATCATCGACAACCTTGATCTCTTCATTATTCCTGGCTTTTTTTATCATGGTCTCAACAAAATTCCCGCCTTTGCCGCTTGCTCCTGCAATGCCAAAAAGGCTTGATGATCGGATTATATAGTGATTCTCAACAATGTTTTTAACAAAATATTCTCCTGCAAGCTTACTTGTCCCGTAAACATCCACAGGATCAGGAATATCATCTTCTGTGTAAGGGTTTTTTTTCCTTCCGTCAAATACATAATCAGTACTTAAGTGAACCAGATCCGCATCCATATCCTTGCAGATCAATGCAATATTTCTTGCACCAAGCGCATTCACAGCAAATGCTTTATCAGGAAAATCTTCGGCATCATCCACTCTTACATAAGCAGCGCAATTAATTACGATATCAGGCTGTATTTTTTCCAGCATTTTCCTTGACGAACTTAAATCAGCAACATCAATATCAGCATGGGTAAGAGGAACTATTTCATGCACGGTATCTTTAAATGTCCTTACTAGATCATAACCAAGCTGCCCGTTGGCTCCGATAATGGTGATTTTCATGGATTTCATTCCTACTCAACCTCTCCACGGCGTGATTTCTCCCATAAGCTTCACCGCTGTATCTGAGTTTTTTTCATGACCAGAATCCTTTATTCTCCCTCGCGAGTTTCTCTTTCAGCGGCTTCCACCACGAGGAGTTGTTTTTATACCATTCCACCGTTTTCATTAGACCAGCTTCAAGATCAATTTTTGGTGCCCAGCCAAGCTCTTTTCTGATCCTGGTATTATCCAAAGCATATCGATAATCATGCCCCGGCCTGTCCTTCACGAATGTTATGTTACTCTCGTCCTTTTCCAGCAATTCCAGTATTGTCTTCACTATATCGATGTTCCTTCGTTCACTTTCCCCTCCCACATTGTAAACCTCTCCAGCTTTACCCCGTTCAAGAATAGCAGCGATGCCGGCGCAAGTGTCTTCAACAAATATCCAGTCCCTTATGTTATTTCCCTCCCCATATACAGGCACTGGTTTACCTTCCAGGAGATTCGTTATCATTAGCGGAATGAACTTCTCAGGATACTGGAAATATCCGTAATTGTTAGAAGGTCTTGCCGTGGCCACATGCAATCCGTATGTATTTTCATAAGCTCTAATTACCAGATCTGCACAAGCCTTGGAAGCTGAATATGGGGAATTTGGCAGCAAAGGCAAATTTTCAGTGAATTTACCTGTTTCCCCAAGCTCGCCATAAACTTCATCCGTGGAAATATGCACAAATTTTTTAATATCGCTATTCCTGCAAGCTTCAAGAAGCGTCCTTGTTCCCTCGATATTGGTACTAAAAAAAGGGCCCGGATCAAGTATTGACCTGTCAACATGGCTCTCGGCAGCGAAATTAACAATATGGTCTACATCTTTAATAAGCTCTGTAACAAGCTTTTTATCTTCAATCCTGCCCCTGACAAATCGATATTTCTTATTTGCCTTAATGTCCTTGAGGTTGGCGGGATTTCCTGAATATGTCAATATGTCCAGATTTATTATCTCGTTGTCAGTGTTTTTAAGCAAATGATGAATAAAATTGGAACCAATGAATCCGCATCCGCCAGTTACAAGGATTCTCATATCTAATCCACCTTAAAAGGACTGTTCGAGTCTCCTTCATATCGTATTTCATCAACTTTCTCTAACTTGTCCCATCCTGCATACAGTTTATTTGGGAGATTTATTACAAGACCGGGTTTTTCACCAATGTTCTTGTAAGCATGAATTACGCCCGGTGGTACTATTATGATTTTCGGGTCACTTTCGCCAATCTCCATGACCATCATATTTCCATATGTTGAAGAACCTTTTCGAGTATCCCATAGCAATAATCTAAAAGTCGACGGGCCTAGAAAGCAAAAATAATCTGTTTGCTCCCTGTGTTCATGAGGGCCTCTGGCAATTCCTGGATATGTAAGAGATATGTAAGACATCTGAGGAAAAATAGCTTCATCAATTTGATCTTTCCTGAAAAGTTCTATTAACCAGCCTCTTTTATCTTCATTTTTTATTAGATCTCTTACTATTATATCATTAATTTCACCGGATTTAAAATTCATACTTCTATCTCCGAATAATCCCCGATCATCAATCTCAATGCTCCCCGACCCTTATTGTTCTTTGATACTTTCACATCCTTTCCGAGTAAGCTGTCTTCCAGCCGTTCTATTTCCCTGACCTGGGTGTTATCGAGGATCACACAATGTTCAATTGAAGATTCAAAAATTTTAGTATTGTTACCGATGCTGGTATGCGGACCTATGAAAGAGTTCTCGATGTAAGAGTTTTCGCCGATTGCAACGGGACCCCGGATAATGCTGTTTACGATAACTGAACCTTTTTCAATTTTTACTCTTCCTGTAATTTTGCTTTGATTATCTACGCTGCCACATATTTCATATTTAATGTATTCATCAAGGACAATACTGTTCGCAGTTAAAATATCATCCTTTTTTCCGGTATCCAGCCACCATGCATTTAATATCTCGCTTTTTACATTGCAGCCCATGTCGATCAATTCCTGGATCGCATCTGTAATCTCAAGCTCATTTCGCCAGGATGGTTTGATCCTCTCAATAGCTTCGTGGATCCTCGGAGAAAAGATATATACTCCAACCAGAGCTAAATTGCTGGGCGGCTGCTTTGGTTTCTCAATAAGCTTAACTACATTTCCGTTTTCATCCAGGACTGCAACACCAAAAGCGCCTGGATTTTCAACTTTCTTAAGCAAAATAAGAGCATCCAGCTTTTCCCGGTTAAATTTCTCTACAAGCTTATTTATTCCTTCACCAAGCAGGTTATCCCCGAGGCACATTACAAAAGAGTCATTATTTAAGAAGTGTTTTGCAGTTTTTACAGCATGAGCCAGTCCCAGGGGCTCCTGTGTTATATATTCTACCCTTATTCCCCACGATGAGCCATCCTTTACATAGTCTTTAACAAATCCACCTGTTTCAGGGGCGATTATTATTGCCGTATCTTCAATTCCAGCCTGGGAAGTCTGATCCAGGACATAACCCAGAATCGGTTTATTAGCTACCGGAATGAGCTGTTTTGCTGTTGTAAATGTTAAAGGCCGAAGCCTTGTTCCCTTGCCGCCGCTTAAAATTAATGCTTTCATTTTGCCCTCAAATCCTAGGATTGTGATATAGCTGGCTTAAAGGTAACTATAGATATATAACCTCTTTTTTCAGGATAAGAAATGATTGCCCCTTATGGCCGATAAAGGCAAAAGGTGGAAAATTGCAAAGATTATCGGCCAATGGGGGTTCTATGAATGGAATATGTTCCTATTTATATAAGGTTGAGTGAGATAAAATGTGCATAATATCACACGAAAAATCGGTGTGAACAGTAATGTGAAATTTGGGATTTATTGTGAATATCAATCATACTAACCCTTATATTTTTGTGAAATCGAACTTAACGATATATGAACCCGAAGAAATTAAGTTCCATCCTCATAGTAAATAGAGAACCGGACATTGCAGATCTTTTCGCAGAAATGCTGTTGATGGGTGATGAGTTATACATAATAAGTGTCGCAAACACAGGAAAAGGATGCCTCCAGGCAATGGAGCGAAATCTTCCCGACCTTGTTCTGCTCGATACTGAAATTCCGGATATGGATGGCTGGGAATTAATCGGGAATATCAAAAACAACTGGGATATACCAGTCATAGTAATCAGTTCTAAAGCCCCTGTTATTGAAGATTACATGCGTATTTCATTAATATCTGACTACCTCATGAAACCAGTCACTCTTGATGGTCTCCTGATGGCCGTCAAAGATGCCCTGGAATTGCCACACCTTATTAATCAATGTCTCGAAAGCGTTAACAAATACATGGATAAAGAGAAATCGATGTACAACTTATTCCTGCTTCTCAAACAGAATATATCTGACAGGAAGCAGTATATATTAATGAAGCAACTTTATTCAGATAGAAATCGGGGTAGTGGGATAGAAACAAAACTCATGCTGGATAATTTAAAAGGAAAAATCAATAAAACAAAAAATAATATTGACTATTTCAAGAATTATAAGGTTTTAGTTGCCTGAATTATTTGTCCGTACTTTTTTTGCCAACAATCTTCACACTTTTTTCACAACGTTGTTTATATCCACGTATCATTCTAATAATCATATGAAGCAAGGTTAGGCGTAATGACGCCACCTGAGTTTCAAAAAATAAAAAACAATAATGGAGGCGTTATGAAAGCTAAAGGAACAAAAATATTAAGAAATGAGGACGCCGATGTTGGTATTGGCACGCTGATCATTTTCATCGCTATGGTACTTGTTGCAGCGGTGGCAGCAGCAGTGTTGATCCAGACATCAGGCATATTGCAGCAGAAAGCTCAGCAGACAGGTAAAGAAGCGACAGCGGAAGTATCTTCCAACTTGAAAATTATATCGGTTGTCGGTAACGTTAAGGGAGCTTATATTGATACATTGAACGTATTGGCAGAAGTATCAGCAGGTGGAAATCCTATAGATACAACTATGATGAAATATAAATTTATTAATGCCAGTAATTCGTCATTTGAATCTATTACCTATAGCGAAGAACGGGTAGTAACCGCTAATCAAGTTCTGGAACCTGGAGAACTTGGAAATTTTACATTTAATCTAGGCGCTGGTCAATATATGAATCCAAGAGATACTGCAACTATTCAGTTTATACCTGAAACAGGTACTATGATAACAAAGGATCTAATAGCTCCTTCAACATTCGGAGGGCAGAGCCAGATTCAGTTATTCCCATGAAAATAATATCCTTAGAAGGTGATACTATGATTAAGTCAAAAAATAACATTTTGAAAAATAACACAGGTGATGTCGGAATTGGCACGCTGATAATATTCATCGCTATGGTACTTGTCGCAGCGGTTGCGGCAGCAGTGTTGATCCAGACATCAGGTGTATTGCAGCAAAAAGCCCAGATAACAGGGAAGCAAGCAACTGCAGAAGTAGCTTCCAATTTGAAGGTAGTATCGATTGTAGGTAATACTCTGACTATTGGCGCTAACATTGATAACTTTACCGTAACAGTACAAACCGCTCCAGGTGGCTCAGATATTGATTTTTCCAAAGTTATTATTAAATATATTGATAGCACTAAAACGGATACGTTGAATTACACTAAAACTGTTTCGCCGGATCCAACCAATTTTAGAATTAATGATACTACTGGGGTGGATAATCAAGTATTGTCGCCAGGAGAAATTGGAGTGATTAGAATTACTCCAACTAATTCATTGGCCACCAGGGGAAAAGCTACAATTGAGATTATTCCTGAAACAGGCACAATGGTTATCCAGAATGTAGTAGCTCCTGCAACCTTTAAGAGTGACTTCGTCCAGCTATTCCCCTGAAGATGGGGATTTTTTCCTTTTTAATATGGAGTAACATATGAAAGCAAACCAAAAATTCCTGGTGGACAATGAAAGAGGTGATATAGGAGTCGGCACTTTGATCATCTTCATCGCGATGGTACTTGTCGCTGCAGTAGCTGCCACTGTCTTGATATATACAACAGGGTCGCTCCAGCAAAAAGCAACAAAGACCAGCAAAGAGGCGACGCAGCAGATATCCTCGAATATCGTTGTGGAGCAGGTTCTTGGAGATAGGACTGATCCAGCCGATTCCACTAAACTCGTTGATAATATACAAAATTTAACAATAAGGATCAAACCTGATGTAGGCACTACATCGATAGACTTGAGGCAAGTTATTATCACGGTTATGGATTCTAACAAACGCTATGATCTCAAGTATAGTACGGTTATACCAGTGGCGGCTGGTGAGACAAATTATTCTGCTGCAGCAGTGCGAGATGTGGATTCTTCATTTAGTATCGATACACCGGTACTTAACAGTGGAGATTTAATAGAAATCACAATAAGTGCCTTTGCTATAACAGATACTGGTGCTGCTAATCCAAACACTGATCCACTCAAAGGTATAATATTAGCTCCAAGAAAAAGTTTCTCGCTAACTTTGAACCAGGAACTTGGGCAGGCAGTAAATCTCGAAATAACAACACCCAACTCGTTCGCAGTAAACAAATACGTTCCACTATATCCATAACAGCGGAGGCATCAAATGGGATTTTCAACCTCTGCCGTTGTGGTTATTTTTACCGCATCCATATTATATATGGCATCAATGTTTTATCCACTGGCTGATATGTCAAACAAACAGGTTCAAAAGGCCGAAAAAAATGCAAATGAATTATGGAAAGAAAAATTGAATACTAAAATAGTAATATCGAACCGGGATGGAAATACCCTTACCATCTTTAACAATGGGTCTACAACTCTTGATTCAAGAAATATCAACGTAATTATTGACGGGGAATTCAAATCCGGTTCCTCCTATAATGTAAATCCCGCGGGAGTATGGCCGCCAAAGACATCCATTAATGTGGATATCATTGATGCGGGTGGAAGAGTTAAAATTATCACCGCAAACGGTGCGGCTGATTATTCAGTACCATAGGAGGCAAGAATGGGCGCAGGTGCATCCGCAACCCAGATGGTTTTCTTCATCGCATCTCTCATAATCGCGTTAAGTGTAGTAGGGGCATTATTTATGAACGTCCAGTCCCTCTCATCTGCTGTGATCATTGGCAGTAAGACCCTGACCGAGCAATTAAGAACGGACATTACAGTGATCAACGATCCAGAAATCATTCCTAATTCCAGTGTAATTTATACATTTTATGTAAAAAACACAGGGGTACAAGAGCTTGATACTAAATATATAAATGTAATAATAGACGGTACCATCATTCACGATAATGATCTTAATAAAACTATAATAGATGGCAGCCAGACATGGCTCACAGGAGACGTTCTAATGATAAATGCCACCGTATCACTTCAAGCGGGCAATCATAATCTCAGGGTTATCACAAGCAATGGAATTGAAGATACATTTCCATTCAGGACAACATAACTATGGCAGGATATACTTTTATTCTAGACAGGGATGAATTGAACCAGATGCTTGGCGGTGGTTTTCCCAAAGGCTCACTTATTATGATCGATGGTCCAAGCGGGAGCGGAAAAAGCGCCCTTTGCCAGAGATTCGCATACGGGCTTCTGGATAACAAAATAACGGTTACTTACGTATCTACCCAGCTGACCACCAAGAATTTCATCCGCCAGATGAATTCCCTGGATTATCCTATCGGTATCAGGCTGCTAAAAGGAGAATTACTGTATATTCCTGTTTTCCCATTGTTGAAAGAATCAAAGCCCAGGATAGATTTTATCAAGCGCCTGATGAGTGCTGAAGTCCTGTTTGAAAAGAACGTAATTATCATTGATACTCTTTCCGCCCTCATAAGATATGGCACAGATGCCGAAAAGAGCCTTGAGCTTATTTCTTTTTTCAAAAAACTAACCGGCATGCAAAAAACCATTATTATAACAATGGACAGCACCGAAATGCCCCAAAAAGTAGTGAACGAATTTAAAGATGCGGCTGAGATACTGATGACACTGAAAATGCGCCAGATGGGAACTGAAATGTTAAGGACTATGATGATTAATAAATATTCACGTCCCGAAATCCAGGTTGGGGCAATGATAGGTTTCAAGGTCGAAGCGAAAAGCGGTGTTATGATCAACATTTCCGGAGTTTCATAACCGGGTGGTCATCATGGATGATAAATTCGAAGAAGCCATGAAAAGAAATCCGCATCTTGCTGAATACGTGGAGAAATGCAAGAAGGAAAGCGGTGTTATGCCGGACTTTTTTCCCAAGTTATCCCGTGATATTACAGATATCCCTGTCATAAACATCATTTATCCGGTAGGTGATCCGATATTTATCCATTTGAAGGGGGATAAAGTATCAAAGAAAACCGCATATATTGCAGTTGAGCCTGTTTTATTGCCAGAGGAATCAAAAAAATATAAGCTTATAATGGATTCAATCCTTGAAAAAGCCGCAGATGAAATTGTTCCTGAGAACGAAGACCAGTTACGAAAGTTAATAATGAAACTTTTTAATGAATCCGTGCAGATCCAGGGCAGTTTTGCGCCGACAAGTTTTTTAGACAAGCTTCTTGGCGTAAAGCTTGTTTCCTTATCCCAGGTGGAATATGATAAAATATCTTATTTCCTGGACAGGGATATAATTGGCCAGGGTCCGATAGAGCCGTTGATAAGAGATCCCTATCTTGAAGATATTCACAGTATAGGAGTAAGCGGGGTTTATATTGTTCATAAGATACTGGCGATGCTTTCAACCAATCTTACCTTTGGAACTGCGGAATACTTGAGCCACTGGCTTCACACGATGGGTGAGCGTATTGGTAGGCCGGTGAGTGATGCGCGTCCCATAATCGATGGGTCTCTTCCTGATGGAACAAGGATTTCCGCTATTTACAGCACTGATGTTAGTAGAAGAGGTTCCAGTTTCACCATGAGAAAATTTATGGAAATACCGGCAAGCATTCCCCAGCTTATAAAATGGGGAAGTGTTGATGCTAACCTGTGTGCCTACCTGTGGCTTCTGCTTGAGAACCAGATGAGCATATTTTTCAGTGGTGAAACTGCAAGCGGTAAGACAACAATGCTTAACGCCGCATTGCCATTTATCAACAGCAGATCAAAGATGTATACAGTAGAGGATACGGCTGAAGTACTTCCACCGCAGCCAGCATGGCAGCAATTGATCACAAGGTTGGATGGCCCGGTGGAATCGCAGGTTGATACATTCACCCTTCTAAAAGTCGCCCTTCGATCAAGACCTAACTATATCATTGTGGGTGAGATCAGGGGTGCTGAAGGTGCTGTGGCATTCCAGGCCATGCAGACAGGGCATGCAGTTCTTGCTACATTCCATGCCTCATCGGTCAAGAAACTTCTCCAGCGTCTTACAGGTGTACCTATCAATATCCCGCCAACATTCGCGGATAACCTCAATTGTGCTTTGATCCTCCAGGCTATTTACAGGAAAGGCAAATATTTACGAAGATGCACTTCGGTTGATGAAATTGAAGGGTACCTGGAAGAAGCGGGGGGTGTAATAACGCGTGGCGTTTTCGAATGGGATTTTACCAATGACAGGCATCGTTTCAGGGGCATGAACAATAGTTTTATCCTGGATAGGATAGCTGTGAAGCAGGGGTACGATGATAAGCGCTTGATATATGATGAACTTTCATTGCGCGCAAAAATCCTTACAAGGATGGTGGAAGAAAATATCCTGGATTATTATAAAGTAAGAGATATAATCTGGGCTTTCCAGGATAGGGGTCTTGAGGGCATTCCTTTTGAGGTATGAAATATGAACACAAAAGTCATATTTCACTGTCTTGGAATGTCACAAGAGAATTATTTTAAAAAATTTGTGATCCCTGTAACTATCCTGGCAATTTTGTTCCCTGTAATAATTGTACTTCTTGTTCCCTCGATTTTACAGGGAGTCATGGTGGTCGGGATTATATTGGTTCCGCTGGCTCTTTTTTCCATTGTGATCATATACCCCATATCAAGTCTTGAAAGCAAAAAGAAAGAAATTGACAATAATATGCATTATTACATAACACATATGGGAGTTCTAGCAACCTCCCAGATGTCAAGGATTGACCTGTTGCTGAAGCTGTCACATACTGAAGCGTATGGTTACCTGGCCAAAGAAACGGGAAGAATATATGCTCTCGTATTCTACTGGCATGTAAGTTTTCCCGTAGCGTGCCGGTTCATAGCGAACAGGACACCTTCGGAGCTGTTTGCTGATTTTCTTGACAGGATGGCGCATTCGGTGCAGGCAGGACAGGCATTTGAGGATTTCGTAATATCAGAGCAGACAGTCGTCATGAACGATTTCGTGACGATGTACCAGGACTCTTTAAATTCCATCGATATGGTAAAGGAAATGTTCGTTTCCATGTGCATGTCCCTTATTTTCATTGTCGCCTTTGCTATAATTATGCCTATAATTACAGGTGTGGATTCCATATTACTCCTTGGCGGCGCCATAGGCATATTTGTAGTAACGGAATTAGTCATATTGCTTTATGCAAGATCAAAAGTGCCTGCAGACAGGATCTGGCATACACTGAACATTGAGACCGTTGCTGACAGGAGAATAAAATGGTCAATGCCGGTCTCTTTATTTCTTTGTATGATCGTAACAGGAGTTGTATTGTTATTCACTCATCTTCCTACACCAATAATGTTCGCAGTTTCCCTGACACCCCTGTTACTGACAGGATTAATAGCACGTTTTGAAGAAGATAAAATAAAGCGATTCGATAATAATTTCGGCGCATTCATACGCTCCCTTGGCGGCGCAGCAGGGACAAGAAGCGGTCTTATCCTTGAATCTTTAAAAGAATTAATTGGACATGATTTCGGTCCTCTTTCGTTAAATATAAATAACCTTTATAAGAGACTTAAAACACGGTTAAATACCCCGCGATCCTGGGAGCATTTTGCGGCAGGAACAGGAAGTAATCTGATTGAACGCTTTGCAACGATGTTCGTTGAAGGAACGAATGTCGGCGGAAAACCTACAGTAATCGGGGAAATTATCAGTAAAAATTTTATGGCTATCCTTTCCATGAGGAAATTGAGATATAGCAGCGCTTCAAGTCTTATAGGTGTGCTATACGGGATGACTGCAGGAATAGCGGCAACAATGTTCCTTGCCCTGTCCATAATAGCAATGCTTGCTAAACTATTTTCAAAAGTATCCCTTCCTGAGATCGACATAGGGATATCGATCGCAACAATAGGTGCCAGTAATATTCCCCTGATGACATCAATGCTTATGGTAATGATGGTATGTCATTCGCTAATTTCTGCAATGCTTATCAGGGTTGTTGACGGCGGGCATCATTTTAACACATATACCCATTTTGTAGGGCTTGTGTGGATATCGGCATTAACCGCAGAAGTAACGTTACAGGGAATGGGACCGCTATTGGGTTTGTGATTTTGTTGTATCACACAAATATCACACCTTTGTTTATAGAGGTGTGGGTGGAATTAACTCTATAAATCGATCAGATATATTTAAAATAATACCCCATAAAAATTTTATTGATCGGAGGAACAATGGCTGGAAAAATATTGCTAATAGATGATGCGGCATTCATGAGAATGATGCTTAAAAAAATCATAGCCCCGACTGGAAATGAAGTTATAGACGCAGTTGATGGTTTAGATGGTGTTGCTAAATATAAGGAGCATAAACCGAATCTTGTATTCCTGGATGTAGTAATGCCGAATATGGACGGGATCGAATGCCTGAAACAGATAATGGCGCATGACAGTAATGCCAAAGTAATTATGTGCAGTTCGATAGGGCAACAGACAGTTGTGAATGATGCTATCAAAATAGGCGCAAGGGATTTTATTATCAAGCCATTTGATGCTGCAAAAGTATTGGAAGCCGTTTCCAAGAATCTTTAATCGGGTTAACTTATGCCCCGAATAAAAGTGCTTGTCGTCGATGATTCTGCTTTTATGCGTAAGATTATCAGTAATATTCTGGCTGGGTCTGCGGACATAGATGTGATGGGCACGGCAAAAAACGGGCAGGAAGCAATAGAAAAGGTCACCCACCTTCGACCTGATGTAGTAACTATGGACATAGAAATGCCGGTTCTTGATGGTTTACAGGCGCTTGGTTATATAATGAGTGAGTGTCCCACCCGGGTAATAATGCTTACGGGGGCAGAATCAGAACACGGGGATCTGACAATGACAGCTTTTCAGTACGGTGCTATTGATTTTATTCAAAAACCATCCGGGAATATAAGCCTTGATATGGAAAAGATCAGGGATGACCTGATAAAAAAAGTGCTAGCTGCTGCGCGTGTTGAAGTTCATAAACTCGGATTTATAGAAGAAAAAGTGATCAAGAAGGAAAAAATAGTATCTCCTGTAAGAACAAAAGTGAAAAAAATAATAATAATAGGTTCATCCACAGGCGGTCCCAGGGCTTTGCAGCAGGTCATACCTCTTTTGCCATCCAACCTCCAGGCGCCTGTGCTTGTTGTTCAGCATATGCCTGCGGGATTCACAAAATCCCTTGCAGAGAGACTGGACTCCCAATCCCTGATGAGAGTGAGAGAAGCTGTGGAAGGAGATATCATCAAACAGGGCACAGTTTTGATAGCACCCGGGGACTTTCATATGACAGTAAGACAGCAAAAGATCGATGGGGAACTCTGTGAGGTTATCGCGCTTACAAAGGGCGACAAAGTCCAGGGAGTAAGGCCTTCCGTTGATGTTCTTCTTGAATCCGTGGCGCGCATATACAAAGAGAATTCAGTTGGGGTAATACTCACAGGAATGGGTTCGGATGGTTCTGAAGGAATAAAGAAACTGAAGCTGGCTGGCGGAAAGGTCATCGCTGAGGATGAATCAACATGCGTAGTGTATGGCATGCCCAGGTCTGTGATCGAACAAAATCTGGCTGATTATGTTTTACCAATAAATCAAATTGCCCAGAGCATTGCGGAAATCTCTTAGAGGATATAATTATGGATGATATGTCTGAATATAAAGAAATGTATGCGGTTGAATCCGCAGAACACCTTCAATCAATGAATGAGGC